>CP028150.1:0-336051 GCA_003028315.1 Neisseria mucosa | reverse complement strand
AAAATAGAGCTTTTGCGCAAGTATATCGACATCCCGATCGGTGTCGGCTTCGGTATCAGCAACGCCGAAAGCGCGCGCAAAATCGGTGCCGTTGCCGATGCCGTCATCGTCGGCAGCCGCATCGTCAAAGAAATTGAAAATAACGCAGGCCGCGAAGCAGAAGCCGTCGGCGCGTTGGTAAAAGAATTAAAAGACGCAATCCGTTAAGGCCTTTTCCGAAAACACACGCAAAGGTCGTCTGAATCCCGAATTCCAAGGAGTCATCCATGAGTTGGTTAGACAAAATCCTACCGCCCAAAATCAAAAACCGCAGTAAAAGCGAAGGCTCGTCCAACGTTCCCGAAGGCCTGTGGCACAAATGCCCTTCCTGCTCGGCAACCATCTACTCGACCGAACTTCAGCAAAACGACCAAGTTTGCCCGAAATGTAACCACCACAACCCGCTTTCCGCGCGCGAACGCCTCAATTTGCTTTTGGACGAGGAAGGTCGCGAAGAAATCGCCGCCAATATCAAACCGACCGACCCGCTGAAATTCAAAGACAGCAAAAAATATCCCGAACGCTTGGCCGCAGCGCGCAAAGCCACCGGCGAAGATGATGCGTTGGTCGTGATGAAAGGCTTTATGAACGGCCTGCCCGTCGTGATTGCCGCCTTCGAATTCCGCTTTATCGGCGGCTCTATGGGTTCCGTCGTCGGCGAACGCTTCGTTCAAGGCGTACGCCGCGCCGTAGCCGACAACTGCTCTTTCATCTGCGTTGCCGCATCGGGCGGTGCGCGTATGCAGGAAGGTGTCAACTCATTGATGCAGATGACCAAAACCAGCGCGGCATTGCATCTTCTGACTGAAAAACGCCTGCCGTTCATCTCCGTCCTGACCGACCCGACCATGGGCGGCGTATCCGCCAGCTTCGCCTTCCTCGGCGATGTCGTGCTTGCCGAACCCAACGCCCTTATCGGCTTTGCCGGCCCTCGCGTTATTGAACAAACCGTCCGCGAAACTTTGCCCGAAGGCTTCCAACGCGCAGAGTTCCTGCTGGAAAAAGGCGCTATCGACCAAATCGTCGACCGCCGCAGCATGAAACAGCGCATCAGCGACCTGATTACCCTGCTGCGCCGCGAAGACAAAGTCAACGCTGCTTAAACCGGGGAGGTTTGAGCTAAACAAAGGTCGTCTGAAAACTGATTTTTCGGTTTTCAGACGATCTCTTTATTTAGATAGCCCTCATTCAATACATATGTTTATTTCAACTAATAATCAATCCAAACCAAGACATCTAGAAGCAGGCAAAAGCATATAATCACTTTGTTTTCTATTTCTATTTGTAATGAAATCAGACCCATATCCATATACTTATAAAGTATTACATACCCTCCAAATCTGGTTTTAAGATTTGTAAATTTGACATAGGTCAAATTATTGCAAATAATGGATTCATATAATGTTAATGTTTAGAGTATCGAATAATCGGGAACAGCCATGTCCTGCCTAAAAACGAAACACACATCAGGCATCTTGAATACGATGCTGGCGATGTTTGCCGTATTTGTCCTATTGTTTTCGACACTGCCCGCTTACGCCGAGCGTTTGCCTGACTTCCTGTCAAAAGTCCAGCCTTCGGAAATTTTTCCGGGTGCAGACCGTTATGGCAAGCCTGAAGGCAAGCCTATGGTTGCCCGTGTTTATAAGGGCAACGAGCAGTTGGGCTTGGTGTATATCACGACGGACGTGGTCAATACACGCGGCTATTCGAGCAAACCGATTGATACGATGATGGCTTTGGCCAACGACGGAACGATCGCCGGTGCGAAGCTGGTCGATCACCATGAGCCGATTATGCTTATTGGTATCCCGCAGTCGCGTGTGGATAAATTCATCAATAAGTATATCGGTTTGAATTTTATTAAAAATCCGCCTACTCCGGGTGTTGCACCCGGGGACATCATCAGCGGCGCGACCGTTACGCTGATGGTGATTAACGACAGCATCCAGCGTTCGTTCAAAGTTGTTGCCGGCAAATATGGTTTGGGCACTGACAAAACCGTTCAGACGACCTCCGCCAATGCTGCGGATACGCAACAGGCTGCCGCACCTGCGGCTCAAACCCGACCTCGCCGCGCTGTCAACCCTGACAAACAGGACATCCAATCTTGGAATGCGCTGCTGGAACAAAAAGCCATCGGTCATCTGCACATTACTGTTGACGAAATCAACAAGCTGTTTGAAAAAGGCGGCAAAGCAGGTGTTGCCGAACACGCCGAACAAGGCGCAGGCGACGATACCTTTATCGATTTGTACACTGCCGTAGTCAGCCAGCCTTCCATCGGCAAAAGCCTGTTGGGCGAGGAAGGTTGGAAAAACCTGCAAAACCGTCTGCAACCGGGTCAACAAGCTGTCTTGGTTGCCGGTGAAGGCCGTTATTCTTGGAAAGGTTCGGGCTATGTCCGCGGCGGTATTTTCGACCGTATCGAGATGATTCAAGGCGAAAACAGCTTCCGCTTTACTGACGCGCAACACGAACGCTTGGTTGATTTGGCAGCCGAAGGCGCGCCCCACTTTAAAGAAGTATCTTGGTTTACGATTCCCGAAGGTGTGGAATTCGATGCTGCCGAACCTTGGCGTTTGCAGTTGATGGTTCAACGCGTACTGAGCGTAAACGACAAAGCGTTCGTAACCGCCGATTTGGATTACGAGCTGCCTCAAGGTTACTATGTCGATGACCCGAAAGCACCGCCTGTCGAAATCAGCGCGCCAGTCGAACCGGCAGCCGCTCCTGCCGCCGACCAAGCCTCAGACACCAAAGGCATAGCCGAAGAAGCCTCTGAAGCCTCTTCAAACGACGGTGCATCCAACCAACTCTGGAAACAGGTGTGGAAAGCGAAACAGGGACAAATCGCCGTAGTCGGCATCGCCTTGACCATCCTGCTTTTGGTCTTCCTGTTCCAAGACTGGATTGTCCGCTATGAGAAATGGTACGACCGCTTCCGCCTGGTATTCCTGACATTTACCCTGTTCTATATCGGTTGGTACGCTCAGGCGCAACTGTCGGTCGTCAATACGCTGACACTGTTCTCCGCCATCCTGACCGAATTCCGTTGGGACTTCTTCCTGATGGATCCGATTGTGTTCATCCTGTGGCTGTTTACCGCCGCAACCATGCTGCTGTGGAACCGCGGTACATTCTGCGGCTGGCTCTGCCCCTTCGGTTCGCTGCAAGAGTTGACCAACCGTATCGCCAAAAAATTGGGCGTGAAACAGATTACCGTGCCGCACCTGCTGCACACGCGCCTGACTGCGATTAAATACGTCATTTTCTTCGCATTGTTGGCAATTTCCCTGTACGATTTGGGCACGGCGGAAAAATTCGCAGAGGTAGAACCCTTTAAAACGGCGATTATTTTGAAATTCGTCCGCGAATGGTGGTTTGTCGCGTTTGCCGTTACCCTTTTGGTTGCCGGCCTGTTTATCGAACGCTTCTTCTGCCGCTATCTGTGCCCATTGGGCGCGGGCATCGCCCTACCCGGCCGCTTCCGCGTATTCGACTGGCTTCGCCGCTACAAAATGTGCGGCAACCCTTGCCAAATCTGTACGCACGAATGCCCCGTTCAGGCGATTGCACCGGAAGGCGACATCCATCCGAACGAATGTATCCAGTGCCTGCACTGCCAAGTCATGTATCACCATGACACACGTTGCCCGCAAGTTGTGGCAACCAACAAGAAAAAACAAAAACAGGCGGCGGCAAAAGCCGACCCCGAAACCGCATCTGCAAAACAGCAGCCTGGGGAGCAGGTTGTGCAGTTTGTGAAAAAAGAAACCGCCCCTAAAGCCGGCGAATAATCTGAAACCCTAAAGAAATACCGGGTCAACCGTACCCACACTTATAAACATAAATACGTTTTTTCAATCGGCAGGTCGTCTGAAAACGCCGGCTGCCGAATTTTATCCAAGGAGTGTTGTATGTCAGACGAAAAATTAGAACAAAACGGCTTAAGCCGTCGTTCATTCTTAGGTACTGCCGCCGTTTCAGGCGCAGGTATTGCCGGCGCCGGTCTGTTGGGTTTGGCGGGCTGTTCCAAAGAGGGTGGCGATAAAGCCGCCGCTTCAGGTGCTGCGCCTGCCGCCAAAACCGAGTCTCATGCCTCTGCCGAACCGGGCAAACAGACTTCCGAAGTCGGTCCGGGCGAACTCGACCAATACTACGGCTTCCTCTCCGGCGGCCAATCGGGCGAAATGCGCTTGATCGGCGTACCTTCCATGCGCGAACTGATGCGTATCCCCGTGTTCAACATGGACAGCGCGACCGGTTGGGGCCGTACCAACGAGAGCCTGCGTATTTTGAATGAAAAAAATACACCGGAAACCAACCAGTTCCTGAAAGACAGCGGCCTGCGCTGCTACCCTAACGGCGACTTGCACCACCCTCACTTGTCGTTTACCGACCAAACTTACGACGGCCGCTACGCGTATGCCAACGACAAAGCAAACAACCGCGTTTGCCGCGTCCGCCTGGACTTCATGAAAACCGACAAAATCACCGAAATCCCTAACGTTTCCGGTGTACACGGTCTGCGTCCGCAACGTTATCCGAAAACCGGCTATGTCTTTGCCAACGGCGAACACATCGTACCGGTAAGTGGCGTGGGTACTTGGAACGACGCCAAAACTTGGAATGCCGTTTATACCGCCATTGACGGCGAAACCATGGACATCGCATGGCAAGTATTGGTGGACGGCAACTTGGACAACGGCGATGCCGACTACCAAGGCAAATACTCCTTCTCCACCTGCTACAACTCCGAACGCGCCCTGACCGTACAAGGTGCTTCTTCCAACGAGCAAGACTGGTGCGTAGTCTTCAATCTTGCCGCCATCGAAGAAGGCATCAAAAAAGGCGACTTCAAAGAAGTCAACGGCGTGAAAATGCTGGACGGCCGCGCAGAAGCCAATTCCCCTTACACCCGCTACATCCCCGTGCCGAACTCTCCGCACGGCTGTAACGCTTCCCCTGACGGCAAATACATCATGCTCAACGGTAAACTGTCTCCGACCGTTACCGTATTGGACGTCAGCAAACTGGACGATTTGTTCGCCGGCAAAATCAAAGAGCGCGACGTGGTTGTCGCCGAACCCCAACTGGGTCTCGGTCCTTTACACACCGCGTTTGACGGCCGCGGCAACGCCTACACTACGCTGTTTATCGACAGCCAAATGGTCAAATGGAACATCGACGACGCCATCAAAGCCTACAAAGGCGAAAAAGTGGATCCGATCAAACAGAAACTCGACGTTCACTACCAACCCGGCCACAACCATACGACCATGGGCGAAACCAAGGAAGCCGACGGCAAATGGCTGGTATCTTTGAACAAATTCTCCAAAGACCGCTTCCTCAACGCCGGCCCGCTGAAACCGGAATGCGACCAGTTGATCGACATTTCCGGCGACGAAATGCGCCTGGTACACGACAACCCGACCTTTGCCGAACCGCATGACCTGTGTCTGGTTGCCGCTTCCAAAGTCAATCCGAAAAAAACCTGGGACCGCAAAGACCCATGGTTCTGGCAAGATGCTGTGGAACAGGCGAAAAAAGACGGTGTCGAGCTGGAAAAAGCCGCCAAAGTCATCCGCGAGGGCAACAAAGTCCGCGTATACATGACTGCCGTTGCGCCTGCGTACAGCATCCCGCAATTCGAAGTCAACCAAGGCGACGAAGTAACCGTATATGTGACCAACGTCGAAACCATCGAAGACTTGACCCACGGCTTCACTTTGGAAGGCTACGGCATCGCCATGGAAATCGGCCCGCAAGCTACCCAATCGGTAACCTTCAAAGCCGTCCGTCCGGGCGTACACTGGTACTACTGCCAATGGTTCTGCCACGCCCTGCACATGGAAATGTCCGGTCAAATGATCGTTAAACCCCGATAATCGGGTTTGACGGTTTATCACTGACTTAACGGAAAGGTCGTCTGAAAAAACTTTCAGGTCTTAGCGAAACCCGCTGCCCTCGTTTTCAGACGACCTTTTATAGCAGAACCGTTTGGACGCAACAGACTGTTCCGCTATAAAACAAAAACACGGCCCTCACAGGCAGGCATCACCGTGCCGACGCACACCGCACGAATCAGAGGAACTCCATGCACACACCCCAATTCAAAACATGGCGACGCGCTGTCCTGACATTTATGTTCGGCGGCATGATTCAGACGACCTTTGCAGCCACCATCGACGTTTCCCCTACCGACAACCTCCCCGAAGTCATCGCGCGCGCGCAGGCAGGCGATACGCTCAAGCTCGCCTCCGGCACTTACAAAACCAAACTGCTTATCGACAAACCCATCACCATCGAAGGCCCTGCCGACCGGTCCGCCAAAATCGAAGGCGACCGCACCGGCCGCACCATTGCCGTCATCGCCCCCGACGTTACCCTGCGCAACCTCACCGTCACCCGTTCCGGCATGAGCCTGCCCGCCATGGACGCCGGCATCTACCTCGAAGAAACCGCCCCCCGCGCCTTAATCGAACACAACAACATCCTCGACAACTCCGTCGGCGTGTATATCCACGGTTCTGCCGAATCCATGGTGCGCGAGAACAAAATCGTCGGCGACTCCACCCTGCGCGTCAACGAACGCGGCAACGGCGTAACCGTCTGGAACGCCCCCGGCGCGCAAGTCGTCAGTAACGACATTTCCAAAGGCCGCGACGGCATTTTCTCCAACACCAGCAAAAACAACACCTATAAAAACAACCGCTTCAGCGACCTGCGTTTCGCCGTCCACTACATGTACACCAACGACAGCGAAGTCAGCGGCAACATTTCCGTCGGCAACAACATGGGCTACGTTTTGATGTTCTCCGACCGTCTCAACGTGTACGGCAACATCGCCGTCGGCAGCCGCGACCAAGGCATCATGCTCAACTACGTCAACTATTCCGACATCCACGACAACATCATCAACAAAGCCGGCAAATGCGTTTTCGCCTACAACGCCAACTACAACAAAATCGTCGCCAACCATTTTGAAAACTGCCAAATCGGCATCCACTTCACCGCCGCCATCGAAGGCACCACCCTTTCCGACAACGCCTTCATCAACAACGAAAGCCAAGTCAAATACGTCAGCACACGTTTTCTTGACTGGGGCGAAGGCGGGCGCGGCAACTACTGGAGCGACAACAGCGCGTTCGACCTCGACGGCGACGGCTTCGGCGACAGCGCGTACCGTCCCAACGGCATCATCGACCAAATCATCTGGCGCGCGCCTGTTTCCCGCCTCCTGATGAACAGCCCCGCCATCAGCATCGTCAAATGGGCGCAATCGCAGTTCCCCGCCATCCTCCCCGGCGGCGTGATCGACAGCAAACCGCTGATGAAGGCAGGCAGCAACAAAACCACCACCAAATACGAAGCCATGAAAGAACAACTGTTGCAAGAAGCCAAAACCCATCAGTCCGAATGGAGCGATGCCGAAAACGGCTCATTGAACTAAGTGGAACCGGCAAACACGTCCCCAACGTCGTCTGAAAACTCTTCAGACGACCTTGAAACCCCGCCGTAGCAAGGGTTTGCCCCTCATTGCCGTACCAACGGGCATCCGCCGCAAATACCGTGCAACCCTCAACGCAGGTAACAGTCAAAAACGCCAATCCATCACCAACGTCGTCTGAAACCCCCTTTTCAGACGACCCCATACAAAGAACGCCCTTTTCAGACGACCCTCAACGTCGTCTGAAACCCAATCCACACAAGGAAGCACTCATGAGCGCACACCATGTCGAATTGAGAAACGTAACCAAACGCTTCGGCGCACAAAAAGCCGTCAACCAAGTCGATTTAGTCTTGAAGGCAGGCGAAAGTGTCGGTCTTGCCGGACACAACGGCGCAGGCAAATCCACGCTCATCAAATTGATACTCGGGCTGATTACCCCCACCGAAGGCGAAGTCATGCTGCTGGGCGAGCGCACCGGCAGCAAAGCAGGCGCGCAGTTACGCAGCCAAATCGGCTACCTGCCCGAAACCGTCGCGCTACACCCTTCTCTCAGCGGCATCGAAACCCTCAATTTCTACGCAAAACTCAAAAAACAGCCGCTTACCAAAAACCATGAACTCCTCGAGCGCGTCGGCATTTCCCAAGCCGCCCGCCGCCGCGTCGGCACCTACTCCAAAGGTATGCGCCAACGCCTCGCCCTCGCCCAAGCCTTGCTCGGAGAACCCAAAGTATTGCTGTTTGACGAACCCACCACAGGCCTCGACCCCGCCTCGCGCCAAATGTTTTACGAAGTCGTGCGCGAACTCAACGGACGCGGCGCCACCGTCCTCCTCAGCACCCACGCCCTCGCCGAACTCGACGGCCACGCCGACCGCATCGTCGTCATGAAAAACGGCGTCAAAGTCGCCGACGGCAGCATGGACGAGCTGCACGTCCAAAGCGGACTCCCCCTCACCGTCAACATCCGCCTCAAATCCCCGCGTCCGTTAAGCGAACGCTGGCAGCCGCTTTCAGACGACCTCAGTTATCAGGCGCAATGTCAGGCTGAAGAACGCATGGCATTACTCAGCGAACTGGGCAACCTGTCCGACCTCGCCTACCTCGACATCCACACACCCACACTCGACGACATGTACGCACAATTCTTAAAAAGGGAGGACGTATGAACCCCGTTTGGATTATCACCGGAAAAGAAGTCCGCGACAGCCTGCGCAACCGCTGGGTACTCGCCGCCTCCGTCCTGCTCGCCGCCCTCGCCCTCTCATTGGGCTTCCTCGGCAGCTCGCCCACAGGCTCGGTTAAAGTCGATCCGCTGACCGTAACCGTCGTCAGCCTCTCCAGCCTGTCCATCTTCCTGATTCCGCTCATCGCCATGCTCCTCTCCTACGATTCCCTTATCGGCGAAATCGAACGCGGCACCATGGCGCTGCTGTTGAGCTACCCCGTTTCCCGCAACCAAATCCTTGCCGGAAAATTCATCGGACACCTCATCATCCTCGCCCTCGCCACCACCGCAGGCTACGGAATCGCGGGCATCACGCTCCAACTCGCCAACGGCAGCTTCGACATCGCCGCGTGGAAACCCTTTGCCCTGCTGATTGCCGCCAGCGTTATCTTGGGCGCCGCATTCCTGTCCATGGGCTACCTCATCAGCGCGAAAGTGAAAGAACGCGGCACCGCCGCCGGTATCGCCATTGGCGTTTGGCTGTTTTTCGTCGTCATCTTCGACATGGCGCTTTTGGGTATCCTCGTCGCCGATACCCAGCAAACAATTACCGCACCCGTCGTCGAAACCGTCCTCCTTTTCAACCCCACCGACATCTACCGCCTGCTCAACCTGACCGGTTACGAGAACACCGCCATGTACGCAGGCATGGCAGGTTTGAGCGAACAAATCAGCCTGACCATGCCCGTATTGCTGACCGCGCAGATATTATGGGTTATTATTCCCCTTATCTTGGCAGCAAGAATTTTTGGAAAGCGACAAATATGAAAAAGATTTTACCTGCGCTCCTCGCCGCCCTGCTCCTGAGTGCCTGTCCCAAAGAGGATGACACCCCGCCGCCTGAGCCTCAGCAAATCAGCGACCGCGCCGTGGGGCACTATTGCAGCATGAACCTGACCGAACACAACGGCCCCAAAGCCCAAATCTACCTCAACGGCAAACCCGACCGCCCCGTCTGGTTCTCCACCATCAAACAGATGTTCGGCTACACCAAGCTGCCCGAAGAGCCTAAAGGCATCCACGTCATCTACGTTACCGACATGGGCAAAGTCAAAGACTGGAGCAAACCCAATGCTGATACCGCATGGATAGACGGCAAAAAAGCCTACTACGTCATCGAAAGCGGCTTCATCGGCGGCATGGGTGCGGAAGACGCCCTCCCCTTCGCCGACAAAGCCCAAGCAGAGAAATTTGCCAAAGAAAAAGGCGGCCGCGTCGTCAGCTTCGACGAAATGCCCGATTCCTACATCTTCAAATAATCCCTTCTCATCAAAAAGGTCGTCTGAAAACCTTTGAACTGGCCCCCAAATCTTGGACACTCATAAAAGCCTATTCAGGCGCTCTGTGCAAGCTGGGTTCTGTATGCGACAGGACTCAGCTTTTTCAATTTCAAACTGCAACGCTCCCGGTTGTAGTAATCCATATAGTCATCTATCTGCTTCATCAATTCGTCCACCGTCAATTCACCTGCGTTATAGAAACACTCCGTCTTCAACACCGCAAAGAAGCTTTCCATCGGCGCATTGTCCCAGCAGTTCGCCTTACGCGACATGCTTTGAACCATGGAATGCTCCGCAAGCAATTCCCTATACCCCGCCGTACGGTACAGCACACCTTGGTCCGAATGAAGCATCGTTCCTTTAGCAGTCAGACGGGGGCGGCTTTTTCGAGCATTTCCTTCACCATTTCGCTGTCGGCTCTGCGGCTCATGGCGTAGGCGACGATCTCGCGGTTGAACAAGTCCAAGATTGGCGAGAGGTACAGTTTGCCGTCCTTCCCTTTGAGTTCGGTAACGTCGGTCAGCCATTTTTCGTTGGGCTTTCGGGCTTTGAACCGGCGTTTGAGGAGGTTTTCCGATATTTCGCCCATAGCGGGATGGCGGTAGGCTTTTTTCGCCCGTATGAGGGCTTTCAGTTCCAACTGCTTCATCAACCGCGCCGCTTTTTTGCGGTTCCAACCCAATGCTGCGGCAATGCGCCTTTGCCCGTAGCGTTCTTTATGCCGCCGGTAGGTTTCGACGAGGAGGGCTTTGTCGGCTGCGTCGGGGTCGGGTCGGTCTTGGTGGTGGTAGTAAAAGCTGCTTTTGGGCAGGTTTGCGATGTGCAGCAGGTATTTGAGCGGGTGTTGCGCCCTCAGTGTTTGGACGGTTTGGCTTTGTCCTTTTCGGTCTGCTTTTGGCTGAGGGCTTTTAACTCCTTTAGGTAGGCGACCTCTGCGCCCATATAGCACAACTCTTCGATAAGCTCTGCCTGTGTTTTTTCTTGGTCGGGTTTATCTGCGATGAAGGGGTTTTTTCGATGTTGGGGTATGGTTTTGGATTGGGGATGTTCGAGTGCGCCGATACCGCCTTCTTGATAGGCGCGTATCCATCGTCTCAGGTGGGTTCGGGAAATGCCGTAGTGGTCTGCGGTACGCTGCTGGCTGCGTATGTGCAGGTAGTGGAGTACGGCTTGGTATTTGAAGTGTAATGTATATTTGCTCATAAAAAAACTGCACCTTATGAGTTGGAGGGGATGTCCAACTTTTGGGGTGCAGTTCACCTTATCCATCAGGTTTTCAGACGACCTTTTCGTATCTGCCGTATCAAAAGACAAGAAAAACAGATTAAGTTGAAAAGCCTAACAATGTTTTGAAATTAAGAGATTTCATTTAGATACAACTTTAACCCGCGATTACTTTATTGACGGACACCGGGGGCATTTTTGAATATATTTTCGGGGTATTTCAGAAACCCCAAATTATACCCATGAAAACGGTTGATTCAATTAGGTAGGAATAGACGGGATTATATGATTTACAGATACCGAAACCGTCTGAAAACCCTGTCCATTTTGGTTTTAGTTTACGGTGTTAGACTGCGATAGACAAAAAAATAACCGCTGATAAGCGGTTTATTGTCCAACAGGGATAGCAAGGGAGCAGCAAAGGACGTGCCCAATGCCAAGCATAGGCGGCTGTTTCCCGCTGCGTATCGGGCGATACTTTGCTGCCAATCGGTAAGCTCTCAGTTTGGTCGGTATGCCGCCGCTTGGCTAGTGTCGCCGTTGTAGATGACGGTGTGGGTTTTGCCGTCTGCCGTGATGGTTTCGCCGCTGGGCAAACTGTCGCTCTACTACGTCGCTGTTAAAACCGTTTTCATTCAATACGTCTGTGGCTAGACTTCTGAAACCGTGGGGCGTTGCTACGCCCTTATAGCCCATTCTGCCCATCAAGTAAGATAGGGTGTTTTCACTCAATATGCTCGTCAGGGTCTTTTACCAATGGGAACAGATAACGGCTATGTCCTGTCAGTTCCTTCAGTTCTGCCAAAAGTTCAAGCGTCCAATCGGCAAGGGGGAGACGATATGCGGGGCTTTCATCTTCATCTTGGCGGCGGGTATGCTCCACTCTGTCCCGTCTAAATCAAATTCCGACCATTCCGCCGCCCTAAGCTCTTTATTTCTGACGAGGGTCAGCATGATTAACTGCATGGCTATTTTTGTTTGCTGTTTGGCTTGTTTCAACATCAAACGGCGGTAAAACTCGATCAGTTCCGATTGCGGCAAGGCGGGCTGATGTTTCTGCTTTGGGGCTTTGATTAAACCTCCCAATGGAACAGCGGGATTGTTTTCCGCCCGTTCCGTCCGTATCGCATAAGTGAAAACAGACTTGATACGCCGCAATATCCGCCCGCCGTTTCAAGTGCTCCCCTTGCCGCCACCGCTTCAATCACTTCTTTTACCTGACTGACTTTGATTTCACTGATAGACAAGCTGCCCAGCGTGGGGAAAACGTCCTTTCCCAAACTGTCCCATACACGGGCGGCGTGATTGCCTGTCAATCCCGTTTCACGGTGTTTGTGCCATTCGGCGGCAATGTTCCGAAAGGTATTACTGACAGCGGCTTGGCGGGCTTCTACCAGTGATACGGTCGGATATTTGCCGATTGAAAGCGTTTTACGTTTGCCGTTATACGAAAAATCAAACCGCCATAACTTCCCGCCGCCCGTATTGATATACAGATACAAGCCCTTCCCGTCATTGAGCTTGAACGGTTTTTCGGCGGGTTTGGCGTTTTTGATTTGGCGGTCGTTCAGCTTCATTTTTACGGTATTTTTTCGAGGTATTTTTTTCGAGGTATTTTTCAGATACCGCAAAAGATACCGTAAATTTTAGGTTACTTCAATTAGGCAGAAATAGGCAGGATTATATGATGCAAAGATACCGAAACCAGCGGAAAGCCTTATCTTTCTTGGCTTTGGTTTACGGTGTTAGGCTGCGACAGGCAAAAAAATAACCGCTGATAAGCGGTTTATTGTGGTGCCCAGGGTCGGACTCGAACCGACACACCTTGCGGCGGGGGATTTTGAGTCCCCTGCGTCTACCAATTTCGCCACCTGGGCTGGTGAAGAAGTCGCTATTATAGCGGCGTATTCGGGCTTGTAAAGCAAAATCTTGCCTTGTTTGCAGATATATTGCTTATATTTTTGATTTTTAAAAACATTAAATTTATTTTATTTTGTTCCTGACGCATTCTACTCTTTCCACTTATATCAAACATCATTCATTTTCAGCCGAAAAACGGCATAAACCGCTATATTAAATGTTGCAAACGCGCTAAGATGGCAGCGTTCGTTTCATTTTTTATTTTCAGACGACGTTCACACACCATATTTGCATTGGAGAATTTTTATGATGCCTACTGCAATCCGTACCGCTATTTTGGGCGCATTCGCCCTTACCGCACTTACTGCCTGCAAACCTGAAGCCAAAACGCCGGAGCAAAATCCTGCACCAGCTTCAGCTGCTTCTTCAACAGCGTCCGCCCCAGCCGCAACGCCTGCTTCTTCTCCTGAAACGACCTCGCTTAATGCTGCTGCCGCTCCCAAACCGCAAGGTCCGGGAACGGATATGCGTAAAGAGGACATCGGCGGCGATTTCACGCTGACCGACGGCGACGGCAAGCCGTTCAGCTTAAGCGACCTGAAAGGCAAAGTCGTGATCCTGTCCTTCGGTTATACGCACTGCCCCGACGTTTGTCCGACCGAATTGCTGACTTACAGCGACACATTGAAACAATTGGGCGATCAGGCGAAAGATGTGAAAGTGGTATTTGCCAGCATCGACCCCGAGCGCGACACGCCTGAAGTCATCAGCAAATACGTCAAGCAGTTCAATCCTGAATTTATCGGTCTGACTGCGACAGGCGACCAAAGCCTGCCGGTCATCAAACAGCAATACCGCGTGGTTTCCGCCAAAGTGGTTCAGAAGGAAGACAGTGAAAACTATTTGGTTGACCACTCTTCCGGCGCGTATCTGATCGACAAAAACGGCGAAGTGGCGATTTTCTCGCCTTACGGCAGCGAACCGGCAACCATTGCCGCCGACATCAAAAAACTGCTTTGATCCACATGAGGTCGTCTGAATGCCGGTCGCGGTTTTCAGACGACCTTTTTCCCATCTGAAACATATAGTGGATTAACTAAATCAGGACAAGGCGACGAAGCCGCAGACAGTACAGACAGTACGGAACCGATTCACTTGGTGCTTCAGCACCTTAGAGAATCGTTCTCTTTGAGCTAAGGCGAGGCAACGCCGTACTGGTTTAAAGTTAACCCACTATACAATGGAGAAAGTCAGACCGCCTGCTTGATACAGGTTCGAAGTCTGACGGCACACAACAACAATGACTGAAAACACGCTGACCATCGCCCTGTCCAAAGGGCGCATCTTTGAAGAAACGCTGCCGCTTTTGGCGGCGGCGGGCATCATTCCTGCCGAAGCGCCCGAAAAATCGCGCAAGCTGATTATCGGCACCAACCATGAAAACATCCGCCTCGTCATCGTCCGCGCCACCGATGTACCGACTTACGTCCAATACGGCGCGGCAGACTTCGGCATCGCGGGCAAAGACGTTTTAATCGAACACGGCGGCAGCGGGCTTTATCAGCCGCTGGATTTGCACATCGCCGAATGCCGCATGATGGTCGCCGTCCGCAAGGGTTTCGACTACGCCGCCGCCTCGCAGCCCGGCAGCCGCCTGCGCATCGCGACGAAATACCCCAACATCGCCGCCGAGCATTTCGCCGGCAAAGGCGTACACGTCGACATCATCAAACTCTACGGCTCAATGGAGCTTGCACCGCTGGTCGGTTTGAGCGACGCCATCGTCGATTTGGTCTCCACCGGCAACACGCTTAAGGCAAACGGCTTGGAAGCGGTCGAACACGTTGTCGATATTTCCAGCCGTCTGGTGGTCAACAAAGCCACATTGAAAACGAAACACGCGCTGCTGGAGCCGATTATTCAGGCGTTCGGCAGCGCAGCGAAGGCGGGGTGAGCGTTCATTTGAATGAAGATGCGTTTTCAGACGACCCTAGCCGTTTCCGCCGACAGGTCGTCTGAAAATATCACCGGCAGTAAACTGTATAGGAGGATTTAAAATGGCTGCAAAAATAAAAAAATTTTCAGATTCAACCCTTTCCGTATTAAATAACGGCGAGCGTCGGTTTTACGTCTATTGCCTGACCGACCTGAAAAAAGACAAAATCCTCTACATCGGCAAAGGCTGCGACAACCGCATCTTCGAGCATGAACAAGCCGCCCGTTCGCAAGACGGCGACATTGACGTGCCGGCACGCAAAGCCATCGCCAAATGTAAGAAACTCGGCCGCCATATCATCAGCTATCATCTGACTGAAGTCGAAGCGCTAGCCGCTGAATCTGCCCTGATTCATTTCGTCAAATCCGTTGTCGGCAAAAAATTCAAAAACCAATCTGCCGGATGCGGCGCAGGCGGCATCAGCGCGGAAGAACTCGACAGCCGCTTCAAATTCACGCCCTGCCCGCTTGACGACCTAAATCCCGACGGACTGGTTCTTGCCGTCAAAATCCAAGACGCTTTGGACTTGGATACCGACGAAGAAGCCGACTACCGCTTCGACAACCAAGACGATGCCAACCTCAAATCGCGTACGTTGGGCAACTGGGTTATCGGCAAAGATGCCGCGTCAAAAGTGAAATACGTTATCGGCATTCACACCGCGCTGCAAAACGCTGTTGTCAGCGCGTATGAGGTGGACGGTTTCGAAACGCTTGAAGAAACCAAAAACGGCAGAAAACAAACCCGTTACCGTTTCCATACCACCTCTCGTAGCGAAGAGGTATTAGCCAAACTCGGCCTGCAACAAAAATGCCTGCCCGAATTGAAGTTTGGTAGCGGGGGAGAAAAAGCGTATATCAGACCCAAAACCGAGACTGAACAAAAAAATATTCAGACGACCCCAAGTCCAAAAATATCAAAGGAGAATCCCAAATCATGAAAAAACTCAACACCCAATCGCCCGATTTCCAAGCCGAGCTCAAAGCCCTGCTGGCTTTTGAAACCGCTCAGAATCCCGAAATCGACCACATCGTCGCCGACATCTGCGCCGACGTGCAGAAGCGCGGCGATGCGGCGCTCATTGAATACACCAACCGCTTCGACGGCACATCCGCCCAAACCATAGCCGACCTCATTCTCACTCAAGACGATTTGCAGGCCGCGTTTGAGCGTTTGCAGCCCGAAATTCAGACGGCCTTGAAAACTGCTGCCGAACGGGTCGAAAGCTACCACCAACGCCAAAAAATGGAATCTTGGACGTACGAAGACGAAGACGGCACGCGGTTGGGACAACAGATTACACCGCTCGACCGCGTCGGCATTTACGTTCCCGGCGGCAAAGCGGCGTATCCGAGTTCCGTCATCATGAACGCCATGCCCGCCCATGTCGCAGGTGTGAAAGAAATCATCATGGTCGTCCCCACGCCCAAAGGCGAACGCAACGACATCGTGCTTGCCGCCGCCTTCGTTGCGGGCGTTACTAAAGTCTTCACCGTCGGCGGCGCGCAGGCGGTTGCCGCCCTCGCCTACGGCACCGAGTCCGTACCGCAGGTCGATAAAATCACCGGCCCGGGCAACGCCTTCGTCGCCGCCGCCAAACGCCGCGTGTTCGGCGTCGTCGGTATCGACATGGTGGCGGGGCCGTCTGAAATCCTCGTCATCGCCGACGGCACCACGCCCGCCGACTGGGTGGCGATGGATTTGTTCAGCCAAGCCGAACACGACGAAATCGCCCAAGCCATCCTTATCGGCACGTCGCAGCCCTATCTCGACGAAGTTCAAGCCGCCATGAACCGCCTCATAGCAACCATGCCCCGCCGCGACATCATCGAAGCCTCGCTCGGCAACAGGGGCGCGATGATACTCGCCAAAGACTTGGACGAAGCCTGCGAAATCGCCAACTACATTTCCCCCGAACACTTGGAATTGTCGGTAGAAAACCCGCAGCAATGGGCGAAAAAAATCCGCCACGCCGGCGCGATTTTCATGGGACGCTACACCAGCGAAAGCCTCGGCGACTACTGCGCCGGCCCCAACCACGTCCTGCCCACCAGCCGTACCGCCCGCTTCTCCTCGCCGCTGGGCACTTACGACTTCCAAAAACGCTCCAGCCTGATCCAAGTCTCCGAACAAGGCGCGCAGAAACTGGGCAAAACCGCCAGCGTGTTGGCACACGGCGAAAGCCTGACCGCCCACGCGCGCTCAGCGGAATTCAGGTTGAAAGACTGATTCGGGCGAACCCGCCATCCATCAAAAAGCAAAGGTCCTTGGATTCGGATTTCAAGTGCAACACTAGTGTATCAGTGGTTTGAACAGATTCAAGAATAAAACACTTGGCGTTTCGTAGCCAAGTGTTTTTCTTGGCCGGTGGTTCAACTCATCTTGAACCCTGCGTATCTCCCGATCGCTGATATTTCGGAAATCGGTTTGTTTGGGGAAATATTGCCGGATGAGTCCATTGGTGTTCTCATTCAGCCCTTTCTCCCAAGAATGGTAAGGGCGGCAAAAATAGGTTTCCGCCTTTAATGCTTTGGCTATTTTGGTGTGTTGGTAGAACTCTTTGCCGTTATCCATGGTGATGGTGTGGACTCTGGCTTTATGTGCCTTTAATACCCTAATGGCCGCCCGGGCAGTGTCTTCGGCTTTTAAGTTCTTTAATTTGCAGATGATGGTGTAGCGGGTAACGCGTTCGACCAAGGTCAATAACGCGCTTTTCTGATTTTTGCCGACGATGGTGTCGGCCTCCCAATCGCCGATGCGGGTTTTCTGGTCGACGATAGCAGGTCGGTTTTCTATGCCGACGCGGTCGGGCACTTTGCCTCTGGTCCATGTGCTGCCGTAGCGTTTGCGGTAGGGTTTGCTGCATATTCTGAGATGTTGCCACAAAGTGCCGCCGTTGCTTTTGTCTTGGCGAAGGTAGCGGTAAACGGTGCTGTGATGGAGTGTGATCCCGTGGTGTTTATGCAGGTAGGCGCATACTTGTTCGGGACTGAGTTTGCGGCGGATAAGGGTGTCGATGTGTTGAATCAGCTGCGAATCGAGCTTATAGGGTTTTCGCCGGTGCTGTTTGGTCAGCCGGCTTTGCTTCTGTGCTTTTTCGGCGCTGTATTGCTGTCCTTGGATGCAGTGTCGCTTGATTTCTCGGCTGATGGTGCTTTTGTGGCGGTTAAGTTGTTTGGCGATTTCGGCGATGGTGCAGTGGCGGGACAGGTATTGGATATGGTATCGTTCGTCTTGGGTCAGTTGTGTGTAGCTCATGGCAATCTTTCTTGCAGGAAAGGCCGTATGCTACCGCATACTGGCCTTTTTCTGTTATGGAAAGTTGCACTTCAAATGCGAATCCGCCGTCGTCTGAAAACCTGTTTTTAGGATTTTCAGACGACCTTTCGTTATCTCTTCCTCATCAAATCAAATATTCAATCAACTCGTTTTGAGAAAACACATAAACCTGTTTCGGCACCAATGCCAATTCCCGCCCTGCGGTCAAATCCAGCCGAGAAGCGTCGCTGCCTGCCAGCGTGATGTGTACGTCCTGTTTGCCGTGTTTCACCAAAACGTGCGTCAGGGCGCCGACGGCGTGGATTTTTTCGATTTCGGCGCGGATCATCGGGGTTTCGTGTTCGGCAGCGAGCTGCCATTCGTGCGGGCGGATGTAGCCGGTGGCGGTTTGTTCCTGCCATTTGTATTGCGCGTCCAATTTCCACGCGAAGCCGTTGTAGTGCCAGATGCCTTTTTCGATTCTGCCTTCGAAGGCGTCGGTCTCGCCGAGAAATTCGGTAACGAAGGCGTTTTCGGGTTTGCGGTAAATGGCTTCGGCGCTGCCGGTTTGTTCGATTTTGCCGTGGTTCATAACGACGATTTCGTCGGAAACTTCAAGGGCTTCTTCTTGGTCGTGGGTAACCAGAATGCTGGTTACGCCCAAGTTGTGATGGATGTCGCGCAGCCAGGTACGCAATTCTTTGCGTACTTTGGCATCCAGCGCGCCGAAGGGTTCGTCCAGAAGCAGGAGTTTGGGTTCGACCGCGAGGGCGCGGGCGAGGGCGATGCGTTGGCGTTGGCCGCCGGAGAGCTGGTGCGGATAGGATTTGGCGAGATGGGAGAGTTGTACGAGCTTCAACAATTCTTCGACTTTGGTGCGGATTTGTTCTTTGGACGGGCGTTCGGACTTGGGCAATACGGTCAAACCGAAGGCGACGTTGTCAAACACGTTCATGTGGCGGAAGAGGGCGTAGTGTTGGAACACAAAACCGACTTTACGCTCGCGCACATGCTTGGCGGTTACGTCTTGCCCGTCAAACAGGATATTGCCACCGTCGGCGTTTTCCAGTCCGGCAATGATGCGCAGGAGCGTGGTTTTGCCGCAGCCGGAAGGGCCGAGCAGGGAAACGAGTTTGCCGGTGGGGACGTTGAGGTTGATGTTTTTCAGCGCGTGGAAATTGCCGAAGTGTTTGTTTAGGTTTTGGATGGTGATGCTCATGCTGCGTTCCTTTCGGCGGCGGCGAGTTTTTTATCTTGTAATTTTGTGATGATGTTCTGCACCGCCAGCGTCGCCAGTGCTAAAAGTGCCAATACGCCGGAGAGGGCGAATGCGCCGGTGAAGTTGTATTCGTTGTAGAAGATTTCGACCAAAAGCGGGATGGTGTTGGTTTCGCCGCGTATGTGTCCCGATACTACGCTGACTGCGCCGAACTCGCCCATCGCGCGGGCGTTGGTGAGGATGATGCCGTAGAGCAGCGCCCATTTGATGTTGGGCAGGGTAACGCGCCAAAACATCTGCCAGCCGCTTGCGCCGAGAATCAGCGCGGCTTGTTCTTCGCTGTCGCCCTGCGCCTGCATCAGCGGGATGATTTCGCGCGCGACAAAGGGGAAGGTAACGAACAGTGTCGCCAAAATAATGCCGGGGATGGCGAAGATAATCTGTATGCCTTGCGCTTCCAGCCAGCCGCCCAATGCCGTGTGCGCGCCGAACAATAAGACGAACATCAAACCGGCAACCACAGGCGATACGGAAAACGGCAAATCGAGCAGGGTGGTCAGCAACTGCTTGCCGCGGAAGTCGAAACGGGTCAGCAGCCACGCCATCGCCACGCCCAAGACGGCATTGACGGGAACGACCACCGCAGCGGTAATCAGGGTGAGCTTGATCGCTGCCCACGCTTCGGGGTCGGTAAGGGATTGCAGGTACAAATCCCAACCGCCTTTCAGCGCCTCGTAAAATACGGCGACGAGCGGGACGACCAGCATCAGCAGCAGGAACCCCAGCGCGACGGCGGTCAGCAGCACGCGCAGCCAGCGCGGTTCGGTCAGGTTGGGATTGGCGGAATAGGGTTTCATGGCGGTGGTGTTCTCTGGTTTGTTGTTTAAGGTGTTTGGAGGTCGTCTGAAAAACCGTTTTCGTGGGGAGGATTTGTTTTCAGACGACCTTTTATTGATTAAGAGAGCAAAAAGCGTCTAGCTGCCGTCATTCCCGCGCAGGCGGGAATCCATCGCACGGCAATAGGAAAACAGAAAATCAATAAGGCAGCCGAAATTCACCAATGGATTCCCGCCTGCGCGGGAATGACGGCAACAGCGTAGTTCAGGTTTTCAGACGACCCCTCAACCCTTTGCTCCCGAACGCCTGCTCAACGCCCACTGCATCACGTTCAGCGCAAACAGAATCACAAACGAAACCAGCAGCATAAACAACGCCACCGCCGATGCGCCCTGTACGTCGAACTGTTCCAGCTTGCCCGTAATAATCAGCGGCAGGATTTCGGAAACCATCGGAATGTTGCCCGCGATGAAAATCACCGAGCCGTATTCCCCCGTTGCCCGCGCGAACATCATGCCCGCGCCGGTTAAGAGCGCCGGCGTGATTTCCGGCAGCAGCACGCGGCGGAACGTCGTGAAGCGGTTTGCCCCCAAAGTCGCCGCCGCTTCCTCATATTCGCCCGACAATTCCTCCAATACCGGCTGCACGGCGCGGACGATAAAGGGCAGGCTGACGACGACCAGCGCAATCCAAATGCCGACGGGCGTAAACGCGATTTTGATGCCCAAAGGCTCGAAAAAACGGCCTATCCAACCGTTGGGCGCATACAGGGTCGCCAACGCGATGCCCGTAACCGCCGTCGGCAGCGCAAACGGCAAATCGACCAGTGCGTTCACCAGCCCCTTGAGCGGAAATTCATAGCGCACCAACACCCACGCCACCAGCGTGCCGAACACGACATTGGTCAGCATCGCATAAAACGACATCCGCAAACTCAGCCACACCGCCGCCAACACGTTCGGCTCGGCAATCGTGTTCCAAAAGCCACCCCAGCCGATTTCCGCCGCTTTCGCCGCCATCATCGCAAACGGTAAAACCACCAGAAGCGACAGGCACAATACGGTCAGGCCGAGGCTGATTTTGAAGCCGGGCAGTACGCTGGGCGTTTTGAGTAATAACATGGTCGCTCGGAAGGGAAAAAGAAGATGCTGCCACTTTAACGGGGTCATCTGAAAAACGGAAAGAATGGTTTGTTTCCGGCAAAGAAAAATTGGTTATAAGTATTGCGTGAAACAAGGCCGAAAACTGTACATCCGCCCGCGCGGGGTGTATGCTTCGAATACATTCATACAATATCAATCTTTACCACAAACCTTAAACGTCGTCTGAAAACGACTAAATTCAGGAATACCGCCATGACCGATTTGACCGTTTGGGAAGTTTCCCCCGTAAATACCGTGATAGACCATGTCATCAGCCGCTATCACAATACCCACCGCGCACAACTTGAAGAGCTTGTCCCCTTGGCGCATAAAATCGCCTCAACCTCGCCCGACGGCTTCCCTGCCGAACTGCCGGAACTGCTCGAATACATCCAAAACGAGCTGCTGATGCACATGATGAAGGAAGAACGTATGTTGTTCCCGATGGCAAAACAAGGCTTGGGCAGCCGTGCCGCCATGCCGGTTAATGTCATGATGCACGAACACGAAGAACACGACCGTGCACTGGCGCAGTTGAAAACCCTGACCAATCATTTCACTCCGTCGCAAAACGCCGACAAAGACCAGCAAAGGTTATATGCGTTGGCACAAGAACTGTCGGACGATTTGGAAGAACATATCCACTTGGAGAACGAAATCCTGTTCCCACGCATCTTAGCTTCATAAAAAATATCGGCGGCTATCTAGCCGCCGATATTTTTTTACCTATGCCAATCTATAATATATAATTGTTTTATATGGATATTCAACCCATGAGAATTATCTTATGAAGCCTATTGCCACCGCGTTATCGCTATCCGCCTTCATCCTGACCGCCTGCACCGCAAACTCGCCCCGCATGTCGGTAGGCCTCGGCTTGGGAACAGCTATAGGCAGCCATATCGGATTAGGTACCTCTGTCAATATTCCCGTCGGCATCGACAAAAGGGAAAACCGTATCCCTAAAAACAACGGCGGTATCCATATTATCGAGGAACAAATCGTTACTTACTTTGACGCACAGGGCAACCCTGCCGACAGCCCCGTCAAGGGCGGTTACTATCGGCAATTAATCAGCAGGCACAATCATGAATATCTGGTACAGGATTTCTACAGCGACAACAGCAGGAAACGCACCGACCCCTACCCCTTGCCCCGCGACCGGCTGCTACAATTCCGCGCCACACCGTATGACGGTTCATTAGCCGTATATGCCTACAACGGCAACGTCATGCAGCAACAGGTATTTAAAAACGGGAAATTAATCAGCGCAAAATATTAATGGAATAAAGTCAAAATAATATACTTACCATTCAAATATTTGAAATGCTGCCGTTTCGTCAGTTAAAATTTTAGTTGACACTTTTTTTCAGGGCTATATAATACGCCCCATTCCCCGATAGCTCAGTCGGTAGAGCGACGGACTGTTAATCCGCAGGTCCCTGGTTCGAGCCCAGGTCGGGGAGCCAAATTTAAAAAGCCTGAACAATTTGTTCAGGCTTTTTTGCATGTACTTATTATCTTCAATCGGCGAAAAATAAAAGTCTTCCTATCGTCTAAAGTATTAAGATTTGCCTGATTGCTCCTTTCAGACGACCTTCCTATAATCTGTTTTTCTTTTTTTATAAAGAGGCAATAAATCATGAATATTACCGAAATCGTCCGCCAACGATACAGCACCAAATCTTTCGACCCGTCCAAAAAAATCGCTGCCGAAGACTTCGCCCATATCGAAGCCGCCCTGCGCAACAGCCCCTCCAGTGTCAATATGCAGCCGTGGCACTTCATCATCGCCGATGATGAAGCGGGCAAAGCGCGCATTGCCAAATCCACCGAAAAACTCCCTTACAACGCCCCAAAAATTACTCATGCCTCCCACGTCGTCGTCTTCACCGCCCGCGTTTGCGCCGACGATGATTATGTCGCCGCCGTATTGGCACAAGAAGACAAAGATGGACGTTTTGCTACGGAAGAAGCCAAGCAGGCCGGCGACTCTACCCGCCGCTTGTTCTTGGGCATCCACCGCAACCAAATCCAAGATGAAGAGCAATGGCTTGCCAAACAAGTCTATCTCAACATAGGCTTCACCCTATTCGCCGCTGCCGCAGCAGGCATCGACGCCGTGCCGATGGAAGGCGTGGATTTGCAGGTTTTGAATGAGGAATTCGGTTTGACCGAAAAAGGCTACAAAGCCGTCGCCGTCGTCTCCTTCGGCTACCGTGCCGCAGATGATTTCAACGCTGCGCTGCCAAAATCGCGTTTTGAAAACGAAGCCATCTTTACCAAAATCTAAAAAAAAATGATGAAACGGCAATAGGTCGTCTGAAACCTTCAGATAGAGGGTTTCAGACGACCTTTTTGCGTCATCACATCCTGTTTCGGTATAATTCGCGTTCCAATATCCGGCTGAAAGCCGTTCAGACCTGCCCGTGAATACATCATCGAAACCTTCCCTACCCTATCTTGCCTCGTGTGCCAGCCTGATTTTTCTGATTCTGCTTTCCCTGTCTTGGGAATTGTGGATTGCGCCTTTGCGCAACGGCGGTTCATGGCTTGCCCTCAAAGCCCTGCCTTTATGCCTGCCACTGGGCGGCATACTCAAGGGCCGTATTTATACTTATCAATACAGCTCTATGCTGATTCTGATTTATTTTGCCGAGGCGGTCATGCGCCTGTTTGACGCTTCGCCTGCCGAACGCCTGTGCGCCACATTGTCGCTCACCTCCTGCATAATTTTCTTTGTCGCCTGTCTCGCATTTATCAAACAACACAAAAAAGAGGGGAAATGATGTTTGCCCGTACCGCATATCATCTTAAAAATGAATGGAATATCCGCTTGCTGCCTTTATGGGTTTGTTTTATCTGGGTTTGCGCCGTCCCTTTCCTGTCGATTTACCGCGTAGGCCCGCTGTCGAGCTTCTACCTTGAAGCCGGGTCTCTATTGGGGGCGACAATTTTAGTATTGGCTTCTGCATATAAAGGCTTACTCAATATCCGCCTGCCTTATGTATCTGTCGGACTGTTGCTGATGGCGGCATATTGGGCGATACAGCCACGGGCAATGGGTTTGCTGTATCCGGGGATGAGCGACTTGGCGGCATGGACTTTCGTCATTCTCGCCCTTTCTGCCTGGGCCTGCCGCGGCTGGATTTCCGCTTACGGGCAGGACCGGGTTGTTACCGTATTCGCATGGTCGTTGTTTTTTGGTGCAGCCGCGCAGGCTGTCGTGGCGTTTATGCAGTTCAAAGGATGGTCGGACATTTCCCTGTTCCACGGCATATTGGCTTACGGCGGCGGAACGGTAAACGGCCAGCTCGGGCAGCGCAACCATCTGGGCCATTATCTGATGTGGGGCGTACTTGCCGCATCCTATTTATGGGCAACGCGGAAAATGCCCGACTGGCTGGGATTGGTTTGCGTATTTCTGCTGACTGCCGTCTTGGGTTTGGTCAACTCGCGTACTATCTTGGGCTATATCATCGCCATCGTATTGATTCTGCCTTTTTGGTACTGGCGGGCAGGCCGCGAATCGGTGCGCTTAATTAAAATCTTCTTTTTCGCAGCGGTATTGGCTGCGGTTTTCCAGTTCGGCATGGGGACATTGCTTGATTTACTGGGCAACAGCCGTTACGAAACCGCCGTCGAACGTGCGGGGCACAGCGATTTTGAAGGTTCTGCGCGCCAAATCGAATGGCGGAATGCCTGGACCGCCTTTACCCGCTCCCCAATCCTCGGACACGGCTGGAACAGCTTCGGCAGCCTGAGTTTCCTGTTAAATGCGGAAAAACAGTACTTTGCCAATAACATTCTCGGCGTTTTGTTCACCCACTGCCACAACCTTATCCTGCAAATCCTTGCCGAAATGGGGCTGACAGGTGCATTATTGAGTGCGGGAACCATGCTGGCGGGCGTTTGGCGTTTGATTACCCGTCCGTCCAATCCTGCCAACCTGTTCCTACTGACCGCCGCAAGCGTAACCATGTGCCACAGCATGCTCGAATACCCGCTTTGGTACATCTACTTCCTGACTCCGTTCGCCCTCATGCTTTCGCTCTCAAGCGCGCGTTTTGAAGATGTATCCGACGGAATCAAACAAGCCCGCCGCCGCAATTTGGCAGGCGGTATCGCCGCATTGGCCATTATCGGCGGCACGCTGCACTTAGGCTGGAACTACACCGACCTGACCGCTTACAGCCGTCAACCCAAAACCGACGACCCGTCTCAAGTTAACGCCAAAATTTCCGGACTGCGCCGCATTTCCGAAACCAGTCCCATGCTGGCCTATTATGCCGACCTGAGCCTGACCCGCCGTGCCGATCCGGCCGATGAAAAAGTCCAACCTTGGGCGCAAAAAGCGGCATTCGACGCACTCACCTACCGCCCTTACAGCAATGCCTACCAGGTCGGCCTCTACCTCTACCGTCAAGGTAAAACCAAAGAAGGCGCGCAATGGATGCAAGATATGTATTATTACTATCCTTACATGATGCCGTTTTACACCGGCAAAATCCGCAGTAGAAAGGAATTCAAACCGCTTCTGCCCCAAATTTTGGAAGACTGCCGCAATTTCCTGAAATCGCCAAAACATAAAACCGCCAAACCTTGCGCGGCGGAGATACCGGCATCGTAAACAACCAAGGTCGTCTGAAATATTTTCAGACGACCTTTTGCTATCGATCCCAATAAACAGCCGGCCTACCATTTCCCACTGGCAAGAGAAACCATATTCGGACATAGCGATTTAAATATGTTTTAAGGTCGTCTGAAACGTTTTCAGACGACTTTAAACCCATCTCTCTCCGTTACTATTCAATCCCTAAAACAGATCCGGTAAAACAACCGTCATCAGCCGATAAGCCCATATCCTGTCGATCCAAATAAAAATACCTGTACCGATATTCACGCGCAGGTATTTTCTATTGCAATCCACTATATAATCCCGTTTATTATCCACCGCCCTACTCCCGCCATGTTCTACCTCTACCAGTCCAACCGCCTCGAATCACTAGCCGCCCTGTTTGCCGGAATCCAAAGGGTCAGGCCGCTTGAGTCTGCTTTGGCGGCGGAACAGATTGTGGTGCAGAGTCAGGGGATGCGACGTTATTTGAGCGTGTATCTGGCGCGCGAACTGGGGGTGGCGGCGAATTTGCAATTCAGCCTGCCGGCGGGTTTGACGTGGCAGTTGATGCAGAAGCTGATTCCCGATATTCCCGCGCTCAGTCCGTTTTCGCCGGAGGTGATGCGCTGGCGGCTTTTGGATTTGTTTCGCAGCGAGCGTTTTCAGACGACCTCTGAATTTAAAAACGTCCGCTCTGTCTTGCAAAGCTATTTGGGCAGCGGTGAGTCGGCGGATTATCAGTTGGCGGGGCAGTTGGCGGATATTTTCGACCAGTATCTAGTGTACCGACCGCAGTGGATTGATGCCTGGCAGGAAGGCAAACTTCTGGGACTGGGCGAGGACGAGGTCTGGCAGGCGCAGCTTTGGCGCTATTTGGACGACGGCAACCAATCCGCGCCGCACCGTGTGGCGCTGTGGGAAAAGCTGCTGTCGTCTTTGGATAAGGCGCACCTGCCCGAGCGGTTTTTCGTGTTCGGCATTTCGACGATGGCGCCGATGTATTTGCAGCTTTTGCAGAAAATTTCGGAACATTGCGATGTGTTTGTGTTCGCGCTCAATCCGAGCGGCCAGTATTGGGGCAATGTGATTGAGGCGGCGCAGCTTTTGAAGGGCGGCGACGAGGCGGATTTGTCGCAGACGGGGCATCCGCTCTTGGCGTCGTTGGGCAAGCAGGGGCGTGATTTTTTTGATTTTCTGACGGAAATCGGCTTGGAGGAGCAGCCTGTGTTTGAAGAGGTTTCAGACGACACGCTGCTGCACTGCCTGCAAAACGACATTCAAAACCTGCGGATGCCGTACCACGGGCAGGCTACGCACTCTGAACACAGCCGCGCGGATTTGCTGGACGACGGCTCCGTCCGTATCGTGTCGGCACACAGCCCTCTGCGCGAATTGCAGATTTTGAAAGACAAGCTGTTGCGGATTCTGCACGAACATCCCGACTGGCAGCCGCACGATATTGCCGTTTTGACGCCGAACATCGAACCATACAGCCCGTTTATCGAAGCGGTGTTCGGGCAGGCACAGGGCGGGGCGCAGGCTTTGCCGTATTCGGTGTCGGACGTGAAACTCAGCCGCCGCCAGCCGCTGCTTTACGCGCTGGAGCAGACGCTGGATTTGCTGGAAAGCCGGTTTGAAGTCGATAAAGTGCTGCCGCTGTTGGAAAGCGGTTTGGTGCTGCGCCGTTTCGGGCTGACGGCGGACGATTTGCCGCTGCTGCACGACACCATTGCCGAGTTGAACGTGCATTGGGGTTTGGACGGCACCATGCGCGGCGCGGCGGACAATCTGTTCACTTGGCAGCAGGCGTTGGAACGCATCGTGTTGGGCTGGATGCTGCCCGACGACGGCAGCCCGCTCTGGCAAAACGTCAGCGCGTGGTACGGCGATGTCAACCGCCTTGATGTGTTCGGCCGCTTTGCCGCCTTTATCCGCACACTGTCCCGCCTTGCCGCCGAGTGGCGCAAACCCGCAGCGGCGGAGGAATGGACGGAACGCTGCCGCGATTTGGTGCAGTCGTTGTTCCTGCCCGACGCCGACGACCAATACGCCTTGCAGCAGTTCGAGCAGGCGTTGGCAAAATGGCAGGAAGAAACCGCGTTGGCAGGCTTTCGCGGCACCTTGCCGCAACACACCGTCATCCGCCACATCCGCCGCTTCTTAGGCAGCGAAAGTCAGGCAGGATTCCTGCGCGGCGGCATCACCTTTTGCAGCATGGTGCCGATGAGGAGCCTGCCGTTTAAAGTTATCTGCCTCTTGGGGCTGAACGACGGCGATTTCCCGCGCAATACCAAAGCCGCCGTGTTCGACCTGATTGCCAAACACCCGCAAAAAGGTGACCGCGCCCGCCGCGACGACGACCGCTACCTCTTCCTCGAAGCCATCATCAGCGCGCGCGACATCCTTTATCTTTCCTACGTCGGCCGCAGCATCCGCAACGACGACGAACTCGCCCCGTCCGCCCTTGTCAGCGAACTCATCGACACCATCGTCGCCATGACCGGACGGCGCAGCAAAGAGCTGGCGGAACACTGGGTCGAACAACATCCCCTGCAACCGTTCTCACACCGCTATTTCATCGCAGACAAAATTTCAGACGACCTCTTCAGCACGCGGCAGGACTACGCTGACGCCCTCAACCGCCCGCGCGAACAGGCGCGTCCGTTTTTCAGCGAAGCCCTCGAAGAAAACAGCCCCGAACCGACCGTCTGGCAGGACGATTTCATCCGCTTCTGGAAAAATCCCGTCAAAGCATGGCTGCAACAAACCTTGGGCTGGCGCGAACCCTACCGCGACGAAGCATGGGAATCCGCCGAACCCTTCGAGCCGCAACGCGCCGACAAAATCGCCGCCGCCTACCTCGACGCCCGTCGCCACAACCAAGACTTTCAAGAAACCGCCGTCCGCCTCGACGCCGAAAGCCTGTTGCCTGCCGGTGAACTGGGTAAATTGTGGCAGCAGAATTTCCAAGCCGCCGCCAAACGTATAGACGGCGCATTGCTGCAAAGCCCCAAACTGCCGCCTTTCGCCTACGAAATCCCGTTCGACGGGCAAACCCTGCAAGGCAGCCTCAGCAACCTGTACCAATGCGGCCAAGTGTTCTACCTCGACCGCAAACCCAATGCCCCGCAACGCATCGCCCTCCTGCTCGAACATTTAATCTTTTGCGCAGTAGGGTTGGCGGTAGGGTCGTCTGAAACCGAAACCTGCCAAACCCATATCGTTCAGCCTGAAGAAACAACGATTTATCCCGCAATCCCTAGCAGCCAAGCGCAACAAATGCTGCAAAAATGGCTGACGTTCTTCAACCTCGGACAAACGCGCCCGCTGCCTTTCTTCGCCAAAACCAGCCTTGCCGCCGCCGAAGCCTACGGCAAAAAACAGAGCTGGGAAGATGCCCTGAACAAAGCCCGCACCGAATACCACGGCAACAAAGTCAGCAAAGGGCAAAAAGACTATACCGAAGTCGCCTTAGTGTTCGGCAACGAAGATACCGAACCGGTAGAAGGAGCGTTGTTCCAAAGATTGGTGGAAGAGCTGCTGATACCGCTGCTGGACGCGGTAAAGGAAGAATCGTCGGATGCGGCATAGAAGCCGAAAATCGGGAGAGGTCGTCTGAAAACGTGAATTCATCGTTTCAGACGACCTCTTCCCTGGTAAACCTGTTTTTAAAACCCTCACTTCCGCCGTCATTCACCAAACTGGAATCCATTGGAAATTCGAAAGGGCAAATGTTTCAAAAACAGTTGCCGAAATACAACCGAAACCTTTGCAAAAAATCCCTTTTCCCCAGCAACCGAAAACCCATGTTTGGGTTTCGGCTGTCAGGGAAAGAAAAATTTTGCAAAGATCGGTCTTTGCTTCAACTGAATTCAAATCTTTCTATATTGACTTTATATTTTGCATTTCACGTTTTTTGCCGGTTTCATTTTAAACCGACGGCCCAATTCACATATTGCAATCAAATTTTCTTCTTTCGTCTGTTTAAATCCAATTAAATCTTCCCTCTTCCCTGCTAATCAAATTCAAATTCAGACCCGCTTTATCTTTTCAGCCATATTCATCATATGCGTTTGAGTTATCTCCTAAAACAAGAATCTGCTTTATTGTTTAATAAATGAAATTCATTATTAAAATATTTGTAAAGTTTAATAATATGTTATAAAGTAACGGACTTCATTTCTGAGGTAACTATTATGAATCCGAATTTCAAATTAAACCTATTGACATTATCTTTACTGGCTATAACAAGTATCGCACACGCAGAAGACGAGGTTTCAACTCAAGAGCTTGATGAAATTCAAGTCAAAGGCAAATACATTGCCAAAGAGAAAAAAGTTTTTACCGAAGGTCAAGCCAAAAGTTCGCGTGAACGCGTTTATCAATCCAGCGAAAACATCGATGCCATCGTGCGGAGCATGCCCGGCGTCTTCACCCAACAAGACAAGGGATCGGGGGTATTGGCGGTCAATATTCGTGGCGATAGCGGTTTGGGACGCGTCAATACGATGGTTGACGGCGTAACCCAAACCTTCTATTCCACTTCTGCCGATGCCGGACGCAGCGGCAGCTCTTCGCAATTCGGTACGGCACTGGATCCCAATTTTATTGCCGGTGTGGATGTAACCAAAGGCAGTTTCTCGGGTGCCAACGGCATCAATACCTTATCCGGTACAGCCAATTTCCGTACTTTACGGGTGGACGATGTGGTACACGGAAACCATACCTTCGGCCTTTTAACCAAAGGATTGACCGGCACAAACAGCACAAAAAGCAATTTTATGGCAACCGGAGCGGTACAAAAATGGTTTGACAGCGGTGCGCGCCTCGGCGCGTTATATGGTTACAGCCACCGTAATGTCGAGCAAAACTATAAAGTAGGCGGCGGCGGTCAGCATATCGGCAATTTTGGCGAAGAATATTTGGACCGTAAAAAACAAGAATATTTTGAAAGCAACTTATTGAAATTCGACCAAGGGCAAAATCGTTGGGTTCGCGACTTTTCTAAGCGCAACGCAGTCGGTAAAAGCTATTGGGACTACCCTTTCTCCAAAAAATATAACGATCCTGAGGTTTTGCAAAGAGATTATGTTGATGATTTGGAAAGAAGCTGGAAAGAGAATTTGGCACCGCAATGGGATCTGACGCCTATCGACCCTAGCAGCCTGCAACAACGCTCAAACAGTCATTTGGTCAAAGTGGAATACGAAAACGACAACAACAAGCTGGATCTTCAGCTTCGTACCATGAACAACCGTATCGGCAGCCGCAAAGTAGAAAATCGCAACTACCAAGCCAATTACAATTTAAACATTGGAGATTATGTCGATTTAAACGTATTGGCCGCCCATAATCTGGGAAAACAAAAATATCCGAAAAACTCACGTTTTTCAGGATGGGGGCTGCTGGATTATTTGGAAACCAAAAACACAGCCAATCTTTTGGATATCAACAACCGCTTCTCTTTCAACCTTCCCAACAAAACAGATTTAAAAGCCACCGTCGGTTTCAATTTCTTTAAAAACCAATACAGTAAAAACCGCTTTCCGGAAGAGCTGAGCCTGTTTTACGACGGCCCCGATCAAGATGCCGGCCTGTACAGCTTTTTAGGCCGCTTCAAAGGCGACAAAGGAATATTTCCTCAAAAATCAACCATATTACAACCTTCAGGCCAGCAAAAATTCAATACGTTCTATTTTGATACTTCCTTGAAAAAAGGCATTTATCAATTGAATTACAGCACCAATATGGTCAACTACCGCTACAAAGGCGAATATACCGACTACTTCAATACCCAAGAAGATTTTAAAAAAGCATTTGGAGAAGATTCTGAAATTTATAAACAGCATTGCACGCCAAGCTGCGACCTTTACGAACCGGTTTATACCAAATCCGGTAAAAAGCATGCGGTAAACCATTCGTTAGCATTAAACATCAATGTCAACGACTACTTTATGCCGTTTATCAGCTATTCGCGTACGCATAGAATGCCAAATATTCAAGAAATGTATTTTTCACAAATCGGCGACTCGGGCGTCAATACCGCCCTTAAGCCGGAACAGGCCAATACTTACCAAATAGGCTTCAATACCTTCAAAAAAGGGATTTTCAAGCCGGATGATGTATTGGGTTTCAAACTGGTCGCCTATCGCAGCAGGATAAACAACTATATTCACAATGTTTATGGCAAATGGTGGGATTTGGATAAAGCACCCAGCTGGGTAACCAGTACCGGCCTGCAATACTCTATCCAGCATCGAAACTATGCCAAACCTGTCCATAAAAATGGTTTGGAAGTGGAAATGAACTATGATTTTGGCCGCTTTTTTTCAACCCTGTCTTACGCATATCAAAAAACCAACCAGCCGACCAATTATAGCGATGCCAGCGAGTCGCCCCGTAACTCTTCTAAAGAAGACCAGATCAAACAAGGTTACGGCTTAAGCAAAATTTCCCGCTTGCCCCGAGATTACGGGCGGTTTGAATTGGGTTCCCGCTGGTTAGGCAACAAATTGACCATCGGCGGCATTATGCGCTATTACGGCAAAAGTACACGGGCGACGACTGAGGAAGAATTTGTTGACGGTACAACCGGTGCCAACACCTACTCTTCACACCAAATGGGCAGAAGGGCGATCAAAAAAACAGAAAGCATCAACAGACAGCCGCTGATTTTTGATTTCTATGCCAATTACGAACCGAAGAAAAACCTTATCCTTCGTTTCGACATTCAAAATGCGTTCAATAAACGCTATATCGATCCTTTGGATGCTGCAAATGATGCCGCAACTCAGCGCTATTTCAGCGTATTTGAAAGAAAAGGCGGTTTAGATGACGAAGAAGTCGAATGTGATGCCAACGGTTTATGCAATGGCAAATATGGTGGCACGACACGCTCCGTCCTGAATAACTATGCGCGTGGCAGGACTTTGCTGTTTACCATCAGTTATAAGTTCTAAATCCAACCATCAGCATTCTTAATACTGTGCTGACTAAAAAGCCGACAAACATAATGTTTGCCGGCTTTTTCAATATATTCTCAAAGGTCTCAACTCATCTTATTGCAAAGATCTCCGCATATAAAAAGGTCGTCTGAACATATGTTTCAGACGACCTTTTTAACTCTTGCTGCTTATTTGTTGTGTTGACGGAAATACGCCCACTCTTCCACAACGGTACCGTCAGGCAGATGGCACATTCCATACTCTCCGCCATCCTTGTCTTTTTTGATTTCCAACTTACCGCCCTGCTTCACGCAAAATTCTGAAGCCGGATTGGGCATACCAGTCATCGGTACACTTTCTTTCTCAAGAGTATTGCAAGCTGCCAAAGTAGTTACAGCCGCGAGGCTTAAAATAATCGGCTTAATCACATGTTTTCCTTTTACTATCCAAATATCTCTATTAATTGGATACTCGGTTTTCAGACGACCTCTAAAACAGTTTGAAAATATCCATCAACACAAAATATCAGCGTTTATTTTGGTGATAAATGGGCATAACTTCCGGCAACATCCTTCGTATTGCTTCGATACGGGTATTGTTGGCGGGATGGGTTGACAAGATGGCTACCTGACTGCCGCCTTGCGCCTTATTCATTTTTTCCCATACGCTGATTGCCGCCTGCGGATTGTAACCTGCCTGAGCCATCAGGCGGACGCCTCCCGCATCTGCCTCACTTTCCTGATGACGCGAAAAAGGTTTGGTTGCCAATAAATCTGTTCCGACGCCGACCAAATTCCCGTCCAAACCGACGGCACCTGCCAAAATAGAACCACCCAAGCCGGTCAATACCTGACCTCCGATGGCTTTTTTGCTGTGTTCGAGCAGCGCATGCGTCATTTCATGCCCGATGACTGCGGCGATTTCATCATCCGTCAGTTGCAAACGTTCGACCATGCCGGTATATACCGCCATTTTTCCGCCCGGCATCGCCCAAGCATTCAACTCGTTGCTGCGGATAACATTCATCTGCCAATTAAAAGGTATGCCGGTACGGTTGGCGCGGTTGGCATACGGAACCAGTCGGGAAAACACCCGATGAACACGCTGCGCCGTCGGAGAGCTGACATCCAGCGCATTCTGGCTGCGCGCTTTTTGTACAACCTGCGTATAGTTTCGCTCGGCTCCCTCATTCAAAGCAGCCGTATCGTATCCCACCATATCGGCGACGGAAGTACAGCCCGCCAACGCCGCAACCCCGAACCATAATCCGTACTTTTTACTGATTTTATTCATTTTATTGATTTTATTCATTTCAAAAATTCCTTGATGCCTGACAAAAGATTGAAATCAAAACCGTACAAAACGCCTTCCGTTTTCACCCACTGACCGTAAAATAAAATGCCGCCTGATTTTCAGACGGCATAACAAATATTTTAAGAGCGGCGCTGCAACATCCAAGATTCGATCTTACGCGCGTCGTTGACTCGGGTTGTCGAAGTCGGCGAGTTCAGCAATACGATGGTAATCGGTTGGTTTTGGACGTTTGCCTTAACCACCATCGAACGTCCTGCTTCGCGGATATAACCGGTTTTTTGAAGCTCGATGTTCCAGCTGCCTTCGCGGACGAGGGCGTTGGAGTTTTTATAGTTTTGGCGGCCGTTTGCCGTCCAAACCGAGCCGTAGTTGGAGGTTGAGTTTTTGCTGATGAGCGGATATTTGCTCGCCGCAGCGACCATACGGTTTAAATCGTTGGCGGTTGATACGTTTTGGAAATTTAGGCCGGTAGGTTCGTAGAAACGGCTGCTATACATGCCAAGACTTTGCGCTTTGGCATTCATGGCAGCAACAAACGCCGACATACCGCCCGGATAGGTGCGGCCCAGCGCGTGGGTTGCGCGGTTTTCGCTGCTCATCAGGCTCAGGTGCAGCAATTCGCCGCGCGTCAGTGTTGTGCCGACTGCAAGGCGGCTGCCTGTACCCTTCAAGCGGTCGATTTCATCGGCAGTAATGGTAATGGGCTCGTTCATATCCAACCGTGCGTCCAAAACGACCATTGCGCTCATCAGTTTGGAAATGGACGCAATCGGCATCACGCGATCTGCGTTTTTCTGATACAGGATTTCACCTGTTTTGTTGTTGAAAATCAAAGCAGCCTGCGATGTCAAAAGCGGCCCCGCCATCATCGCCTGAGCCTCGATTTTTTGTGCGTGGCTTAATGCGAAAGCTTCCATCGGGTCATTTTGGGTTGGAAAATTTTGCTCCAAAAATTGACCCAAAACGTCCATATCGTCTGCAGCGGCAGGGGCGGCGGCGACAGTCAACGCCATACCCAAACAGGCTGCACTCAGTGTTTTATAAAATTTCATAACCGACATACTTCAACCAGTAGAATTTAAGACAATTGAATTATTAAAGGGGATATTTTGCTTAAAATACAACAAAATGTAAAGTTTAATATGGCTTTTTTGCGTTTGTTTGCATCTTTTTCCCAAATTGGAAACCATCTTAAGGATGGGAAATTGTGGCGTGTTGCCATGCGTCGGAGGGTCGTCTGAAAACCTTACGCCCAACAGCTTGCCATACGGTATTTGATAAACCTTAAGATACTGATTATACTTACCGACTTTGCCGAAAACCGTTCCCGCAGCATTCGGATGACGGTTTGCCGATATTGCTTGAAAACAGAAGATAAATTATGACTGAAGAAAAACGCTCCTGCTCGTTTTGCGGAAAATCCGAGCATGAAGTCAAAAACCTGATTGAAGGCGAAAACGCTTTTATCTGTAACGAATGTGTAGAAACTTGCGGCGTGATGCTGCAAAGTTCAGACGACCTCTCCGCAGACAAATCTGCAACGGATGCGTCCCATCCGAACAACAAGCTGCCCACGCCTGCCGAAATCGTCGCCAACCTCAACGATCACGTTATCGGTCAGGAACAAGCCAAGAAAGCCTTGGCGGTGTCGGTGTACAACCATTACAAACGCCTGCGCCATCCCAAAGCCAACGGCAACGTCGAATTGTCGAAATCCAACATCCTGCTTATCGGTCCGACCGGTTCGGGTAAAACGCTGTTGGCGCAGTCTTTAGCGCGCAAACTGGACGTACCGTTCGTCATGGCGGACGCGACCACGCTGACTGAAGCGGGTTATGTCGGTGAAGACGTCGAACAAATCATTACCAAGCTTTTGGGCAAATGCGATTTTGATGTCGAAAAAGCCCAGCGCGGCATCGTTTATATCGACGAAATCGACAAAATCTCGCGTAAAAGCGACAACCCGTCGATTACCCGCGACGTATCCGGCGAGGGCGTGCAACAAGCCTTGCTGAAACTGATTGAAGGTACGGTTGCCAGCGTTCCGCCCCAAGGCGGCCGCAAACATCCGAATCAGGAATTTATCAACGTCGATACGACGAACATCCTGTTTATCTGCGGCGGCGCGTTTGCAGGCTTGGAAAAAGTGATCCGTCAGCGTACTGAAAAAGGCGGTATCGGTTTTGGCGCGTCCGTTCACAGCAAGGACGAAAATGCCGACATTACCGGATTGTTTGAAATCGTTGAGCCTGAAGACTTGATTAAATTCGGTCTGATTCCCGAGTTAATCGGCCGTCTGCCCGTTATCGCTACGCTGGCGGAATTGGACGAAGACGCATTGGTCAACATTTTGACCAAGCCGAAAAATGCCTTGGTGAAACAATATCAAACCCTGTTCGGCATGGAAAATGTCGAATTGGAATTTGAAGAAGAAGCCTTGCGCAGCATCGCCCGTCAGGCAATGGAACGCAAAACCGGCGCGCGCGGCCTGCGCTCCATCGTTGAACGTTGCCTGTTGGATACCATGTATCAACTGCCTGATTTGAAAGGCGTGACCAAAGTTGTCATCGGTAAAAACGTCATTGAGAAAGGCGAACAGCCCAAGCTCCTGCGTGAAGACGGAAGCGAATATCAGGCAAACACCCGATAAAAGAACGAACCGGTCATTCCGATAAAACATAAAAGGTCGTCTGAAACCCTGTTTTCAGACGACCTTTTCGTATTTTTCAAGATAATTCGTTTCAATAGCAAACACCTATTACATCCGATAACATAAATATTCCAATTTTTGCCAAACTGGTCTATGATACCTAAAAGGATTGTTTACAATTCTTTGATTGCAAATCATTTGCAACGGATAGAAGAAAAACAGAAAAAAGGAACAAAGAGATGTTAGAAGCCTATCGCAAAGCCGCCGCCGAGCGCGCCGCCCTCGGTATCCCACCCCTCCCTTTGAACGCGCAGCAAACCGCCGATTTGGTTGAGCTGCTGAAAAACCCGCCCGCAGGCGAAGGCGAATTCTTGGTCGAACTGCTTGCCCACCGTGTTCCGCCCGGTGTGGACGATGCCGCCAAAGTCAAAGCCTCATTCCTGGCTGCCGTTGCCGAAGGCAGCGTATCCAGCCCGCTGATTTCCCCCGAATATGCGACCGAACTTTTAGGTACGATGCTCGGCGGTTACAACATTCACGCCTTAATCGAACTCTTGGATAACGACAAACTCGCGCCCATCGCTGCCAAAGGTTTGAAACATACGCTTCTGATGTTCGATTCTTTCCACGACGTTCAGGAAAAGGCCGAAAAAGGCAATAAATACGCGCAGGAAGTTTTGCAATCTTGGGCGGATGCCGAATGGTTCACTTCACGCGCCAAAGTTCCCGAAAAAATCACCGTTACCGTCTTCAAAGTTGACGGCGAAACCAATACAGACGACCTCTCTCCCGCTCCCGACGCATGGAGTCGTCCCGATATTCCGCTGCACGCGCTGGCGATGCTGAAAAACCCGCGCGACGGCATCACGCCCGACAAACCGGGCGAAGTCGGTCCGATTAAATTGTTGGAAGAACTCAAAGCCAAAGGCCACCCCGTTGCCTATGTCGGCGACGTGGTCGGTACCGGTTCTTCACGCAAATCCGCGACCAACTCTGTGATTTGGCATACCGGCGAAGACATTCCGTTTGTGCCGAACAAACGCTTCGGTGGCGTATGTTTGGGCGGAAAAATCGCGCCGATTTTCTTCAATACTCAAGAAGACTCCGGCGCGCTGCCGATTGAAGTCGATGTTTCCGCGCTGAAAATGGGCGATGTCGTCGATATCCTGCCTTATGAAGGCAAAATCGTGAAAAACGGCGAAACCGTTGCCGAATTCAGCCTGAAATCTCAAGTATTGCTGGACGAAGTGCAAGCGGGCGGCCGTATCAACCTGATTATCGGCCGCGGTCTGACCGCCAAAGCGCGCGAAGCCCTGAAACTGCCTGCTTCCACCGAATTCCGTCTGCCTCAAGCGCCTGCCGAAAGCAAAGCCGGTTTCACGTTGGCGCAAAAAATGGTCGGTCGCGCCTGCGGTCTGCCCGAAGGACAAGGCGTACGTCCGGGTACTTATTGCGAACCGCGCATGACGACGGTCGGCTCGCAAGACACTACCGGCCCGATGACCCGCGACGAGTTGAAAGACTTGGCTTGTTTGGGCTTCTCCGCCGATATGGTGATGCAGTCTTTCTGTCACACCGCTGCTTATCCGAAACCTGTCGATGTCAGAACCCATAAAGAACTGCCCGCCTTTATTTCTACCCGTGGCGGCGTATCTCTGCGTCCGGGCGACGGCGTGATCCACTCATGGCTCAACCGCCTGCTGCTGCCCGATACCGTCGGCACCGGCGGCGACAGCCACACCCGTTTCCCTATCGGTATTTCCTTCCCTGCCGGCTCCGGCTTGGTTGCTTTCGCAGCAGCCACCGGCGTGATGCCGCTCGATATGCCTGAATCCGTATTGGTACGCTTCAGCGGCAAACTGCAACCGGGCGTCACCCTGCGCGATTTGGTGAACGCGATTCCGCTTTACGCGATTAAGCAAGGTTTGCTGACCGTGGCCAAAGCCGGTAAGAAAAACATCTTCTCTGGCCGCATCCTCGAAATCGAAGGTCTGCCTGATTTGAAAGTGGAGCAAGCCTTTGAATTGACCGACGCATCCGCCGAACGCTCCGCCGCCGGCTGTACCGTGAAGCTCAACAAAGAGCCGATTATCGAGTACATGAAATCCAACGTCGTGTTGATGAAAAACATGATTGCCGACGGCTATCAAGACCCGCGTACTTTGGAACGCCGTATCAAAGCAATGGAAAAATGGCTGGCGAATCCGGAGCTGCTCGAAGCGGATAAAGATGCCGAATACGCCGCCGTGATTGAAATCAACATGGACGACATCAAAGAGCCGATTATCGCCTGCCCGAACGACCCGGACGACGTATGCTTCATGTCCGAACGTTCCGGCACCAAAATCGACGAAGTGTTCATCGGTTCGTGCATGACCAACATCGGCCACTTTCGCGCCGCCTCCAAACTCTTGGAAGGCAAGTCCGACATCCCCGTCCGCCTGTGGATGGCGCCGCCAACCAAAATGGATGCGAAAGAGTTGTCTGACGAAGGCCACTACGGCGTACTCGGCCGCGCCGGCGCGCGTATGGAAATGCCGGGTTGTTCGCTGTGTATGGGTAACCAAGCCCAAGTACACGAAGGTGCAACTGTCATGTCCACTTCTACCCGAAACTTCCCGAACCGCCTGGGTAAAAACACCTTCGTTTATCTCGGCTCGGCAGAGTTGGCGGCGATTTGCTCCAAACTGGGCAAAATCCCGACCGTTGAAGAATACCAAGCCAACATCGGCATCATCAACGAACAGGGCGACCAAATCTACCGCTACATGAACTTCAACGAAATTGACAGCTACAACGAAGTAGCCGAAACCGTGAATGTTTAATGGGTAGGTAAAACCGTTTCAGACGACCCCTCAGAGGCTAAACCCGTGAGGTCGTCTGAAAACAAAAAACAGAACAGTTTTCGCTGTTCTGTTTTTTTTGTTTTCAAGTCAATCACCATATTCCCTACTACCGGATATATCTCCTAGCCGCTGATAATCCCGTTCACACCTGCTGCCGCTGCCAAACGATACAATATTTCCTGAGGCATATCATTGTGCCACAGACGGGTAATATTGGCGATAACCGGAAGACGGCACACTTTCCTAACCCGAACGATGGCATCGACATCCAAACGGTAGGCATGTTCCGGCTCAAAACTGAGTGTCCCAGCTTCACCGAGCACAATGTGGCTGTTGCCGCGCAAAGCGATATGTTCTGCCGCCATCAGCCAATCATCAACGCGATGATGCTTGTCTTTACACAACACTACCGGCGTATTCAGACGACCTACCTCATCCAAAAGCGTCCGATTGTTCATCATACTGCCGCCCAAATACAAAATATCCGCTCCGGCAGACAAGGCCTCATCTATCTGGCGCACATCACGGATACGGACAATGACGGGCTTGCCTGTTTTCTGCAAATCAGAAATTTCCTGAACAATCGCCCGAACCCGTAAGTTTTCACGCTGCTCGTCCACTTTTTCATAAGGGCGTGCAGGAAGGTAAAACGGATCGACAAATACTGCATCCGCCTCTTCCGCCCTATCCGTATCGGCAGTAATATCCAACCGCTTCACTCCGCCGAATATCACACCCCGTACAACAATCCTGCCGTCTTCCTCGTCCGCCTCTCGGCTGATAATTTTCCAATCGTTCAATACCCGGACAACGCGTTCCACATCAGGCAGACGTTCCAATTCATTTGGACGGAACACCCGCTCATCACCAACCGCACCGATAATCGTCCGCTCTTCCCCCCGAGAGATATGCTCTTTCAACCCCTTATTACGAATAAACCCGATTACCCCCTCTACCGACTCCTGAGAAGCATTCTTACCCATCACAATAATCATCATATATCTCCTGAAACAGACAGAAATATTAGCATATTGACTTAGCAAGTAAAATTTATTTTATAGCAAATTAAAATCAAAATAGGACAGTAGCGCATCGTCAAATCGGGCGTAATCAGACAATACGGTTCGCAGATACCGCTTAATATTCGCCCACACCTTCTCAATCGGATTGAGCTCAGGTGAATAAGGTGCAAGAGGCAATACCTTATGTCCCCATTTTTTCGCCATTTCCCGTAAGACACCCATACGGTGAAATCGTGCATTATCTAAAATAATCACCGATTTTTGAGTCAATGCGGGCAGTAGGCATTGCTGAAACCACGCTTCAAAAAAGACTCCGGTCATCGTATTTTGATAAACCATCGGAGCAATCAGCCGGTTGCCGACTTGTGCGGACACCAGAGATAAGCGTCGGTATCTTTTTCCACTTATCTGCGCTTTTACTATTTGCCCTTTTAGGCTGCGGGCATAGGGACGGAACAGGTAGCGGTCAAATCCTGTTTCATCCAAATAAACACGTTGGTAGTCGGAAAATTCGGCCAGCTGTGTCAAATAATGCGTTACTTTGGCCGGGTCTTGTTCTTTGTAAGTGGTGGTCTTTTTTTGCGCGTCATCCCCATCTGTTTGAGTGCATAGCAAACGGCGGCTGGCGTACAATCAAAATGTTTGGCGATTTCATGTAGATAGGCATCCTGGTGTTGCTCAACATATTGAGCCAGTTTTTGCCTATCCAATTTGACGGCATTTAGAGCGTGTTCATAGTCTTCGTAGCAGGACTCCCAAGAAAGCCAAAGCTACCATTTGCAGACTGGTACTCAACTTACGCTCGCAGTTTTTCCAAAGCCGCCTGTTCTTTTCCAACCAGGAAAAGCTGCGCTCTACTACCCATCGCTTCGGCAATACTGCAAAACGGTGCAATTCGTTTCGTTTGGCAATCTCTACCTCCGCACCAATCAACTCCTGTACCGACGAAGCAAATGCCTTACCCGTGTAACCACCTTCAGCAAGGATTTTTTGTATCGCACCAAGATTATCCCGCCCACGTTCCAATGCCACCAGGCAGCCTTTTCTATCCGTAACATCCGCCGTCGTTACCGCAAGGGCATGCGGCAAACCTTGCGTGTCAACCGCTATATGTCGCTTGATACCGCTAACCTTCTTGCCCGCATCGTAGCCTTTTTCCATGGCGGTATCCGTGTTCTTCACACTCTGCGCATCAATAATCAGGAAAGTAGTTGCTTCATGGCGCCCCTGCTTGCGACGCTCCGCAACTACCTGATTTTTTTAATGCTTCCTCAAGGATGCTGATGCCACTCTCGCGTGGTTCGGTCCATCTCTGGAAGTAGGAATGCACGGTGCGCCATTTGGGGAAGTCGCCCGGCAAAGCGCGCCAGGAGCAGCCAGTGCGTTGCAGGTAGAGAATGGCACAAAAGACATCGTACAAGTCCACCTGGCGTGGCGCTGTGCGTTTACGGGCACTTTCCAGCAGGGGAAGGAGAGGCGCAAATTGCTCGCGACTGATATCGCTTGGGTAGGTTTTTCTGTTCATGCCGATAGTTTACAGCAGAGGCTGAGACAATGAACACGTTCTTAGACCGGTAACTTGATGTTTTAGGCTGCCTGTTTGTTTTTTAAGGCGAATCCACAGGTAAAGCGTGTTTCTTGACAAGTTAAATGTTGCTGCGGTTTGGCTGATGTTTTTGCATTGTTCGTAATAGTTTAAAGCTTTGTTTCTTAAGTCCGCAGAGTATGCCATGGTTAGACCTTCAAAGTTGAGTATTGTGCTATTTTGTTTTTAATTGACTATATAAGCCGAGACCTTTGCAAATTGGTTTCAGCATATAGCCGATTAAGAGCAGAGTGTTGATTACACGGTAAAAGAATTAGTTGTTTAAAAACCAAAAGGTCGTCTGAAACCATTTCAGACGACCTTTTTATGCGTTTATATAGTGGATTAAATTTAAATCAGGACAAGGCGACGAAGCCGCAGACAGTACAGATAGTACGGCAAGGCGAGGCAACGCCGTACTGGTTTAAAGTTAATCACTATATCTTTACTTTTATTCCCACTCGATCGTAGCAGGCGGTTTGCCGCTTACATCGTAAACCACGCGGTTGATGCCTTTGACTTCGTTGATGATGCGGTTGGACACGCGGCCGAGCAGCGAGTACGGCAGTTCTGCCCAGTGTGCGGTCATGAAGTCGCTGGTGATGACTGCGCGCAGCGCGACGACGTAATCGTAAGTGCGTCCGTCGCCCATTACGCCGACGGATTTTACGGGCAGGAACACGGCGAAGGCTTGGCTGGTCAAATCGTACCAAGATGTGCCGTTTTCGTCGGTGGTATTGCGCAATTCTTGGATGAAAATGTCGTCCGCCTGACGCAGCAAATCGGCGTATTCTTTTTTCACTTCGCCCAAGATACGCACGCCCAAACCGGGACCGGGGAACGGATGGCGGTACACCATTTCGCGCGGCAAGCCCAAAGCAACGCCCAGTTCGCGCACTTCGTCTTTGAACAAGTCGCGCAACGGCTCAAGCAGCTTGAGCTTCATGTTTTCAGGCAGACCGCCGACGTTATGATGCGATTTGATGGCGTGGGCTTTTTTGGTTTTCGCACCTGCGGATTCGATGACGTCGGGGTAAATCGTGCCTTGCGCCAGCCATTTGGCGTTAGTGAGTTTTTTCTCTTCGGCATCAAATACTTCGATAAATTCCGCACCGATAATTTTGCGTTTTTTCTCGGGATCGGTAACGCCTGCGAGTTTCTCCATGAATTGCTCTTCGGCATCGACGTGAATCACTTTCACACCCAAGTTGCGGGCGAACATATCCATGACCATTTTACCTTCGTTCAGGCGCAAGAGGCCGTGATCGACGAACACGCAGGTCAATTGGTCGCCGATGGCGCGGTGAATCAGCGCGGCGGCTACGGAAGAATCCACGCCGCCAGACAGACCCAAAATCACTTCGTCGCTGCCGACCTGTTCGCGGATTTTGGCAACGGCTTCTTCGATGTAGTTCGGCATTGTCCAGCTGGGTTGCGCGCCGCAGATGTCCAAGACAAAGCGGTTCAACAGGGCGCGGCCTTGTTTGGTGTGGGTCACTTCGGGATGGAATTGGATGCCGTAGAATTGTTTTTCGACGTTTTCTATCATGGCAATCGGGCATGACGGGGTATCGCCGATGACGGCAAAGCCGTTGGGCAGTTTGGACACTTTGTCGCCGTGACTCATCCATACGTCCAGCGTATTCGGCGCGTCGTCGTAAATATCGCGGGTCAGTTCGCTATCAATGGTTTTGACTTGCGCGTAACCGAATTCGCGCTGGTTGCCGGGCTGAACTTCGCCGCCCAAGTGGTGCGCCATAAACTGCATTCCGTAGCAGATGCCCAAAACCGGAATGCCCAAATCGAAAATGCCGGTATCGGCTTGATAATCGGATTCGTAAACGGAATTGGGGCCGCCGGAGAGGATGATGCCTTTCGGATTGAAGGCTTTGATTTCGTCCAAAGGCATGTCGAAAGAATGTAGCTCGCAGTAAACATGAGCTTCGCGCACGCGGCGGGCGATCAGCTGGGTAACTTGCGAACCGAAGTCGAGGATGAGGATTTTGTCTTGGGTCATGGCGGGAACTTTGCAGAGTGATAGGGAACGGTCTGACTGTTTCAAAACGGGATTCCGATAACAAAACAGGTCGTCTGAAAACGGCGGATTATACCATTTTCAGACGACCTTTGCAGGAAGGGGGGCTTAGTTATCCTGCTGTTTATGCTGCTTATAAGGCACCATATCGCTGCGCGAAAGCAGCAGCAGGCAGCCCAGCACCATCATTCCCAAAGCAACCAGCGGCGAATAGCCGAGCCAATATTGATTGTGCAGATACACCGCCGCGCCGATATACACCAGCAGCGGGCCGGAAACGATAGACTGCTTGTTGACACCGTCCATCACCAAAACCGCAATCCCCGCCACCACCATACCGGCGGACACGATGGTCGAAGTTGCGGGCAGGATGTCCGTCGTTTTCAAAAACCAAACGGCACCGAAGATAATCAAAAACAGCGGCAGGAAAAGCGAAGAGCGGGACATGGCGTTACTCCGTAAAATTTCAGACGACCCTGATTATTGGGTCGCAGGGGTCGTCTGAAAAGCCTGAAGAAAGCAATCTTGGGTATGTTTTTGCAAACATAGGGCTTGATGTGTAAACGGCGGGTATAGTGGATTAACTTTAAACCAGTACGGCGTTGCCTTGCCTTAGCTCAAAGAGAACGATTCTCTAAGGTGCTGAAGCACCCACCAAGTGAATCGGTTCCGTACTATCTGTACTGTCTGCGGCTTCGTCGCCTTGTCCTGATTTAAAGTTAATCCACTATACACGTTTGCGGCAACATCGGCGTCATGCGGTCAATTCAAGCTGCTATCAGCCTCAGCGCACATTTTTCATCAAACGTTGTTTTTCGCGTTTCCAGTCGGCTTCTTTCAGGCTTTGGCGTTTGTCATGTTGTTTTTTACCCTTCGCCAAACCGATTTCCATTTTGATTTTGCCGCGCGTAAAGTGCAGGTTCAACGGGACGATGGTATAACCCGCACGCTCGGTTTTACCGATGAGCTTGTTGATTTCGGATTGCTTGAGCAAAAGCTTGCGCGGACGGACGGGGTCGGGTTTGACGTGTGTCGAGGCAGTCGGCAGCGCGGTGATGTGGCAGCCGACCAGATAAAAAGCGTCTTTTTTCCAGTAGATATAGCTTTCTTTCAGCTGCACCCGCCCGGCGCGGATGGCTTTGACTTCCCAACCTTCCAATACCAGACCGGCTTCGAGCTGATCTTCGATAAAGAAGTCGTGAAAGGCTTTTTTATTATTGGCAATACTCATAATTCTATTCTTGTCTTCTGTCTTTTCAGACCGGGTATTTTAACAGGATGCGGGGGTAGTGCGAACTGCTTCTCAAACCGACTGTATTTTCCACCCTCTTCCGCTTTTCAATCTTTAAACGTATGCCGCTCTATACGGCAAATTATAGTGGATTAACTTTAAACCAGTACGGCGTTGCCTCGCCTTGCCGTACTATCTGTACTGTCTGCGACTTCGTCGCCTTGTCCTGATTTAAATTTAATCCACTATAAAATCAGAAACACCAGACTACCCTAGCCTCACATTCGTATAGTATGGCAAAGTGAAATAGAAAATCCCCAACCTATCGCCCTTCCCCTCTCTTCCTAAAAAGCAAAAGAATAGGCTGGAATTTTGCTTCATACTGATTTTCGCAAGAAGCATATCAAATGCACCACACGCTCCTCGATGAAGGTCGTCTGAAACTGGGAATAGGTTTTCAGACGACCTTTCCGATTGCTGTCTGTCAATTTTCCGCATCGCGGCAGATTTCGATGGCTTCCTGAAGGCTGGAAACGCCGAAGATTTTTAGATTCGGAAACTCTTTTGCGTTGCGCGGCATATTGGCTTTGGGGACGATGGCGCGTTTGAAACCGAGTTTTTCCGCTTCTTTGAGCCGCTCCTGTCCGCGTGCGACGGGGCGGACTTCGCCGCTTAGGCCGATTTCGCCGAAGGCAACCATTTTTTCGGGCAGCGGGCGGTTGCGGAAGCTGGAGAGCATGGCGAGGATGACGGCGAGGTCGGCGGCGGGTTCGCCGATTTTGACGCCGCCGACGGCATTGAGGAACACGTCTTGGTCGAAACAGGCGATGCCGCCGTGGCGGTTGAGGACGGCAAGCAGCATGGCGAGGCGGTTTTGTTCGAGGCCGACGGTGAGGCGTTTGGGGGTGAAACCGTGCGCATCATCGACCAATGCCTGAATTTCGACCAAAAGCGGGCGGCTGCCTTCCTGCGTGACCAAAACGCACGAGCCGGGCGTGTCGTCGCGGTAGCTGGCAAGGAAGATGGCGGACGGGTTGGACACGCCTTTCAAACCGTTTTCGGTCATGGCGAACACGCCCAGTTCGTTTGCCGCGCCGAAGCGGTTTTTGATGGCGCGTATCATGCGGTAGTTGGAATGTTGGTCGCCCTCGAAATACAGCACGGTATCGACCATGTGTTCCAGTACGCGCGGGCCTGCAATCGCGCCGTCTTTGGTAACGTGTCCGACCAGTATCATGGCGATGCCCATCTGTTTCGCCATGCGCGTCAGTTGGGCGGCGCATTCGCGCACCTGCGACACGGAGCCGGGGGCGGAGGTGATTTGGTCGGAATACATGGTTTGGATGGAGTCGATGACGACGACTTCGGGCTGATGCTGTTTCAAGGCCGTCTGAATCGCTTCCATGCGGATTTCGGCAAGCAGGTTCACGCCTTCGGTGGGCAGTTCCAAACGCTGCGCGCGCAGGGCGACCTGTTGGGCGGATTCTTCGCCGGAAACATACAGCACTTTACGGCTTTGCGCCATTTTGGCGATGGTTTGCAACAGCAGTGTGGATTTGCCGATGCCGGGGTCGCCGCCGAGCAGGATGACCGCGCCATCGACCAGGCCGCCGCCCAATACTCGGTCGAGTTCGCCCATGCCGGTCGGATTGCGCGGCACTTCGGTGGCGGTAACGGCGGAGAGGGATTGGACAGTCGATGTGTCCGCCGCCCAAGATTGGAAGCGGGCGTTTTTCGGTTCGGGCGCGGCAAGGCTTTCTTGAAGCGTGTTCCACTCGCCGCAATGCGGGCATTTGCCTTGCCATTTCGGGGAAGTGCCGCCGCATTCGGTGCATTGGTAGATGGTTTTGGGAGCTTTTGCCATGATGTTTTCCCTATGGGGTTTTTGAAGTGTGAAAAGGTCGTCTGAAAACTGATATCGTTTTCAGACGACCTTTTATTATGCGGACTTTACTTGTGATTGCAAGACTGTATCACTATGTGAATAGGGGAGTTTCCTGTTGTTTTATGGCATAATGACAAAAAAGCACTAGATAGGACTTTCAGACAATGACTTTCTCCTTATATACAATGGTAAAATTTGCGTTGCGTTGCGTTGCGTTGCGTTGCGTTGCGTTGCGTTGCGTTGCGTTGCGTTGCGTTGCGTTGCGTTGCGTTGCGTTCAGAGCATAGTTCACCTTTAAAATCCATACAAGGATTTTTATCAAATTTATGCATAGGAGTGAAATCCTATGCTATCTAAACAAATCTCAAATCTTAATTCTTCTAGCAATAAACCAAAAATCCTATCTCTATTTTCAGGATGTGGTGGTTTGGATTTGGGCTTTCACCAAGCTGGTTATGAAACTGTTTGGGCGAACGATTTCTCCCATTGGGCTTGTGAAAGTTTCCGTAAAAATATCGGCGATGTCATCGTAGAGGGTGACATTGAACAAATTGACCCAAACGATCCAACTATTCCTGATTGCGACATCATTTTAGGAGGCTTCCCTTGTCAGGACTTTTCCATGATTTGGAAACAACCTGGCTTGGAAGGCGAACGAGGCAATCTGTATAAAAGTTTTTTACGTTTTGTAAATGCAAAAAAACCGAAAGTCTTTGTTGCTGAAAATGTTAAAGGTCTATTGACCGCCAATAAAAAAAAGGCCATCCAACAAATCATTACCGACTTCGAAAATTGTGGTTATTACGTTCAGGCAAAGCTATATAACTTTGCTGAATTTGGTGTACCTCAATTTCGTGAGCGTGTGTTGATTGTTGGGGTGCGTTTAGATACAGGATTTAATTTTCGTCATCCAGAACCGACACACAATGAAACTGGTAAAAATGGCTTAAAACCATATGTAACAGCAGGTCAAGCCGTATCCAATATTCCACAGAATGCCAGTAATAATGAATTGCTGAAAATCAGCGATAAAACACGCCGTATGTTGGACTTAATTCCTGAAGGTGGCAATTTTACCGATATTCCCAAAGATCATCCTTTATATGTAAAAGGTATGATTAGCCACGTTTATCGTCGCATGCATCGAAACGAGCCGTCAAAAACAATTATTGCAGCAGGTGGTGGTGGCACTTGGGGCTACCATTTTCCTGAACCGCGTGCCTTTACTAACCGTGAACGCGCAAGGTTGCAAAGCTTTCCCGATGATTTTGAATTTGTCGGTTCAACAACCGAAGTACGCCGTCAAATTGGTAATGCTGTCCCACCTCAAGGAGTGATTGAACTGGCAAAAACCATTTTGCCGATTTTTTCAGACAACTACGAAAAAATAGATTTGCATGAGAAATTAATCGCAGAGAAAGAAATTTTATTCCATGACCGACTAAGCAAAATTCGAGGGGGAAAACAATGAATACAGTTTTTTCCAATATCGCCAATGCCAAAATCACTGAAAAATCTCTTAATGCGGTTTGGATGGATTTATTTAAATCAGCGGATGAAGTGTTGATGGCGACTGGTTATGTATCTAATGACGCGGTGGTTGAGTTACATAAAATTTTGGAGCTAAACGATCATATTCAAAAAATAGATCTATTGGTCGGAATGCATTATTTGGAAGGTTTTAGCCATTTGCAATATGACAGCTTATGTAAACTAAATGATTTTTTGCAACATGAGAAAAGAGGAGCCGTCTATATTTCCCCCTTTGTGAAATTTCACGGGAAAATGTATTCCTTTAAAAATTATCAACAAATCGATGGATTAATTGGTTCTGCTAACTTAACGTGTTTTTGGGATAGTACAGAACGTACTTATGAAACCATGTTACATTTGGACGGTAAGGTTGCACAAATGTTACAGGCAGATATTCAAAATACCATTCATAAACTAGGCAAAAATATCCAAGAAGTTGAGAGACCGAGTACATTTATTGAACATAACAATCATTTAGAAAATTGTTTGGGTGTACAAAAAATTGTACCAGAAAAAATTCGGCAACTATTTGCCCAAACGTCAGAATATCATTTCTCAATTCCGGCTAAAACCGAAGAAAAAAGTAATTTAAATGTATTTTTTGGAGAAGGTCGACGAGATAAACGGGGGTTTGTCAAACCACGACCCTGGTATGAAGTAGAGTTGATTGTATCCAAAGACATCACTTCACAAGAAGGGTATCCGGTTCTGAAGTCTTTTACAGTTATTACTGACGATGGTTGGCAATTTCAATGTAAGACATCGGGAGATTATTCCAAAAATTTCCGCTCAGAAAATGACTTGAAAACACTTGGCAAATGGATTAAAGGTCGTTTGGAAAATCGTGGTTGTCTGCAAAATAACGAGAAGATTACTCATGAAACCTTACGCCAATACGGTAACGATCATTTTGAGTTCCGTTCAACCGACAATCCTGATGTTTGGCTGCTCTCATTTAAGGGGAAAAACTAAATGTTGCAAACCTACTTGAATCAATTAACCCCGCCCGAATTAGCTGATTCTGTTAAAAATACCGTTGATGGTTTTATGGGGAAATTATCACAAACTAAGCCGAAAATTGCTCAAAATGTTTTATTGCTAGGCAATGTTCAAAGTGGGAAAACGGCACAGGTTTTGGGTGTATTAAGTGCGCTGGCTGATGATGGCGACCACAAAGTTTTTTTGTATCTTACTACTGACAGCGTAGATTTACAGGAACAAACAGTCAAGCGAGCCAAAGACAATCTGAAAAATTTTATTGTGTTGTCTGAAAATGATGACCGAAGTTTTATACAGGTAATGAAGGCAAATAATCCTATCTTGGTTGTGATTAAAAAGAATGCTCGTGTATTGAAACGTTGGCGTAATTTGTTTGCCAGTCAAAATAGCCTGAAAGGCTATCCTTTGGTTATTGTGGACGATGAAGCCGATGCTGCCAGCCTAAATACTAATTCTGATAAGCCGGCTAAAGATGCCAGTACTATCAATAAACTGCTAAACGACATCAAAAATTCCTGTTGTCAAAGCTTGTTTATCCAGTTGACTGCCACGCCTCAATCGCTTTTGTTGCAACATGAAAAATCTGATTGGCAACCTGAATTTATCCACTTCTTTGAAGCAGGCGAAAAATACATCGGTGGCAACTTTGTCTTTTCTGATCCACCAAGCTATATAGTTCGTTTTATTGATAGCGAATTGGATGATATGAAAGACGAGAGTGGTGAAATTGCCGAAGGGGCAAAACAGGCATTGCTTAGTTTTCTAATAACCTGTGCAGAATTCGCGCTATGTGATAAAACTAACTGTAATTTTGCACTGCATCCAAGCTATAAAATTCAAGATCATCAAGCCTTTTCAAAGAAAATCCAAGCCTTTTTAAATGACTTAGTGCAAGCAGTCAATAATGGGGAAGATCTTGCAGGTAGCTTTAAAGAAAGTTATTGGGATTTGCAAAAGACCAAGCCCGATATTCATCACTTTGATAAAATATACGAAAAATTGACCGTACTTTTGGAGAATAAACAAATCTCTACTCTTGTCGTTAATTCGCAGACAGAAGCTGATTTTGACTTGGAAAAAGGTTTCAACATCATTATTGGTGGTAATGTGATTGGTCGTGGCTTGACTATTCCAAAACTGCAAACAGTTTATTACAGTCGTACAGCTAAAAAACCTAATGCAGATACTTTCTGGCAGCATTCGCGCATTTTTGGATATGACCGAGATAAATCATTGTTACGGCTTTATATTCCGTCTGATGTCTATCATTTCTTTGTTCAACTCAATCAGGCAAACAATCTGATTATTGAGCAGGCAAAAAATTCAGATGGCAATATTCAGGTTATTTACCCGAAAAGCATCAACCCGACACGAAGAAATGTATTAAAATCTGACAGCATCAATCAAATGGTCGGAGGAGTAAATTACTTCCCACTTCGTCCGAATGAAAACAACTTGTTGACTATCAACAACCTTCTTCCCTCTGTTTTGACAAATAAGGTGCAATCTGATTTGTATAAAATAGGCATAGAAGAGCTATTCTTGATTTTAGATAAACTTGGTAATTATGTATCTGATGATTGGGACAAGGAAAAATTTATTGCTGGCATAGAAGCATTAAAAACGCAATATCCAGCTTTCAAAATCTATGTTTTGGTTAAAACAGAGCGTAATCTTTCTCGAGCAACAGGCACAATGCTTTCGGAAGACGACCGTAAATTAGGAGAAAAATATCCCGATGATTTATTCCTTACACTTTATCAAGTAGTGGGAAGTAAAGATAAAGGTTGGCAGGGTAAAGATTTTTGGTTACCGAATATCAAGTTACCACATAAGGGATTGGTGTATTGGGGCGTGAAGTAAAATACAAAGGTCGTCTGAAAACTGATATCGTTTTCAGACGACCTTTTTTCAAGGATTCGGACTGAGCTTATTTGCTTTCGTCTTTACCGTCTTTCTTGTCTTTTTTCGGAGCCGGTTTTTTCGCCGCCAAACCTAAAGACTTCTGCCATTCGGCTGGATTTTTGACTAAATCCAAGGCTTTGCGGAGCTGGTCGTCTTTGGCAGGATTAGGAATACGACGGCTGGAGAGGTCTTCGTCTTTCTCTTTGTCCTTGCCTTTTTTGGACTTGGCGTTTTCATCGGCTTTCGCGGCTTCGTTTGAATCAGGCGTGCTGATTTCGTTGCTGCTGTTGACGTCTTCGCCGCCGAGCGGGTTGCCGATGTGTCCGGCGAGGTCGGCTTCGCGGCTTTCAAAGGCGCGGTCTTTGTCTTTGACTTCGACGTCGGGGACGATGCCTTGCGCTTGAATCGAGCGGTCGTTCGGCGTGTAGTACAGGGCGGTGGTCAGTTTGACTGCGCTGCCGTTGGACAGCGGAATCAGGGTTTGTACCGAGCCTTTGCCGAAACTTTGCGTACCGACGACGACGGCGCGTTTGTGGTCTTGCAGTGCGCCTGCGACGATTTCAGAAGCGGAAGCAGAGCCTGAGTTAATCAAGACGGTCATCGGAATGGTTTTCAACTCGGTAGGCAGATCTGCCAGCGGGTCTTTGCCGCTTACGCGGATATAGTCTTCGGGACGGGCTTTCAATACCGAGCTTTCTTTGCCGTCGCGTCCTTTGGTGCTGACGACTTTTGCATCTGCAGGCAGGAAGGCGGCGGATACGCCGACCGCGCCGTCAAGCAAGCCGCCCGGGTCGTCGCGCAGATCGAGGACGAGGCCTTTGAGTGGCGCGCCTTTATTTTCTTTAATCAATGCCTTGGCGGATTCATTGATGGCTGCCACGGTGCGCTCTTGGAATTGGGACACGCGGATGTAGCCGTAGTTCGGCTCAAGCAGGTGGTGGCGGACGCTTTTGACTTTAATGATGGCGCGTGTCAGGTTGACGACGATGGGTTTATCCGCATTTTTGCGCGAAAGGGTCAGGGTGATTTTGGTACCCGGTTTGCCGCGCATTTTTTTCACGGCTTCACTGGTGGTCAGACCGCGTGTGGAAACGTTGTCGATTTTGACAATGAAGTCGCCACTTTTCACACCTGCACGCTCGGCGGGCGTATCCTCAATCGGGGCAACGACTTTGATAAATCCGTCTTCCTGCCCGATTTCCATACCCAAGCCGCCGAATTCGCCGCTGGTAGATTCTTTCATATCGGCAAAGCCTTTTTTATCCAAATATTCGGAATGCGGGTCGAGGTCGGACACCATGCCTTTCATCGCGCCTTCAAAGAGATCGGCATCGGATTTGTCTTGGTAATAATTGGCTTTGATTTGCCCGTAAACTTCCGCCATGTTGCGGATGGATTGTACGGGCAGGGTTTCGTTGTCTTTTTTGTCTTTTTCGGCGGCAAAGCTTTGAACGCTCAAGCTGAGGGCGACACCGCTGAATGCGCCGAGTGTGTAGAGTGCGACTTTTTTCAAAGTGGATGTTGACATTATAAATAGCTTTCTTTTTGTCTTATTTCATTTCAGACCGTAATGACTGTGAAACGGGATGGGGAAACATTGCTTCAGACGACCTGAATATACGTCCGCAAGACTGTATGCGATTTACGCTTGGCAAACAACAGGGTTAGCGTAAAAAATATCTGCGCGGGTGTAAAAGCTTTTGAATATAGGGCCGTCGGGTTCAGTTGTTAAATTTCAGACGACCCCGTGATACGGCAAAAGGTCGTCTGAAAACATCAAACCGGTTTGCAGGTCAGCTTATCCAGGAGAGCGGGTTCATTGCCTGCCCGTTGTAGCGGACTTCCAAATACAGGCCTTCCATGCCCGAAGGCAGGGTTCCGCTGATGCCCAGGCGGTTGCCTGCGGCTACGGCGTAGCCTTTGGCGACTTCGATTTCGCTCAAGCCTGAATAAATGCTGATATAGCCGTCGCCGTGATCGATGACGATGACTTTGCCGAAACCTTCCAATTCATCGGCGTAGGTAACCGTACCGCCGGCAATGCTGCTGACGATTGCCGGAGTTGTTTGGTAGAACACGCCTTTCCAAACTTCACCGTCGCCGCGGTCTTGTCCGAAGAGTCCGGCAAGCGTGCCGCTGACCGGTTTTTTCAGACGACCCTGCATACGACTGAAGCTGTTGGCATTGCTGATTCTGACGTAGGAAGGCGCGCGGATGTTCATGTCTTCTGCAGTCAGGTTGGACATGGCGGCGCGTTCGTCGGCAGCTTTTTGCGCGGCGGCGGCGCGGTCTTTGCGCGCTTTTTCAGCGGCGGCAAGACGGGCTTCGGCGGCTTTTTTTCGCGCTTCGGCTTCCTGGCGGCGTTGCTCGGCTTTACGCTTTTCCAAGTCTTTCAACAGATTGTTCAGGCGTTGTTCGTTTTCTTTGTGGTTGATTTTTTTCTGCGCCTCTTTTGCCATCTGCGCGTTTTGGCGGCGGCTTTCAGCCTGTTCGGCAGTGTTGGTTACACCTTGGCGGCGCAGCGAGGACTGGATGTTGACCTGAAGTTTTTTCAGGTATGCCAGTTCGTTGTTGATTTTCTGCTCTTGCGCTGCCAGCTCTTTTTGCTGCTTCTCAAGGTCTTTGATGACTTGATCGTTGGCGGTGTTGATATAGCGGGTGTAACGCAGGAAGCGGGTTTTCTGACCCGGCTCGGCATTTTTCAGGAACAGGGCAACGGCGTTAGGCTGGCTGTTTTTATAGTTGCCTGAAACGAAACGGGAAATTTGTGCGCGCGTATTCGATACCTGAGTTTTCAGGTAGTTCAAATCCGCATTGAGCTTTTGGAATTTATCCCATGCGTCGCGCTGTTGGCGGTTGATGGCGGACAGGTTGATACGGCTTTGCTGCAACTGTTTCAACGTGGTGTTGACATGGATGATGAAACCTTCGTTGCGGCTGCGCAGCGATTTTTTGCTTTCCAAATCATTGGCGGCGGCGGTTACTGCGGCTTTGAAGTCGTCTGAATCGGCGGCAGCGGTTTTCTTATCGGCTTTGTCCGCTTTTTTCTCGACGGATTTTTTATCTTGTTTTGCCGCTGCTTCGTCTTTTTTAGGCAACTCGGCGGCTTCTTTTTTTGCCTTTACATTATTTTTGGCTGCGGGTTTGTCTGCCGCTTTGTCTTTGCCTTTTACAGGCTCGGTTTTTGCGGGAACGGCTTTGCCTGCCTTCTCTTCCGCTTTGGCTTCACCTTTTTTGTTTTTGTCGGCTTTATCTTGTTTTTTGGTTTCTTTGTCGTTTCTGCGTTCTTTGGCACGCTCGTTTTTCTCCGCTTCGGCAGTTTCCTTTTTGCTTTTGGCTACGGGCTTGTCTTCTGCCTTGTCCTTGGCGTTTTTGGCGGCAGGTTTCGCTTTGTCTTTGGCAGCTTCTTTTTTAGCAGGTTCGGCATCTTTTTTGTCTTTGACGCTTTTTTTGACAGGCGCAGCCTTTTCCTTGGGCGCGTCTTTGGCGGCGAAAGAAGGCGAAGCGAAACCGATGAGCAGGGCAAGTAAAAGAGGTTTGTAACGCATGATTGGGTTCTGGATCGTTAAAATAAAGGCAATAGGCGGAATTATATAGTCAGCGGGGTCGTCTGAAAATAACATCTGCCCATATTTGTCTAGACAATGCTTTTCTCTGCGCTTGCAATCTGAACAAGCGGTCTTATATAGTAGGAGCTACGGTGTTAGCTTCTTTATTTTCAACCTTCAAAGGTTTCTTAATTTACATGAATAAAATTATTCTGCCTGCGCTTTGCGCCCTGCTTCTTGCTTCCTGCGGTAACGATACTGACAAAATCGGACGTGCCAGCACGGTTTTTCATATGCTGGGAAAAAATGACCGTATTGAAGTCGAGGGGTTTGATGATCCTGATGTGCAAGGGGTTGCCTGTTATATTTCTTATGCGAAAAAAGGCGGTTTGAAAGAGACGGTGAATTTGGAGGAAGATGCGAGCGATGCTTCCGTGTCGTGCGTGCAGACGGCGGAGGTCATCCGTTATAACGAGCAAGCCGTCGTCAAGCCGCGGGAAGTGTTTAAGCGCAGCGCGAGCTTGGCGTTTAAGAGCCAGCAGATTATCCGTTATTACGATCCTAAACGTAAGGCGTTTGCGTATTTGGTTTACAGCGACAAAATCGTTCAGGGTTCGCCGAAGAACTCTTTGAGCGCGGTGTCGTGCTTTGGCGGTGCTAAAGCGGATGCGCAGCAAGTTGCCGGCGGTATGGAAGGCAAACAGATTTACGGTGCGTGCGTCGTAGATGCGCCTGTGCCGAACAAGTAAAAGATGAGCGATATGAACCTAACCGACCATTTCCTGATTGCCATGCCCGATATGGACGACCCGTTTTTCGAAAATTCGGTGATTTATGTGTGCGAACACAACGAAGAGGGCGCGTTGGGCATCATCATCAACAAACCGTCGCCGATTACGATGGACATGATTTTTGCGGCAACCGACCGCAACATCCCTTTGCGGATGCAGCACGAACACGTCATGATGGGCGGGCCGGTACAGATCGACCGCGGCTATGTCGTGCATACGCCCGTGGGCAACTGGCAAAACAGTATGATTGTTTCAGACGACATTGCGCTGACGTCTTCGCGCGATGTGATTGAAAACTTATCGCGTGATGGCGCGGTGGACAAGATTTTAATCAGCATAGGCTATTCGAGCTGGAGCAAAGGGCAGCTTGAACGCGAGCTGGCGGACAATGTCTGGCTGACGGTGAAGGCGGACGAGCATATTTTGTTCGATATGCCTTACGAACACCGCTACGCTGCCGCGTTTGCCAAGCTGGGCATCCAGCCCGATGCGCTTGTATGTGGAGCCGGTCATGCATAAAGCACCGGTAGGGACGGTTTTGGCGTTTGATTTCGGCGAGGCGCGTATCGGCGTGGCTCAGGGCGATGCGGAACTTGGCTTGTCGCATCCTTTGGCGACTGTGACCGGCAACAGCAACGATGAGAAATTCAACGCCATCGCCAAGCTGATACGGGAATGGCAGCCCAAGCATTTGGTCGTCGGATTGCCGACCCACGCCGACGGTACGGAACACGAGTTGACCCGCCTCAGCCGCAAATTCGGCCGCCGCCTGCACGGGCGTTTCAACCTGCCCGTATATTGGGTGGATGAGCGGATGTCCTCGCTATATGCGGAAAGCCTGCTTGCCGAGGCGCAGGTGTTCGGGCGCAAACAGAAGGCGGTACTTGACCAAGTGGCCGCGCAAGCGATTTTGCAGGGCTTTTTCGACGGCGGCGCGGCGGAGTATTTCAACGGCAGGGAAGAAGGTTCGGAAGAATCATCCGTTTGAGAGAGTTTGAAAAAATTTTGAGAAAAAAGGTCGTCTGAAAGCTGTATTGACGGGATTGAATCCGGCAACAGGCTTTCAGACGACCTTTTTGCATCAGAACAAGGCTTCAATCCTTAACAGCGCGCCGACGCGGTGTTTTTGGTTTTCTTTGCGGTTGTTGTAGTAGTTGACTTCGGTTTGGGTAAACAGCCAGTTGCGCCAAATCGGTTGGCGGTAGGTGGTAAACGGGCCGTAAGTATTGAGGGCGGCTTTGCGTTTTTCGATATTGCCGCCGGTGTACACGCCGTAGTTGACGTGGCGGTGTTTGCCGAGGTTGTGTTGGCGGAAGAGGCTGTTGCCCCATGTCCAGTCTTCGGTTTTATCGTGTTCGTATTGCAGGTGTGCCTGATTGGCGATAAAGCTTTTTTCGCTGGGGATGTAACGCGTTTCCCAGTTGGTACGGACATGGTGTTTGCTCTTGATGCCGTAACGGTAGATTTGTTCCAAACTGGTGTCGATGTTGTCGGTCAGTTGCCAATTGCTCGAGCTTTTGGCGCGGGCGAACAGGTCGCTGCCGGAGCGGATACCGATATCGAAGTCGGTATCGGTGCGCTGTTTTGCGAATGCTTCAGACCAGCGTACGGCAAGGGAGGCGTTGTTGTCGCGGCTTTGGGATGCGTCGAATATCCTGCCGTTGGTATTGGTACGGTTGCGGTAGGCACTGGCCTCGTGTTTCAGCTCGTCGTCCAAAGAGTCGTCACCGAAAACCACATGGACTTTTTTCTCCAAGGTCGGCAGTTTCAGACGACCCCGTACGCGGGGCGTCACGGTAAATTCGTCGTCAGGGTTCCATTCGGTATCGAGCATGACGCGAAGGTTGGCATCGGCAGGATGGTCGGGATTTGGTTCGCCAAACCAGTCGTCTATGCGGTTGGACCATTTGTCCAAGCGTTTGGAAACTCCTTTGTGGCGGTGGTCCAACCAAGTGTCGCCGTCGGCGGGTGGTTCGTCGTTCGCTGCAGCCATCGTCGGGAAAAGGATAAGCAGGGTGAGTAGGGATAACGTAGAGGTTCGGAGAGTCATTGTTTTTCCTAGCTTAAAGCATAAAGCTATTATGGACGGTATCTTAGGGGTAATGCAAGTCGTCTGAAAAAGGCTGTGATAAAATCCTGCACGCCCGGTTTGTCGCCGTTCTGTTGTGCAGAAAAGCATTCAAGCGGGCGCATACCAATACATTAAGGAAAACCGAATGAGTATTTTGTCGAAAATTTTTGGGAACAAGCCGTCCGGCGAAACGGCAGAAGAGCCGCGCAGGCTTTCCGCGCAGGAAAAAAGCGAGGGCGCGGCACGGGCGATTTATGCGAAAGATAAAGTGTATGTGCCGCTGTCTGCCATGCAGGCGGATGTGTCGGAAGGGACGGGCATCCCGTATATAGGTCGTCTGAAAGACGGGCGGACGGTTTTATATGTGTTTGAAAACTATGAGGCGGCGCGGGCTTTTTCAGACGGGCAGGACGGCGCTTTAGACGGCATCGCTTTGGTCGGCGCGTTGGATAAGGCGGACCAGTTCAATAATTTGAGTAATGTCCTGCGTGTCGCGCACTCGCTGGGCATTCAACTGATGGAATACCGAGGACAGGACGGCGAGCATTTCGAATGCGCACTTTCTTGGTTGATGCGTGTGAACGGCGCGGACGGCATGGCGGCTTCCAGAGAGAAGATGGATGCTTTGTCCATCGGTAGCGATGCCAAGCTGCCGCTGCAATTTCACCCGATAGACATCATCGGTTTTTCCAATCCCTACAAAGTAACGCCGGCGCGGGCGGAGGAATTGTTCAAGCAGTTTACGAATGTCGAAGATGAGGAATTGCTGAATTTTTTTGCCGGCAACACGCCGCAAGAGAATGTGCTACTGATCGGATTGGTGGAAAAATATTCGGCGGATTTGGCGAAATCCGTGAAATATATTGTTTGGAACCAATTGGCGGAGCAGCCGCTTTTTGTCGGGATAAACCACAAAGACGGCGGGCTTTACGCGCGGGACGGTTATTTATACCTCTTTTACACCGACCGTTTCCAACACATGGGTCCTGCCGGCTGCCATCCCGTTTCCGGCAAGGAAGCCGTGTTGGGCTTGGTTCGCCGCCACGAAATGAAAGGCATCGCCCTGACCGACGGGCTGCACAATATGGCGCGGTTTGAAAACGACGTGATTTTCCAAGACGGGGAATAGCGGAAACCTCCCTGCCTCGGCTTGAAATAAAGGGGCCTTGGATTCAGATTTCAAGTGCAACACAGGCTTTCAGACGACCTTTTTTGTTTTCGCGTCAATTCTCCCTAAGCCGGGTTTAATTGAGTTAAACCGCGAATTAAATGACGGAATTTTGTTACACTCGGCATTTTACACTTCACACAAAGGAAACATCATGGCATTAATAGACAGCCTGCTGAACACGGCAGCACAAGCACTGGGCGGTAAAGACGGTAGCGGCGCACAAAACTCTCTGACCGATATGGCGATGGATTTGGTACGTCAGCAAGGCGGCGTGGGCAGTCTGATCAACCAGTTACAGCAAGGCGGATTGGGCGACGTATTGAACAGCTGGATTTCCAACCAACAAGACAACGCGCCCATATCCGGCAGCGATTTGCAAAACGCGCTGGGCAGCGACACCATCAGCCAAATGGCGCAAAAGTTCGGCATTGATGCCAACCAGGCGGGCGACCTGCTGGCTCAAGTCCTGCCCAACCTCGTTGATAAAGCCACCCCCAACGGCTCGGCGCAGGAAGCCGACGGTTTCGGCTTGGACGACATCGCCTCCGCCATACTGAAAAACTTCACCAAATAAGTGGTACTTTAAACAAAAAGGTCGTCTGAAAACATTCTTTCAGACGACCTTTTTACATCCTTTTCACATCAATCCTGCATCAGCCAATATTGCAGGCCGATTAGGGTTTTGCCGTCTTTGATTTCGTTGTGTGCCAAAGCGGTGCGGGCTTCTTCCTTGCTCATCAGGACGGTTTCGGTGATTTCGTCTTCGTCGTTGCTCAAGGTGCTGCCAGGGCGTACGCCTTCTGCTTGGTAGAAGTACATTTTTTCGTCGCAGAAGCCGATGGCGGTGTAGAAGCTGCTGATGAGTTTGACGCGGTCGGCAGTGTACGGAGTTTCTTCCGCCAGCTCGCGCAGGGCGCATTCGGCGGGGTCTTCGCCTGCATCGAGTTTGCCGGCGGGAAGCTCGAGCGTGGCAGCGTCTGCGGCGTAACGCCATTGGCGCACGAGTACGGCTTTGCCCTCTTCGGTAACCGCTAAAACGCAGGCCGCGCCGGGATGGCGGATGACGATGCGCTGGCTTTCGTTGCCGTTGGGCAGGCGGACTTTGTCGCGGTTGATGGTAACAAATGAGCCTTGATAAATCGGCTCGCTGCTGAGTTTGGTTTCTTTCAAATCCATTTGCGTGTTCTCTTTGTAAAGTTTGATACGGGGTCGTCTGAAAATCGGGAATGGGTTTTAACTTCGTTGAAGCCGAGCTTTCAGACGACCTCTTGAGTCATGAAAAGGCTCGTCTGAAAGGGAGCGAAGCGGGTTTCGCTAAAACGTTTGTGCTGTTTTAAACCCTGCTGCGTTCGATTTCAATGCCGACTTCTTTGACATCGGGCAGGATGCCGGGCTTGATGATTTTGACGCGCACACTCAACGCGCTGAAATTGTCAAGGATGAGTTTGGCGATGTGTTCCGCCAATGATTCGAGCAAGAGGAAGCTTTGTTCGGCAAGGCTTGCCCTGACGGCTTCGCAGACTTCGCCGTAGTGGACGGTATTGCCGATGTGGTCGTCTTGACCGCTTTGTTCGGGGATGCCGATGTCCAAGTCCAAAATCAGGGTTTGGGGGCGTTCGCGTTCCCAGTCGTACACGCCGATTAAGGTGTCCGCCTTCATGCCGCGTAAAAAGATTTTGTCCATTTGCCTGCCTGTTTTTTTGATAAAATGAGCGTCCCATTTTAAGTAAAGCATCTGAAATGTTCAATGTATCCGCCGTTATCGCGGCTTATTTAATCGGTTCGTTGTCGTTTGCCGTCATTGTTTCCAAATATTACGGCATGGACGATCCGCGCACTTACGGCTCGGGCAACCCCGGCGCGACCAATGTTTTGCGCAGCGGCAAGAAAAAAGCGGCGGCGCTGACTTTGCTGGGCGACGCGCTCAAAGGTTTGGTGGCGGTGGTTTTGGCACGCTGTCTGCAAGATGCTTTGAATCTGTCGGACATCACCATAGCGGTGGTTGCCGTCGCCGCGTTGGTCGGACATATGTGGCCGCTGTTTTTCGGCTTTAAAGGCGGCAAGGGCGTAGCGACTGCGTTGGGCGTACTGCTGGCACTTTCTCCTGCAACGGCTTTGGTTTGCGCGGCAATTTGGCTGGTGATGGCGTTCGGCTTTAAAGTGTCCTCGCTCGCCGCGCTCGCCGCCACCGTAGCCGCGCCGCTCGTCGCCTTCTGGCTGATGCCCTCCCCTTCTTGGGCTTGGGCGACCGTCGTCATCGCCGTGCTGGTGTTGTACCGCCATAAAAGCAATATCCAAAACCTGCTTCAAGGCAAAGAAGGCAAAATCGGAGACAAGGCGGACAAGCCTTAAACCTGATTTTATTTTTCAGACGACCTGTCCGATTGCGGAATGAACCAAGATCGTCTGAAAACCTTTCAATCTACGCTGCGGCATCGCCTTAACCCGCCGGCAGGTATCGAAAACCGATTTAATCCATTATAATCAAGCTCTTTTGTTTCACAACCAAACTTCCATGCCGAAACGCCCGTTCAAAACCGTCCTGACCGCCTTTACCTTGGCCGCGCTGTCTGCCTGCTCGCTGGTCAAGTATCAGCCTGTCGCCACCATCAATAAAATTGATATGAACCAAGGCTATCGTTTTGAAACCAGCCAGTTTCGGCGCGAAGAAGACGACACCTTCATCATCCTGATGCTCTCCGGCGGCGGCACACGCGCGGCGGCGTTGGGCTACGGCGTGTTGGAACAGCTTCAGCAGCAAAAAGTTACCATCGGCGGCAAAAGCAAATCGCTGATGTCCAATGTCGATTTGGTGGTCGGCGTATCCGGCGGCTCCGTCCTCGCCGCCTATTTCGCGCTCAAAGGCGAAGAAACCATCCCCATGTTTTACAAGCGTTTCCTTCACCAAAACTTCCAACGCCAAGTCGTCAAACAAGCCTTCTCCATGACCAACCTGCCCCGCCTCGCCTCACCCGAATACGGACGCGGCGACCTCTTGCAGGAGCAGTTTGAAAACCACCTTTTCGGCAAAACCACCTTCCGCGATTTGGAAATGCACGGCAAAGGCCCGTTCGCCATCATTTCCGCCACCGATATGGGGGCGGGCGAACGCCTGAACTTCACGCAAGAATACTTCGACCCCATGTGTATCGACTTGGGCAGATTGCGCCTGGCCCGCGCCGTTGCCGCTTCCAGCGCAGTGCCCATGATCTTCGCCCCGATTACCCTCAACAACAACGGCGGCAACTGCGGCTACACCCTGTCGCCGCAGCTACAAATGACCGGCCTCGAGTCCCAAAAGCAGCAAAACGCCACCTATCAAGAGTTTAAAGACAGGTTCAACAAATACAGCGACAGCAAAACCCGTCCCTACATCCACCTGATAGACGGCGGCTTAACCGACAACCTCGGCATGCGCAGCCTCTTGGACATGACCGAAATGTATCCCGACAAAGTGTTGGAACAACAAATCCGCAGCCGCAACCTACGACACATCGTCGTCATCAGCGTCAACGCCCAAAACCAAATCAGCAGCAATATGGACAAAACCGCCGCCGTACCCGGATTCCGCGACGTCGTTACTGCCATCGTCAACATCCCCATCGACCAGTACACCCAAGAATCCCAACGCCGCTTCCGCGCCTTTGTCGACAAGCGCAACGAAGCCAGCCGACAAAACGGCGACGGAATCAGCTTTTCCTTCGTCAGCCTCAACCTCAAAGACCTACCGCCGTCCGCATTGCGCGACAAAGTGTTGAACATCCCCACCAGCTTCTACCTCCCGCCCGAAGACGTGGACAACCTGCGGACCGCCGCAGCGGAGCTGATGAAACAGTCCCAAGACTACCAAAAACTGCTGCACGAATTTGCCGCACACCCCAACCCCGAAAGCATCTTCGCCGAGCCGCCGCCACCCGACCCCAAAGACGGCAAAGCAGCCAAAAAACAAAACAAACCCATCCAATAACCACACCACAACCCTTTCAGACGACCCATATAGTGGAGTAAATTTAAATCAGGACAAGGCGACGAAGCCGCAGACAGTACAGATAGTACGGCAAGGCAAGGCAACGCCGTACTGGTTTAAATTTAATCCACTATAAAACCCAAAGGTCGTCTGAAACACCGAAACGGAACACCCTGATCATGAACGACAAAACCAGCCCCATCGTTACCGACATCAACCGCCCCGTCCTCGTCCCGCCCGGCGGCAATAAAAAAGTCCTCTTGCATTCCTGCTGCGCCCCGTGCAGCGGCGAAGTCATGGAAGCCATGCTCGCCAGCGGCATCGACTACACCATCTACTTCTACAATCCCAACATCCACCCGCTCAAAGAATACATGTTGCGCAAAGAAGAAAACATGCGCTTCGCCGACAAATTCGGCATCCCCTTCATCGACAAAGACGACGACTACGAAAACGACCGCAAAGAATGGTTCGCCAAAGCCAAAGGCATGGAATTCGAACCCGAACGCGGCATCCGCTGCACCATGTGTTTCGACATGCGTTTCGAAAAAGCCGCCCAATACGCCCACGAAAACGGCTTCCCCGTCTTCACCAGCTCGCTGGGCATTTCCCGCTGGAAAAACATGGCGCAAATCAACGACTGCGGCCACCGCGCCGCCGCACCTTACGACGACGTCGTCTATTGGGATTTCAACTGGCGCAAAGGCGGCGGCAGCGCGCGCATGATCGAAATCAGCAAACGCGAACACTTCTACCAACAAGAATACTGCGGCTGCGCCTACTCCCTGCGCGACTCCAACGCCCACCGCAAATCGCAAGGCCGCATCCCCATCAAACTCGGCGTGCTGTATTACGGCGATGAGTCCACACAATACGAACCCTCGCCTGACGAACAGGCAGCCAAAATCGTTGTGGACAAATAATTGATGTCGGTTTTATGAGACCTTTGCAAAATTCCCCAAAATCCCCTAAATTCCCACCAAGACACTTAGGGGATTTTTCATGAGCACCTTCTTCCGGCAAACCGCACAAGCCATGATTGCCAAACACATCGACCGCTTCCCACTATTGAAGTTGGATAAGGTGATTGATTGGCAACCGATCGAACAGTACCTGAATCGTCAAAGAACCCGTTACCTTAGAGACCACCGCGGCCGTCCCTCCTATCCCCTGTTGTCCATGTTCAAAGCCGTCCTGCTCGGACAATGGCACAGCCTCTCCGATCCCGAACTCGAACACAGCCTCATCACCCGCATCGATTTCAACCTGTTTTGCCGTTTTGACGAACTGAGCATCCCCGATTACAGCACCTTATGCCGCTACCGTAACTGGCTGGCGCAAGACGACACCCTGTCCGAATTGCTGGAACTGATTAACCGACAACTGGCCGAAAAAAACCTAAAAGTAGAGAAGGCATCCGCCGCCGTCATTGATGCCACCATTATTCAGACTGCCGGCAGCAAACAGCGTCAGGCCATAGAAGTCGACGAGGAAGGACAAGTCAGCGGCCAAACCACACCGAGTAAGGACAAAGATGCCCGTTGGACAAAGAAAAACGGCCTCTACAAACTCGGTTACAAACAACATACCCGTACCGATGAGGAAGGCTATATCGAGAAACTGCACATCACTCCTGCCAATACCCATGAGTGCAACCATCTGTCCCCTTTGTTGGAAGGTATTGCTGAAGGCACGACCGTCTATGCCGACAAAGGCTACGACAGTAAGGAAAACCGGCAACATCTGAAAGAGCATCAGTTGTTAGACGGCATTATGCGCAAAGCCCACCGCAACCGTCCGCTGACGGAGGCGCAAACCAAACGCAACCGATATTTGTCGAAGACCCGTTATGTGGTCGAACAAAGCTTCGGTACGCTGCACCGTAAATTCCGCTACGCCCGGGCAGCCTATTTTGGTCTGCTCAAAGTGAGTGCGCAAAGCCATCTGAAGGCGATGTGTTTAAACCTGTTGAAAGCGGCTAACAGGCTAAGTGTGCCTGTTGCCGCCTAAAAGGCGGCCCGGATGCCTGATTATGGGGTATCCGGGGAGGATTAAGGGGGTATTTGGGTAGAATTAAGGAGTGATTGGGGGCGGAAACAGCCGAAAACAGCCGAAAACCTGTGTTTGGGGTTTCGGTTGTCGGGGGAAAAGGAATTTTGCAAAGGTCTCTGCCTGTTTGTTTTTTAAGGCGAAGACTATACATTGTCTTTCCCCGCTCTGTTCCACGGTAACAAGATTATTTCAACAAACAAAAACGCCCACTCTCTTCCGGGATTGGACGTTTTTTAGTTTGGCCATCGTATTCACCTGCAATTCCATGAATACGCAAATAAGGCTATTTTTTAGGTGATGGGACGGCGTTTTTAGCTTTTGGGTTGGCAGGTGCGGGCGCGACGGTTGCTTCGGCCTTCAGTTTGGAGAAGATACCCTCGCCGATGCCTTTAACGTTTTTGAGCTCTTCCACTGATTTGAAGGCACCGTGCTGCTGGCGGTAGTCCACAATGGCTTTCGCTTTGGCCGGACCGATGCCGGGCAGGGCTTCCAATTCGGAAGAAGAGGCGGTATTGATGTTGACGGCGGCCAGCGACAGCGAGGCAGTCAAAACGGAGAGTGCGGCAAAGAGGAATTTTTTCATAAGGGCGTTTTCCTATCATTTCATTAATATGGACGGCACCGCCGTGGAGGCGTTACCACTAAATATTTTATTATCATATGCTTCTCATCATTTTAATTCAAACAATTTTAAATATTTCCAACTTCACTATCCCCAAATGTATTTATTCTGCAACATTCTCCAACTTACTTCAATTCCGGAGCGGCCTCCTCCCACATCAATAAAGCCCATCCTTCTGCAACCGGATCATCCGGAATATTACCCCACTCCACCGCCGCCATACAGGGTAATGATATTCGCCAAACCGAAACAATACAAAGTAAAAGCCCCCGACATCTGTCGGGGGCTTAGGATAGGTGTTTGGCAGTGACCTACTTTCGCATGGAAGAACCACACTATCATCGGCGCTGAGTCGTTTCACGGTCCTGTTCGGGATGGGAAGGCGTGGGACCAACTCGCTATGGCCGCCAAACTTAAACTGTACAAATCGGCAAAGCCTTAATCAATATATTCGGTGATGACTGGATCAGTCAGTAAGCTTTTTATTTGAAGTTCTTCAAATGATAGAGTCAAGCCTCACGAGCAATTAGTATGGGTTAGCTTCACGCGTTACCGCGCTTCCACACCCCACCTATCAACGTCCTGGTCTCGAACGACTCTTTAGTGCGGTTAAACCGCAAGGGAAGTCTCATCTTCAGGCGAGTTTCGCGCTTAGATGCTTTCAGCGCTTATCTCTTCCGAACTTAGCTACCCGGCTATGCAACTGGCGTTACAACCGGTACACCAGAGGTTCGTCCACTCCGGTCCTCTCGTACTAGGAGCAGCCCCCGTCAAACTTCCAACGCCCACTGCAGATAGGGACCAAACTGTCTCACGACGTTTTAAACCCAGCTCACGTACCACTTTAAATGGCGAACAGCCATACCCTTGGGACCGACTACAGCCCCAGGATGTGATGAGCCGACATCGAGGTGCCAAACTCCGCCGTCGATATGAACTCTTGGGCGGAATCAGCCTGTTATCCCCGGAGTACCTTTTATCCGTTGAGCGATGGCCCTTCCATACAGAACCACCGGATCACTATGTCCTGCTTTCGCACCTGCTCGACTTGTCGGTCTCGCAGTTAAGCTACCTTTTGCCATTGCACTATCAGTCCGATTTCCGACCGGACCTAGGTAACCTTCGAACTCCTCCGTTACTCTTTGGGAGGAGACCGCCCCAGTCAAACTGCCTACCATGCACGGTCCCCGACCCGGATTACGGGTCTGGGTTAGAACCTCAAAGACACCAGGGTGGTATTTCAAGGACGGCTCCACAGAGACTGGCGTCTCTGCTTCAAAGCCTCCCACCTATCCTACACAAGTGACTTCAAAGTCCAATGCAAAGCTACAGTAAAGGTTCACGGGGTCTTTCCGTCTAGCAGCGGGTAGATTGCATCTTCACAACCACTTCAACTTCGCTGAGTCTCGGGAGGAGACAGTGTGGCCATCGTTACGCCATTCGTGCGGGTCGGAACTTACCCGACAAGGAATTTCGCTACCTTAGGACCGTTATAGTTACGGCCGCCGTTTACTGGGGCTTCGATCCGATGCTCTCACATCTTCAATTAACCTTCCAGCACCGGGCAGGCGTCACACCCTATACGTCCACTTTCGTGTTAGCAGAGTGCTGTGTTTTTAATAAACAGTCGCAGCCACCTATTCTCTGCGACCCTCCGAGGCTTACGGAGCAAGTCCTTAACCTTAGAGGGCATACCTTCTCCCGAAGTTACGGTATCAATTTGCCGAGTTCCTTCTCCCGAGTTCTCTCAAGCGCCTTAGAATTCTCATCCTGCCCACCTGTGTCGGTTTGCGGTACGGTTCGATTCAAACTGAAGCTTAGTGGCTTTTCCTGGAAGCGTGGTATCGGTTACTTCATGTCCGTAGACACTCGTCGTCACTTCTCGGTGTTAAGAAGACCCGGATTTGCCTAAGTCTTCCACCTACCGGCTTAAACAAGCTATTCCAACAGCTTGCTAACCTAACCTTCTCCGTCCCCACATCGCATTTGAATCAAGTACAGGAATATTAACCTGTTTCCCATCGACTACGCATTTCTGCCTCGCCTTAGGGGCCGACTCACCCTACGCCGATGAACGTTGCGTAGGAAACCTTGGGCTTTCGGCGAGCGGGCTTTTCACCCGCTTTATCGCTACTCATGTCAACATTCGCACTTCTGATACCTCCAGCACACTTTACAATGCACCTTCATCGGCCTACAGAACGCTCCCCTACCATGCCAGTAAACTGGCATCCGCAGCTTCGGTTATAGATTTGAGCCCCGTTACATCTTCCGCGCAGGACGACTCGACCAGTGAGCTATTACGCTTTCTTTAAATGATGGCTGCTTCTAAGCCAACATCCTGGCTGTCTGGGCCTTCCCACTTCGTTTACCACTTAATCTATCATTTGGGACCTTAGCTGGCGGTCTGGGTTGTTTCCCTCTTGACAACGGACGTTAGCACCCGCTGTCTGTCTCCCGAGGAACCACTTGATGGTATTCTTAGTTTGCCATGGGTTGGTAAGTTGCAATAACCCCCTAGCCATAACAGTGCTTTACCCCCATCAGTGTCTTGCTCGAGGCACTACCTAAATAGTTTTCGGGGAGAACCAGCTATCTCCGAGTTTGTTTAGCCTTTCACCCCTATCCACAGCTCATCCCCGCATTTTGCAACATGCGTGGGTTCGGTCCTCCAGTACCTGTTACGGCACCTTCAACCTGGCCATGGATAGATCACTCGGTTTCGGGTCTACACCCAGCAACTGTTCGCCCTATTAAGACTCGGTTTCCCTACGCCTCCCCTATTCGGTTAAGCTCGCTACTGAATGTAAGTCGTTGACCCATTATACAAAAGGTACGCAGTCACACCACATGGGTGCTCCCACTGTTTGTATGCATCAGGTTTCAGGTTCTATTTCACTCCCCTCCCGGGGTTCTTTTCGCCTTTCCCTCACGGTACTGGTTCACTATCGGTCGATGATGAGTATTTAGCCTTGGAGGATGGTCCCCCCATATTCAGACAGGATTTCACGTGTCCCGCCCTACTTTTCGTACGCTTAGTACCACCGTTGAGATTTCGAATACGGGACTATCACCCACTATGGTCAAGCTTCCCAGCTTGTTCTTCTATCTCGACAGTTATTACGTACAGGCTCCTCCGCGTTCGCTCGCCACTACTTGCGGAATCTCGGTTGATTTCTTTTCCTCCGGGTACTTAGATGGTTCAGTTCTCCGGGTTCGCTTCTCTAAGTCTATGTATTCAACTTAGGATACTGCACAGAATGCAGTGGGTTTCCCCATTCGGACATCGCGGGATCATAGCTTTATTGCCAGCTCCCCCACGCTTTTCGCAGGCTTACACGTCCTTCGTCGCCTATCATCGCCAAGGCATCCACCTGATGCACTTATTCACTTGACTCTATCATTTCAAGAACTTCTCTGACTTTGCCTGACATTCCGTTGACTAGAATATCAAACTTGAATTTCCTACTCTGATAAAGCTTACTGCTTGTTGTGTCTTAATCCCGCCTTTTGTCTTTCGGGATTAAGTCGATACAATCATCACCCAAATACTGTACCTGTTTTTCTTTTCCTGTTCAGGAGACAACTGACCGTTTGCAATCGGTCAATCATCAAAAACAGACACATTGTCTTTGTTTGTTGATTTCGGCTTTCCAATTTGTTAAAGATCGATGCGTTCAATATTGCTATTTACTTCGCAAATCAAAATGAGCTGATTATTATAGCAGCCTTTCTTTTTCCGTCAAACTAATTCGTCAGCAGACTTCTCTTTAGAAAAAAAGAAAGCAGTCACACTGCCTTTTTAACTCGCTTTGATTTGGAAAGTATTGGTGGAGGCAAACGGGATCGAACCGATGACCCCCTGCTTGCAAAGCAGGTGCTCTACCAACTGAGCTATGCCCCCGTTCTTGGTGGGTCTGGGAGGACTTGAACCTCCGACCCCACGCTTATCAAGCGTGTGCTCTAACCAGCTGAGCTACAAACCCGGATTCTCTTCTTAAGCGAACCTTGTCTTCACTCAAGCATTTTTCCGCATCTTCTACAGTTTACCGATAAGTGTGAATGCGACAACCTCTTCTTTCTCTAGAAAGGAGGTGATCCAGCCGCAGGTTCCCCTACGGCTACCTTGTTACGACTTCACCCCAGTCATGAAGCATACCGTGGTAAGCGGGCTCCTTGCGGTTACCCTACCTACTTCTGGTATCCCCCACTCCCATGGTGTGACGGGCGGTGTGTACAAGACCCGGGAACGTATTCACCGCAGTATGCTGACCTGCGATTACTAGCGATTCCGACTTCATGCACTCGAGTTGCAGAGTGCAATCCGGACTACGATCGGTTTTGTGAGATTGGCTCCACCTCGCGGCTTGGCTACCCTCTGTACCGACCATTGTATGACGTGTGAAGCCCTGGTCATAAGGGCCATGAGGACTTGACGTCATCCCCACCTTCCTCCGGCTTGTCACCGGCAGTCTCATTAGAGTGCCCAACTTAATGATGGCAACTAATGACAAGGGTTGCGCTCGTTGCGGGACTTAACCCAACATCTCACGACACGAGCTGACGACAGCCATGCAGCACCTGTGTTACGGCTCCCGAAGGCACTCCTCCGTCTCTGGAGGATTCCGTACATGTCAAGACCAGGTAAGGTTCTTCGCGTTGCATCGAATTAATCCACATCATCCACCGCTTGTGCGGGTCCCCGTCAATTCCTTTGAGTTTTAATCTTGCGACCGTACTCCCCAGGCGGTCGATTTCACGCGTTAGCTTCGCTACTAAGCAGTCATGCTGCCCAACAGCTAATCGACATCGTTTAGGGCGTGGACTACCAGGGTATCTAATCCTGTTTGCTACCCACGCTTTCGGGCATGAACGTCAGTGTTATCCCAGGAGGCTGCCTTCGCCATCGGTATTCCTCCACATCTCTACGCATTTCACTGCTACACGTGGAATTCTACCTCCCTCTGACACACTCTAGTCACCCAGTTCAGAACGCAGTTCCCAGGTTGAGCCCGGGGATTTCACATCCTGCTTAAGTAACCGTCTGCGCCCGCTTTACGCCCAGTAATTCCGATTAACGCTCGCACCCTACGTATTACCGCGGCTGCTGGCACGTAGTTAGCCGGTGCTTATTCTTCAGGTACCGTCATCAGACAGGGGTATTAACCCCGCCCTTTTCTTCCCTGACAAAAGTCCTTTACAACCCGAAGGCCTTCTTCAGACACGCGGCATGGCTGGATCAGGCTTGCGCCCATTGTCCAAAATTCCCCACTGCTGCCTCCCGTAGGAGTCTGGGCCGTGTCTCAGTCCCAGTGTGGCGGATCATCCTCTCAGACCCGCTACTGATCGTCGCCTTGGTAGGCCTTTACCCCACCAACTAGCTAATCAGATATCGGCCGCTCAAACAGCGCAAGGCCAAATGGTCCCCTGCTTTCTTCCTCAGAATATATGCGGTATTAGCTAATCTTTCGATTAGTTATCCCCCACTGCTCGGTACGTTCCGATATGTTACTCACCCGTTCGCCACTCGCCACCCAAGAAGCAAGCTTCTCTGTGCTGCCGTCCGACTTGCATGTGTAAAGCATGCCGCCAGCGTTCAATCTGAGCCAGGATCAAACTCTTATGTTCAATCTCTAACTTTTTAACTTCTGGTCTGCTTCAAAGAAACCAACAGGACAATGTCTAAAACATCATCTTGTCTGTCTTTCAAACAGTGTGAGGCTGTCGCACTCACACTTATCGGTAATCTGTTTTGTTAAAGAGCGAAAACGAATTATAAAGCATTTCATCTCATTGTCAATCAAAACTTTTCTTAAAACCTCGAAAAATCAGACCAACTGTGATATACTTACCTGTTCGTTCAATCACCGCCGAAGCAGCGAAGAACCGAACTATACCCCCCTCCTCAAAAACCGTCAACTCCTAAACCGCAAAAAATTCCACAAAACTAAACAACAACCTGAAATACAAAGACTTTTATTTCAAATCAAAAACAGCAAAGGTCGTCTGAAATCCCTTTCAGACGACCTTTGAAATCAATACAACATATCCAAATTCAGTTCAGACTTAACAACAAATCCCTAAAAACATTTGGATCTTTGATAAAAGTCATTTCACCCTCTTGGGGAAAGTGAAAATCTAACAGTCTTGACACCCAAAAGCGTACGCACCCAGCTCGCTGCGCCACAGGAAAATATTCCTTCTCCGCATCAGATAGCGGACGAATGTTTTCATAACCGTCAATAAACGCTTTGCATAACTTCGCATCCAACTTGTTATCAGAAGTTCTCGACCAATCATTTACTGCGATTGCCAAGTCATACATGAAATTTCCATTACATGCATAATAGAAATCGATGAACCCAGCCACATTTTCCCCATCCAACAAAACGTTGTCTTTAAATAAATCGGCATGAATGATGCCGGATGGCAAATGACCGCCGAGATTGTTTTCCAAATCCGAAATTTCCTTACCCAGCAACTGGGCATCAGCCTCATTCAACTGTGGCAATAATTGTTCATAAGCTTGCTTCCACCATGTGTTATATCGGGGATTTTCCATTTTTTCGGGAAAATCTTGAACCGCCAAATGCATTTTGGCCAACATTGCTCCCGTGTTAAAACACTGCGCCTCGGTCGCCCATGCGGTATCCGCACCATTTAATCTGGTAACGACGCAAGCCGGTTTACCTGCCAATACCGAATCCAGCTTTCCATCTTTTCGTACAATCGGACTTGGACAAGCTACGCTTTTACTACTCAAATGCTTGTTCAAATTCAAGAAAAATGGCAATTCATCCTGACGCAACACTTCAAATACAGTTAAAACATAGCTGCCTTTAGAAGTATTTAAAAAGTAATTACTGTTGGTAATTCCCTGTGCAATGCCTTGCAGGGAAACAAATTCCCCCAGATCATAATCTGACAAAAACTCCCGTATTTGCTCATCAGAAATATTAGTATAGACAGACATAAACTCAATCCAGTGTAAACAATTAATTACAGTATTTTCAGACGACCTACAAACCCAATTCCCTGAGGAAGCGCACGTCGTCCGCCCAGCCTGATTTGACCTTGACCCAAACCTTTAAAAACACTTTGGTATCAAACAGTTTTTCCATATCGAGGCGGGCTTCGGTGGAGATTTTTTTCAGTTTTTCCCCGCCTTTGCCGATTAAGATGGCTTTTTGGCTGTCTTTATCGACCAATACGGCGATGTAAATTCGGTAGAGTCCGTTTTCCTCTTCTTCGAATTGTTCGATCTCCACATTCATGGCGTAGGGCAGCTCTTCACCGAGGTAGCGGAACAGTTTTTCGCGCACGATTTCGGTGGCGAGGAAACGGCTGGAACGGTCGGTCACCATTTCTTCCGGATACATCGGCACGCTTTGGGGCAGATAAGGTCTGAGGCGCGCGAGCAGGTTGGCGATGCCCAATCCGTGTTTGGCGCTGACGGTTTCATGTCCTGCAAATTTGAATTCTGCGCTGATTTGGTCGATAAATTCCTGCAAACCGCTGCTGCCCGCTTTGTTTTTGTCGATTTTGTTGATAACGAGGATGACGGGCGTGTTTGTCGGCAGTTGTTTCATCACGATGCGGTCGGCATCGGTAAAGCGCATGGCTTCGACGACGAAAACGACGGCATCGACGCCGCTCAACGCTTCGGTGACGTTTTGATTGAGGCGGTCGTTCAGGGCGTTGCGGTGTTTGGTTTGGAAGCCGGGGGTATCGACGAAAACGAATTGGGCGGTGTCGTCGGTGTAAATACCGGTAACGCGGTTGCGCGTGGTTTGGGCTTTTTTGCTGGTGATGCTGATTTTTTGCCCGATAAGGTGGTTCATCAGCGTGGATTTGCCGACGTTGGGGCGGCCGACAATGGCGACGAAGCCGCAGCGGTAGTCGGTGGGATGGCTGGATTCGTTTTGCAGGAAGGTTTCGATGTCCATGATGGCTTTCTATTTGAAGTTTCAGACGACTTTTTTGTATCCATAGGTCGTCTGAAAAATAAATTAGCTATTTTTTTGCTTTTTTCAAAGGATGATGTTGTTCGAGCCATTGCAGCGCTTCTTTGGCAGCTTGCTGCTCGGCAACTTTGCGGCTGCTGCCTTGTGCTTTGCAGATGAAGCCCAGTTCGCCCAAGTCGCATGAAATCAGGAACATACTATCGTTGGCATGACCGATTTGTTCTTCGATGCGGTATTTGGGCAGGGCAAGGCGGCGGGCTTGGAGGGCTTCTTGCAGGGCGGTTTTGTTGTCTTTTCCCTGCGTTTTGAAATCGGCGCGTTTGACGCGTTCGGCAAACAAGTGCCGCACCACTTTCTCCGCTTCGGCAAAATCCGCGTCAAAGCTGACGGCGGCAAACATCGCCTCCATAGCATCGGCAAGGATGGAGGGTCGTCTGAATCCGCCGCTTTTCAACTCGCCCGCGCCCAAATAAAGCCCGTCGCCGACATTCATTTCCAAAGCGATTTCCGCCAACACGCCTTCATTGACCAAGCTTGCGCGCAAACGCGACAACTCACCTTCGGTCAGCTTGGGGAACGCGTCAAACAACATTTTGGCGACGGTGTAGTTCAAAATCGAATCGCCGACGAACTCGAAACGTTCGTTGTTTTTCGCATGGTAGCTGCGGTGGGTCAGCGCCTGCTGCAAAAGCGCGGTATCTTTGAAATGGTAACCCAGTTTATTCTGAATGGCGGCATGCGCCTGCTGTTTTAACACATCTGTTTTCATGAGGACGTTTATCTTTCTTCTTGCTTCGGCGTATCGGGTGGGAGGCGGCAAAAATTCAGCCTCCCAAACCAACCCGAATGCGTTTCGGCACTTCATGCAAATACGGAAACACTTTAGGGCTGCAACAGTCGTCTGAAACACAGTTCAGCCCGTTTCAGACGACCAGCATTGTACCATCAAACCATAAGCGGCAAATATATAGTGGATTAACTTTAAACCAGTACGGCGTTACCTCGCCTTGCCGTACTATCTGTACTGTCTGCGGCTTCGTCGCCTTGTCCTGATTTAAAGTTAATCCACTATTAAAGATACACGGTGCAGAGGCTGCCCTAATCATGATAAAATCCGCACAATTTTTACGGCATGCACACACCGCAATGAATAAATTTGCCCAAGCCCTCTTAGCCGCCCTCGACCGCTGCATCGTGACCAATACGGTAGCCAAACAAGGCGAACCCGTCGGCTTCCTCTACCGCGAAGCCCCCGTTTTCGAAAACGACAGCGGCTGGCGCTTCTTCAGCGGCGACGAAACCGACGAATACACCGACGATCCCGACAATTTCAGCGTCGTCAGCCTTTCCGAAATTACCCAGTCCAACCCCGCTATCGCCGCGCTCATAACCCAACCCGAAGGCAGCGCATGGGAAATAGGCGAAGACGGCGAGTTTCAAGCCGTTGCCGACTGGCAGCCACAAGAATAAATCCCCAAATATCGTTTTCAGAAAAGCCAAATGTCGTCTGAAAACCCGTTTACCGCTCAAAATACAAGGAAACACCATGAACATCATCGCCCCGAACCTCGACGGCGCACACCTGCGCATCGGCATCGTACAAGCCCGCTTTACCAACGAAATCGGCAGCGAAATGCTCAAAGTCTGCTGCCGCACCCTGCAAGAATTGGGCGTAGCCGACAACAACATCACCATCGCCACCGTACCCGGCGCGCTCGAAGTACCGCTCGTCCTGCAAAACATGGCAGCTTCCGAGCAATACGACGCACTGATTGCCATCGGCGTCGTCATCCGCGGCGAAACCTACCACTTCGAACTCGTTTCCAACGAATCCGGTTCAGGCGTAACCCGTGTCGGACTCGACTACAACATCCCCATCGCCAACGCCATCCTGACCACCGAAAACGACGAACAAGCCGTCGCGCGCATTGAAGAAAAAGCTTCAGACGCCGCCAAAGTCGCCGTCGAGTGCGCCAACCTCGTCAACCATCTGATTGAAGAGCAGTTTGACGACGAAGAAGAATAAGCCCGAACGCGAAACCCATAGCTTTACCGCATTCCGGTTTCGCACCATCTACCGGACAAACCGTTTTCAGACGACCCGTCATCCGACAGAGGTCGTCTGAAACATTCATTACCGCACCCACCGTGCCGCCAACGAAGGAATCCCCATGAAAACCCCACGCCGCCGCGCCCGCGAGTTAGCCGTACAAGCCCTCTACCAAGCCGGCATCAACAACACCGCCGCCCCCGAAATCGCCAAAAACATCCAAGATCAGCCCGACTTTGCCAAAGCGGACGAAGAGCTGTTCAACAAACTCTTCTTCGGCACGCACACCCACGCCGCCGAATACATCCAACAAATCCGCCCCCTGCTCGACCGCGATGAAAAAGACCTCAGCCCCATCGAACGCGCCGTCCTGCTGATGGCATGCCACGAATTGAGCGCAATGCCCGAAACCCCCTACCCCGTCATCATCAACGAAGCCATCGAAGTGACCAAAACCTTCGGCGGCACCGACGGACACAAATTTGTCAACGGCATCCTCGACAAACTCGCCGCCCAACTGCGCCCGAACGACCCGAAACGCGGCAATGCATAATTTAAATGAGCAATCATGAAAAAGGCCGTCTGAAAATTTCAGACGGCTTTTTTTGTTTGACATGGGAGTTTACATCGCCCCCGAAGGTCGTCTGAAAATAAGAAACCTTTTTTACCACCGTCGAACTAACAGATTATCAACGCAATATTTAAGGAGCTTTATGACTGCCTTCATCCGCTTCGCTTCAGTGTTGTTGACCGCATCCGCATTGACCGCCTGCGCAAGTGCCGCTGCCAAACCCGTTGCAGGAAAACGCGTCGCGGTGCAGTCTTCCAAAGGCAAGGTCATTCTGCCCGCCGGGTATGCCAAAATGATTAACGACTTCCCCGATCCTAACCCGAAACTGCTGGAGCCGATCCCTATTTCAAATGTGAAATCGCCATACGGACGGGCGGATTTGGTTAAATTTTTCGAAATCGTTTTACAGTCTCATTCGGAATTGATGGCGGCACAAGATGAATTTAACCGGGCCGGAGAAAATTCGACACATTCTCCAGAATTTTTTGAAGCTGCAAAAAAGCTGGATGATGAGTGGAAAAAAGTTACCGGAAGGTTTTTGGATGCTGATTTCCGCGATCCTGAAATTAAAGCAGTGGTTAACCGGAGGGTCGAAATCAACATATTGGCAAGTCATGTTTTGGAATATTTGATAAAACATCGAAAAACCTTGATGGGTGAAGGAGAAAAAAACCCCTGAAATAAACCAATTGGATGTAATGGCTTTTCGAGAAAAACGAAATAAAGCTCAAGAAGGAGTTAAGAAAAGCAATACAGAAATATTGAAAGCCGTCCGTGCATTAAAGAAAAAATATTCCCTATAATCCCCCCAAAGGTCGTCTGAAAACGCTACCGAAGCCGTTTCAGACGACCTTTTTGCAAACTGATTGATAACATATTAAAACCATATCCCAAGCCTGCCGAAATATGCCATAATAGCCACGCAGCGCGCTTTTGCGCCGCATTCGAAAAGAAAAACCTAACCTACAAGAGAATATCCCATGACTAGCAAAGCCACCATTATCTACACCCATACCGATGAAGCCCCCGCGCTGGCGACCCAATCCCTGCTGCCGATTGTGCAGGCGTTTACCCGCCATGCCGGTATCGAAGTCAAAACCAGCGATATTTCCCTGTCCGGCCGCATTCTGGCGGCGTTCCCCGAATATCTGACCGAAACGCAGCGCGTACCCGATGCGCTTGCCGAGTTGGGCGAACTGGTGAAACAGCCCGACGCCAACGTGATCAAACTGCCGAACATCAGCGCGTCCGTACCGCAACTGACCGCCGCAATTAAAGAATTGCAGGCAAAAGGCTTTGCCGTCCCCGATTACCCCGCCGACCCGCAAACCGATGAAGAAAAAGCCGTGCGCGAACGTTACGACCGCATCAAAGGCAGCGCGGTCAACCCTGTCCTGCGCGAAGGCAACTCCGACCGCCGCGCGCCTAAGGCAGTGAAAAACTTTGCGAAAAAAAATCCGCACAGCATGGGCGCATGGACGAAAGACTCCAAAACCCACGTTGCCACCATGCAAAGCGGCGACTTTTTCCATAACGAACAATCTGTTACCGTACCCGATGCGACTTCCGTATCCATCGTGTTCACCGACAAACAAGGCAACAAGAAAGAGTTGCGCGAGCCCGTCGCCCTGAAAGCCGGCGAAATCATCGACGCGACCGTGATGAGCAAAAAAGCCCTGCTCGCCTTCCTTGCAGAGCAAGTAAAAGACGCGAAAGCAAAAGGCGTTTTGTTCTCGCTGCACATGAAAGCTACCATGATGAAAGTGTCCGACCCGATTATCTTCGGACACGCCGTCAAAGTGTTCTTCGCGCCTGTTTTTGAAAAATTCGGCGACAAACTGGCTGCTGCAGGCGTCAACGTCAATAACGGCTTCGGCAACTTGCTTGCCAATCTGGACAAACTGGATGCGGACACCCGCGCTGCCGTCGAAGCCGAAATCGCTGCCGTTTACGCTGCCAACCCTGATTTGGCGATGGTCGATTCCGACAAAGGCATCACCAACCTGCACGTCCCCAGCGACGTCATCGTCGATGCTTCCATGCCCGCGATGATCCGCAACTCCGGCCGCATGTGGGACAAAGACGGCAAAGCGCAAGACACCAAAGCCGTGATTCCCGACAGCAGCTACGCAGGCGTTTATCAGGCAACCATCGACTTCTGCCGCGAACACGGCGCGTTCGATCCGACAACCATGGGTACAGTACCCAACGTCGGCCTGATGGCGCAGGCGGCCGAAGAATACGGCTCGCACAATAAAACCTTCGAAATCGAAGCCGACGGTCAAGTTCAAGTCATCGATGCGTCAGGTAAAGTCCTAATGCAGCACGACGTTGAAGCAGGCGACATCTGGCGTATGTGCCAAACCAAAGACGCGCCCGTCAAAGACTGGGTACAACTCGCCGTCAACCGCGCCCGCCTGAGCAACACGCCCGCCGTGTTCTGGCTCGACGAAAACCGTCCGCACGATAAAAGCCTGCTCGCCAAAGTCAAAGCCTACCTTGCCGAGCTGGATACCAACGGCCTCGACATCCGCGTCCTCGCCCCCGAAGAAGCCGCCAAGTTCAGCTTGGGTCGTCTGAAAAACGGCGAAGACACCATTTCCGTAACCGGTAACGTCCTGCGCGATTATCTGACCGACCTGTTCCCGATTTTGGAACTCGGCACCAGCGCGAAAATGCTGTCCATCGTTCCATTGATGAACGGCGGCGGTATGTTTGAAACCGGCGCGGGCGGCTCCGCACCGAAACATGTCCAACAGTTCCTCGAAGAAAACCACCTGCGTTGGGACTCGCTGGGCGAATTCCTCGCACTCGCCGTATCGTTTGAACATCTGGCGCAAAAAACCGGCAACACCAAAGCCCAAGTCCTCGCCGACACGCTGGATGCCGCCACCGAAAAACTGCTGTTGAACGACAAATCGCCCAAACGCAAAGCAGGCGAACTAGACAACCGTGGCAGCCATTTCTACCTCACCCTCTACTGGGCACAAGAGCTGGCAGCGCAGGATAAAGACGCGGAATTGAAAGCGGCATTTGCGCCGTTGGCAGAAACCCTGACCGCCGACGAAGCCAAAATCGTTGCCGAACTTTCTGCCGTACAAGGCAAAGCAGCCGACATCGGCGGCTACTACGCCCCCGACGCCGCAAAAGCCGCCCAAGCCATGCGCCCGAGCGAAACGTTCAATCAGGCATTGGCAAAGCTGTAAAAGCATTACGGTAAAGCTGTAAACATGAAAGGTCGTCTGAAAACCTGTATTTAAAGGTTTTCAGACGACCTTTTTGGTACTTAGCTTTTATACAGTTCTTATTTTTCGTCCTTGCAACGCCGGCTGAAAAACTGGTTTTGAATTTTACCGACGCTTTGCCAATATCTCTTTATTGGGGTTTCCAATAAATTCCCGCTTGCGCGGAAATGATGGCTGGTGGCAGATAAGGGGTTAAAAAGAAGTGAACCTTGCCATTTGCTATAAAAACGCCGGACTCAAGAATCCTGCCTACGGATGAAAAGGGCTGTGATAAAATCTTTACGTTTTCACTATCCCTTTCAGACGACCTTTTTATGTTGAACCCATCCCGAAAACTCGCCGAACTTGTCCGTATTTTGGAAGAGGGCGGCTATATTTTTGCCGGCGATCCCGTGCAGGCGACGGAGGCGTTGCGTCATGTCGAGGGCGGCTTGGAAGGAAAAATCATCCGCCGCGCGGAGATGATAGACAGAGACCGCAGGCTTCGGCATACCTTGGAACAAGTACGGACCGGGTCGTTTTGGCTGTGGGTCGTGGCGGCGACGATGATGTTTAGCGGCGGCTTTTCCGGCACTTACCTTCTGATGGACAGCCAAGGGCTGAATTTTTTCCTGATTTTGGCGGGCGTGTTGGGTATGAATACGCTGATGTTGGCGGTATGGTTGGCAACGCTGTTCCTGCGTGTGAAAGTGGGGCGGTTTTTCAGCAGTCCCGCGACGTGGTTTCGGGGTAAAGACCCCGTCAATCAGGCGGTGTTCCGGCTGTATGCGGACGAATGGCGGCAGCCTTCGGCGCGTTGGATTACCGGCGCGACTTCGCACAGTCTATGGCTCTGCACCCTGAGCGGGATGCTGGTGTCGGTATTGCTGCTGCTTTTGGTGCGCCAATATACGTTCAACTGGGAAAGCACACTGTTGACCAATGCCGCTTCGGTACGCGCGGTGGAAATGCTGGCGTGGCTGCCGTCGAAACTCGGTTTCCCTGCACCTGATGCGCGGGCGGTGGTCGAAGGTCGTCTGAACGGCAACATCGCCGATGCGCGCGCGTGGTCGGGACTGTTGGTCGGCAGTATTGCCTGCTACGGCATCCTGCCGCGCCTGCTGGCTTGGGCGGTGTGCAAAATCTTTTTAAAAACAAGCCAAAGCAAGCTGGATTTGGAGAAGCCTTATTATCAGGCGGTCATCCGCCGTTGGCAGAACAAAATCGTCGATGCGGACACGCGTCGGGAAACCGTGTCTGCCGTTTCCCCGAAAATCACCTTAAACGACGCGCCCAAGTGGGCAGTCATGCTGGAAACCGAATGGCACGAAGGCACATGGTTTGCGGGCAGGCTGGCGCAGGAATGGCTGGATAAAGGCGTGGCGGCGAATCGTGAAGAAGTTGCCGCTTTGGAAGTTGAGTTGAAACAGAAGCCCGCCCAGCTCCTCATCGGTGTGCGCGCGGAAGCTGTCCCCGACCGCGGCGTGTTGCGGCAGATTGTCCGACTTTCGGAAGCAGCGCAGGGCGGGGCGGTGGTGCAGCTTTTGACGGAACGGGCGCTTTCAGACGACCTGTCCGAAACATTGGACCACTGGCGCAACGCGTTGGCAGAGTGCGACGTGGCATGGCTGGAACCTGACAAGGCGGCGCAGGAAGGTCGTCTGAAAAACCAATAACGTACTTGAAATGTTTTGTTAAGCCGCCATCCTGAAAAAGGTCGTCTGAAAATCCATTCTCTCAAAATATGATGAACAACCAACCCCTTTCACTCGCCGTCGTCGGGCACACCAATACCGGCAAAACCTCGCTCCTGCGCACCCTGTTGCGCGACAGCGGGTTCGGCGAAGTCAAAAACGCTCCGTCCACCACGCGCCATGTTGAAGAAGCCGCGATTACCGACGGCGCCGACACGCTGCTGTACCTATACGATACGCCCGGGCTCGAAGACGCGGGCGGCGTTTTGGATTGGCTGGAAACCCATACGGATGCACGCGCCGACGGCATTGAGCGGCTGCAAAAGTTCCTCGACAGCCACGGCGCGCATCACGATTTCAACCAAGAAGCCAAAGTGCTGCGGCAGCTTCTGCAAAGCGATATGGCGTTGTACGTCATCGACGCGCGCGAACCCGTCCTCGACAAATATCGGGACGAATTGACCATCCTTTCATGGTGCGCCAAACCGGTCATGCCCGTGTTCAACTTTACCGGCGGACAGCTTCCCGAAGCGTGGACGACCATGCTGGCGCGCCGCAACCTGCACGTTTTCGCAGGATTCGATACCGTCGCTTTCGATTTTGAAGGCGAATTGAACCTCTGGAACAAGCTCGCCACCATGCTGCCGCAACACGACATCATCGACCGTCTGACCGCTTCCCGCCGCCGCGAATGGACGCGTCTGGACAAAGAAGCGCGGCACGAAATCGCAGGTTTCCTGCTCGATGTGGCAGCCTTCACGCAGGAAATCGACGAAAACGACGACCCCGCGCCCGTCCTGCAAACCATGCAGGCAGAAATCCGCCAGCTCGAACGACAGATGCAGCAGCGGCTGTTTGCCCTCTACCGCTTCTACCACAGCGAAATCGACGGCGGCGACTGGGTACCCAAAGCCTTCCATCAAGATCCGTTCGACAGCGAGTTGCTCAAACAATACGGCATCCGTACCGGCACGGGCGCGGCAACCGGCGCACTCATCGGCTTGGGGCTGGACATCGCCACGCTCGGCGGTTCGCTCGGATTGGGTACGGCAATCGGCGGTTTTTTGGGCGGCATCCTGCCCAATACCCGCACCATTTCTGACAAGCTCACCGGCCGCCAAACCCTGCACACCGACCCCGAAACCCTGACCCTGCTCGCCGCCCGCGCCCTCGATTTGCTCCACATCCTGCAAACGCGCGGCCACGCGGCGCAATCGCAAGTCGAGTTGCACAGCCGCAAAGCGCCCTGGACGCCGGACAAACTCCCGTCCGAACTCAACAAAGCGCGCAGCAGGTGGAAATGGTCGTCGCTCAACACCCACCTCCCCGAAACCAGCCGCGCCGAGCGCGAGGAATATGCGGAAAGTTTGAGTAGGAAACTGGGCGGATAAAAAATCAAAGGTCGTCTGAAACCTTAACTCAAGGCTTTCAGACGACCTTTGCCATATTGGCAACTTCACCTACTCTACTAAGTGTAGCGGGTTGAAAACCCAAAGTGTCGCAATGTGGACTTTACCTGCGACAATACAATACCGAATTGAAAAAGGTCGCCTGAAAGTCGGAATATAGGTTTGAGGAAACTTGCTATATCCGTTTTCAGACGACCTTTTTACAAAGACAGCGCATTGCGCCGTCAAACTTTCGTGTAACGAGACAAACCCAAATCATCGCTGCGGATTTCGGTTTCCTTACCGCAGACTATATCCGCGGCCAGTTTGGCAGAGCCGAGCGACATGGTCCAACCCAAAGTCCCGTGTCCTGTGTTCAAAAACAAGTTTTCCAATGGTGTTTTGCCGATAAGCGGCGTGCTGTCGGGCGTCATCGGCCGTAACCCGCTCCAAAATTCCGCCTGCTGCAAATCTCCGCCGCCCGGGAAAAGGTCGTTGACGACCAATGCCAAAGTAGCACGGCGTTTTTCAGATAAATGCAATCCGTAACCTGACAACTCCGCCATACCGCCGACGCGGGTGCGTTTGTCGAAGCGGGTGATGGCAACTTTGTATGTTTCATCAAGAACGGTGGAAACCGGTGCTTTTTCATCATGAACGACAGGGAGGGTCAATGAATAGCCTTTTACCGGATAAATCGGCAAATCCCAGCCCAAATCCTCCAAAACCGTTCTGCTGAAACAGCCTAAGGCGCATACGAATGCGTCTGCCTCAAACTGTCCTTGATCGGTTTCAACGGCAGTAATGCGACGTCGGTCGTGTATGATGCGGCGTATGTGATGTCCGAATTCAAAACGCACGCCTTTCTGTATGCACAAATCGCGCAGTTTTTGGGTAAACAGACGGCAATCGCCGGTGGCATCGGCAGGAAGGTGCAATCCGCCTGCGATTTTAGGTAAAGCATGGTGTAGCGCGGGTTCGAATTCCAAGCATTCTTCAGGTTTCAGACGACGTAGGGGAACGCCGTAACGTTCTAAAACGGCAATGTCTTTTTCAGCCGCGGCAACTTCTTTTTGCGTGCGGAAGATTTGCAAAGTACCCTTGTTCCTACCTTCAAAATCAATGTTTTCCTGTTCTTTAAAAAGACGGAACATTTCACGGCTGTATTCCGAAATCCGAACCATCCTCTCTTTATTGATTTGATAACGCTCCGCCGTACAGTTGTCCAGCATTTGTTTGAGCCAGCGGATTTGAAACAGGCTTCCGTCGGGTTGAAAAATTAAGGGCGAGTGTTGCTTGAACATCCACTTCAAGGCCTTGAGCGGAATACCCGGAGCCGCCCAAGGCGTGGTGTAGCCGTAAGAGAGCTGCCCGGCATTGGCAAAGCTGGTTTCCATTGCCACATCGTCGGCGCGGTCGATGACGGTTATGTCATGCCCTTCGGAAGCCAAATACCATGCGGTTGAAACTCCGGCGATACCTGCGCCCAAAACAATCAGCTTCATATCTTCTCCTTAAAATTTAAATTATTTTTAATTATGAATGGCTAGTTTAGGATATTTTTATTAGAGATATTCACTTTATTTTTAATAATTTCGTATGTATTATCCCTATTTAATGACATTCAAAAGGAAAAGCATCATGAAAGAACTGGATAAAACCGATCTGAAAATTTTAAAATTTCTGCAACAAAACGCCCGGATACCGATGACGGAGCTGGCGGAGAAAGTGGGGCTTTCGACTACGCCTGTTACCGAGCGCGTCAAACGGCTGGAGCGCGATAATTTCATTACCGGCTATCACGCCCGCCTCAATCCGAATTTATTGGGCAAAGGATTGTTGATTTTTGTCGAATTGAAGCTGCGTTCGAAGTCAGGCAATATTTTTGAAGATTTTCGTCGGGAAGTCATGAGGATTCCGCAAATTTTGGAATGCCACTTGGTATCGGGCGAATACGATTATCTGATTAAAGTCCGCCTGCCCGATATGTCGGCCTATCGGGATATGTTGGGCAATATTTTACTGCACCTGCCTGCCGCGGCGGAAAGCCGAAGTTATGTGGTGATGGAGGAAGTAAAAGAAGAAACGGTATTGGATTTGGATTGAGTGTAGGACAGAAGCCAAGATTAGAATAATTACACTGGTAGATAGTAGATAGGGAAATATGAAATATTGTAACTTCTTTGCTTATATCATTAGATTGAAAGAAAAAAGCAAAAAAAATGCACACATCAATAAGATGTGTGCCAAGTCTACAAAGGAGAAATAGAGGAGAAACTATTAACTGACTACTCGAACCAGCTAACGGGGCGAATTATGCGCTTTAAGCGGAAGTAATGCAAGTTTTTTCTTGTAAAGTTTCTCTTTGATTGTTGTATTTTTGTATTTTGTAGTTATATTCCATGAAGTATAAATAAATTAGGAATAACCCTTTGGCAAAATCAGGCTCTTTCATTCAAAGGGAAAAGGCCGTCTGAAAACCCTTTCCCCTTAAAGGAGGGCGGTTTTCAGACGACCTTTTGCCTTAATCGTTCAAACCGGTTTTATTCTTCGTCACCCGTATCGCTGATGCTGATGCTGTGTTCCATCCTGCTCGGGTGGATTTTCAAGCCGCCGCAGCCGGATTTCTCGGCGGACAGGCGATCGAGGTAGGCCTGGTCGATGTCCCCGGTTTGATAGATGCCGTTGAAACAGGACGAATCGAAGGATTCGATTTGAGGATTGAGTGCTTTGACGACGGTTTCCAAATCGCTCAAATTTTGGAAAACGATGCCGTCCGCGCCGATTTCGGCGGCAATTTCCGCCGCGCTGCGCCCGTTGGCAATCAATTCTTCGCGCGTGGGCATGTCGATGCCGTACACATTGGGATAGCGTACTTCGGGAGCGGCGGAGGCGATATAGACTTTGCGCGCGCCTGCTGCGCGTACCATTTCGACGATTTCGCGGCTGGTTGTCCCGCGCACGATGGAGTCGTCCACCAGCAACACGCTTTTTCCTTCAAACTCGGTTTCCATCGGGCTGAGTTTTTGGCGCACGGATTTTTTGCGCGTCGCCTGACCGGGCATGATAAAGGTGCGGCCGATATAGCGGTTTTTAATCAAACCTTCGCGGTAAGGCTTTTTGAGGTGGACGGCAAGTTCCATCGCACTGGGGCGGCTGGTGTCGGGAATGGGCATCACAACGTCGATGTCGTCCACGGGCAGCTCGCGTTTGATTTTTTCCGCTAAGGACACGCCCATATCCAAACGCGATTGGTAAACCGATACGCCGTCGATTACGGAGTCGGGACGGGCAAAATAGACGTATTCGAAGAGGCAGGGGCTGAGTTTGGCGCGGTCACTGCATTGACGGGCAATCAGTGCGCCGTCAAAGCCGACGAATACTGCTTCGCCCGGCTGGATATCGCGTTCCAAATCGTAGGCAAGCGCATTGAAGGCAACGGATTCGGAGGCGACGGCATAGGATTTTCTGCCTGCCTCGTCGGTTTGCGAACCCAACACCAGCGGGCGGATGCCGTAAGGATCGCGGAAAGCGAGCATACCGTAGCCCGCAATCATGGCAACCACGCCGTATGCGCCGCGCACCAGGCGGTGGACTTCGGCAACGGCGTTGAAAATATTGTCGATATTGAGCCGGTGGGGATTGGCGTTTTTAGAGACTTCGCGGCGCAATTCGTGCGCGAATACGTTGAGCAAGACTTCGGAATCGGAGCTGGTGTTGACGTGGCGCAGGTGTTTGTTGCACACGTTTTCATACAGTTCGGCGGTATTGGTGAGGTTACCGTTGTGCGCCAAAACGATGCCGAAAGGCGAGCTGACGTAGAAAGGCTGCGCCTCCGCGCTGCTGCCCGCGTTGCCCGCCGTAGGATAACGGACGTGGGCGATGCCCGCGTTGCCGATCAAATCGCGCATATTGCGTGTGCGGAACACTTCGCGCACCATGCCTTTGCCTTTGTGCATATGGAACGTGCTGCCTTCCGCCGTCACAATGCCCGCCGCATCCTGCCCCCTGTGCTGCAACATCTGCAAACCGTCGTACAGAAGCTGGTTTACCGGCTCATGGCTGACCAAACCTAATACACCGCACATATCGTCTTCTCCGAATTCGAGGTTAACTTGGAAAACAGAATTATAGAATAAATCGGACAAAGTTGCCCAAATTGTTGACAATATTTTCATGTCAACCCCAAAAATACGGAAACGTCGTCTGAACAAACGGCTGGAGTTTTTCAGACGACCTTTGCGGCAGACCATCCCTATTTCAATATACAATAGCAGCTCAAACCCCATTCCTACGACACCATGACCGCCAACCGCACCCTCATCATCTCCGTCTTCATCGTCGCCAGTTGCGGCCTCGCCTACGAACTCATCATCGCCGCGCTGGCGAGCTATCTTTTGGGCGACAGCATTTTGCAGTTTTCTTCCGTCATCGGACTTTATCTTTTCTCGATGGGCATCGGCGCGCACCTGACCCGCTACATCAAAGACGAAGACGTGTTGCACCGCTTTATCGAAATCGAACTTTTGGTCGGCATCATCGGTGGCATTTCCGCGCTGGCCTTGTTCGTCGCCTTCGGGCTTTCCGCCGCCCCGTTCCGCACCCTGCTCTATGCCTTCGTGCTGATTGTCGGCGCAGTCGTCGGCATGGAAATCCCGTTGGTCATGCGCGTGTTAAACCGCAAAGGCGCAGAGTTTAAAGAACTCGTTGCCAAAGTCCTGACCTTCGACTATCTGGGCGCACTCGCCGTTTCCTTGCTCTTCCCGCTTCTACTCGCCCCCAAACTCGGCATGGCGCGTTCCGCTCTCTTGTTCGGCATCCTCAACGCCGCCGTCGCCTACCTGACCGCGCGTGTCTTCAAAGCCGAACTGCCCCGCTACCGCGCCATCCGCCTGCGCGCGCTGATTGTCTTGTCCGTCCTCGCCGCCACCTTCGCCTACGCCGACCGCATCTCCTTCAAAGCCGAACAAAGCTATTTCGGCGACCCCGTCGTCTATCAAAGCCACTCGCCCTACCAGCGGCTCGTCGTTACCCGCTGGAAAGACGACACCCGCCTCTACATCAACGGCAACCTGCAATTCTCCTCGCGCGACGAAGCCCGTTACCACGAAGCCCTCGTCCTGCCCGCCATGCAGATGGTTTCCAACGCCTCCCGCATCCTCATCCTCGGCGGCGGCGACGGACTGGCGGCGCGCGAAGTCTTGAAATACCCGCAGGTCAAACACGTTACCCTGGTCGATTTAGACCCCGACATGACCGCCACTTTTAAAACCTCCGCCGCCTTAAGCGCGCTCAACCAAGGCTCGCTGTCCCATCCCAAAATGCACGTCGTCAACGACGATGCCGCCAAATGGCTGGAGGGGTCGTCTGAAAAATTCGACGTCATCATCATCGACCTGCCCGACCCGTCCAATTTCTCACTGGGCAAACTCTACTCCGTCCCCATGTACCGCCTCGTCGCCCGCCATCTTCAGCCGCAGGGCAAAATCGTCGTCCAATCCACCTCGCCCTACTTCGCCCCAAACGCCTACTGGTCGGTCGTCGCCACCCTCGAAGCCGCCGGCCTTTCCACCGCGCCTTATCACGTTTACGTCCCCTCCTTCGGCGAATGGGGATTTGTGTTGGCAGGCTTCGATAAGCAATTCCCCGTCCCGCAGAAATTCGACGTTCCCACGCGTTATCTGAACGCCCAAACCGCCGCCGAAATGTTCCGCTTCCCGCCCGACATGGCAAGGCGCAAGGTCGAGCCGAACTATCTGAACAACCAAATCCTCGTCAGCTATTTCGAAAGCGACTGGCGCAACGTAACTCGTTGAGCCGTTTTCCCAAAACAAAGGTCGTCTGAAAACCAAGCATTTCTGTTTTTCAGACGACCTTTTGATTTCCAGCTTTCAACTCTTTCTCTTATTTTTTCGAATTTGCCAACCCAAAGTCGGGCTATAGCTAAATTATAGTAGATTAAATTTAAATCAGGACAAGGCGACGAAGCCGCAGACAGTACAGATAGTACGGCAAGGCGAGGCAACGCCGTACTGGTTTAAAGTTAATCCACTATACTTTTCTCCGATACGCAATTTACCTTACCAGTTATCGTCATTCCTGAGCAGGCGGCAATCCATTTTTGAAATTCAGAAACTGTTTTTCAAACCAAGGTTTCTCAAGTTTTACGATGGACTCCCGCCTGCATGGGAATGACAGAATTTGATGATATGCCGGATTTAAAGTTAAGTATGTTTGCTATATTCGGACGACCTTTCGAATAAGATATCACAGCATGGGCTTTGCCAGCGAAAACTTTCCTTCCCGCCGTCTGTCCGACTGCAGCAATCTGGAGACACAGCCTGCACCACGACAACTTTTCAAACGTTCCATCAAACCCACCCCTAAAGTGAACGCTTGCGCCCCGCATTCGCCCGCGAAAACCGTTACCCCAAAAACCAAAAGGTCGTCTGAATTTTTCAGACGACCTTTCTTCCTGTACATCCTTCCTTACCTGCACTCATACCCAAAAATCGCGCGGCGGGTCGAGGACGGGTTTGACGATGCCGGTACGGACGGCAAAATCGCCGAAGCCTTCGTCGTCGAGGCGGTTTTGCGCCCAGTTACCGACCCAGCCGTCGACGATTTCGAGGATTTCGGGTTCGGTAATGTTTTCTTTAAAGAGGCGCGGGATGCGGGTGCCTTCGCGGTTGCCGCCTGCGTAGAGGTTGTAGCGGCCGACGGCTTTGCCGACTAAGCCGATTTCGGCGAGCATGGCGCGGCCGCAGCCATTGGGGCAGCCTGTGACGCGCAGGACGATGTATTCGTCTTCCAAGCCGTATTTGGCGAACATTTCGTCGATTTTGTCGGAGAACGATGGCAGGAAGCGTTCGGCCTCCGCCATCGCCAGCGGACAGGTCGGCAGGGCGACGCACGCCATCGAGTTTTCGCGCTGGATGGTGATGGATTTGCTGATTAAGCCGTGTTCTTTGGCGATTTTGTCTATGGTGTCTTTCAGCTCGGGCGGAACGTTGGCGACAACGAGGTTTTGGTTGGCGGTCAGGCGAAAGTCGCCGGGGTGAATTTTGGCGATTTCGCGCACGCCGGTTTTCAACGGTCTGCCGGGGTAGTCGAGCAGGCGGCCGTTCTCGATGAACAGGGTCAGGTGCCAGTTGCCTTCGAGTCCTTTAACCCAGCCGATGTGGTCGCCGCGATGGGTGAAGGCGTAGGGGCGGATAGGTTCGAACTTGATGCCCATGCGCCGTTCAACTTCTTCTTTGAACACTTCGACGCCGACGCGCTGGAGGGTATAGCGGGTACGTGCGGCTTTGCGGTCGCTGCGGTTGCCCCAGTCGCGCTGGGTGCTGACGACGGCTTCGGCGGCGTTGAGGGTGTATTCGAGGGGGACGAAACCGAATTCGTAGGAGGTGTTGGGGTAGGTTTTGGTGTTGCCGTGTTCGCTGGACAGCCCGCCGCCGACAAGGACGTTGAAGCCGACAAGTTTGCCGTTTTCTTCTATGGCGACGAAGCCTAAGTCGTTGGAATGGATGTCCACATCGTTGTCAGGCGGGATGACGACGGCGGTTTTGAATTTGCGCGGCAGGTAGGTTTTGCCCAAAATCGGTTCGACGTCGTCGGCAATTTCTTTGTTGCGTGGTTCGGTCGGTTCGGTGGTGAACACTTTTTCGCCGTCCAGCCAGACATCGGCGTATGCCATAGTGCGCGGCAGAAGGTGCATACTGATGCGTTTCGCCCATTCGTAGGCTTCTTGGTGCAGCGGGCTTTGAACGGGATTGCTGGTGCAGAGTACGTTGCGGTTGACGTCGCTGGCGGTGGCGATGGAATCGAGGCCGAGTTTGTGCAGGGACTGGTGCGCCAGTTTCAAATCGGTTTTTAAAATGCCGTGGTATTGGAAGGTTTGGCGGTTGGTCAGGCGGATGGAGCCGTAAATGGTGTGGTCGCCGGCAAATTCGTCTATGCCCAGCCACTGCGCCGGCGTAATGATGCCGCCGGGCAAGCGGCAGCGCAACATCATGTTTTTTAAGGGTTCGAGTTTTTGATCGGTACGCTCGGCGCGGATGTCGCGGTTGTCCTGCTCGTACATGCCGTGGAAACGGATGAGCTGGAAATTGTCGGCGGTAAAGCCGCCGGTAAAGTCATCGGTCAGGTCTTGTTTGATGGTACCGTGCAGATAGTCGCTGCGGTCTTTCAGGGCTTCGTTGCCGGAAAGCGGGGTGTCGGGCAGTTTGGCGCGCGGGTCGGCGGTGGTAGTCATAGGGTGCTCCTTATTCTCAGTTTGGAGCTACTTTAATCAGGTCGTCTGAAAATGGGAAAGAATGGTTTGTTCGATTTAAAGATGATTTCGTTATATCCAAAAGATTACCTGTAATGTAGGGGCACACTGCACCAAATAGAAAAAAGGTCGTCTGAAAATATTTTCAGACGACCTTTAACAGGATATTTGGGATTTAGCGCACGCTGCAAGAAGTTTCTACACGGTTGCCGTACGGATCGGTAAAGCTGAAGGATGCTTCGCCGTTTTTCTCATGCCATTCCGCACCTTTGCCGAACAGGCCGCGGTTGGAAGTGTAGCGCGAGCCGGAACCGGAAACATCGGATGACAATACAGCGCGCTTGTCGTCAAGGCGCAATTCCAACTGATCGTTATTCAAGTTGCGGACATCAACAGACAATCCGTTCTCACAAGAGAAAGTGCGCAAACGGCGGGACTCTGATGTGCGACGGTTTTCTTCATAACGACGCTCTTCACGGCGCATCTCGTTACGATCGTAATTATCATCACGATTGTCGTAACGGTGTTCATGGCGATGCTCGTGACGGGAACCACGTTCGAAATCATAATCCATGTCGGGTGCGACACAGGCACCAAGGGATAATGCGGCGGCAACAGCCAGTAATACTTTTGATTTCATAAATATCTCCTAAATAGGAATTTGTCTGCTAAATGCGCTGCCATGTTATAAACATCTCCACCTCCAAACAAGCGGGATTACGCTAATTTACCCGATATTCCTAAAACCGGTTGTTTGCAGGCAAAAAAGATATTTTTAATGATATTAACCAACATGAGTTTACATGATTACCAAAAAAATCCGCACCATTTTCAGGTGCGGACAGTCGATCCAACCGGTATTTAACGCTGACGTGCCTTAAAGCGCGGGTTACTCTTACAAATAACGTAAACCTTACCCTTCCTGCGGACGATTTGACAGTCGCGGTGGCGTTTTTTCGCTGTTTTCAGTGAAGATAAAACTTGCATTATTTGTCCTTTCTAAATGAAGACATCATCGATTGGAAACGCTGATTGAACTTGCTCGCACGCCCTTCAGTGTTAACGTTTCGCTGTCTGCCGGTGTACACAGGATGAGATGCAGACGACGTATCCAGCGCGAAAAGCGGGTATTCTTTTCCATCTTTCCAAACCATCGTCTTACCATGCGTCTCCGCACAAGAGCGGATAAGCCAGCCTTCATTTGCACCGCTGTCGAAAAATAAAACAGTACGGTAATTATCAGGATGAATATTCGGTTTCATCAATCAATACTCCATAATTAATATGTTATAATATAACATTATACACTATTTTAAAAATATCGCAAGTTCCCTCCAAATACCTTTTCATAAAAAAGAAATACGGATAAGGCATTAAACCTTACCCGTACTTCTTTTTCATGTATTTTAACGGTTATTCAACAACATAACCTTCTTTATCCCAATGCGTTTTCTTCACCAGCTGATCGTTGGAATAAACCGATTCTGACTTTTTGGCCCCATCTTCGTACCATTCCAAAACAATACCATTACGACGACCATTAGAAATGCTGATTTCCGATAAAATACGACCATTTTCGTCCCAACTCAAAATCTCAGTCGGTTTATCGTTGACCATATTCATTTCCATCTTCGGACTGCCGTCCGGATACCATTGCTTCCAATAACCGTTGGCTTTGTCGTGTTTGAACTGGATCTCGCTTTCCTTCACCCCATTACGGTAATATCGCGAACCGGTTCCTTCGCTCAAACCGTTTTGATAAGGCATCACAGCAGATTTCTTACCGTTCGGATACCAGTTTGTCCATTCACCGTTCGGCTTGCTGTTTTTATAAGTCCCTACCATTTTTTTCTGTCCGTTGAAATGCCAAAGCGTCAACGTCCCATTATCTAACACGGGAACAAACACTTTAATTTGCTCTGCAGGAACTTCATACGGATCAGAATATTTCTTCATGGACGGGTAATAAAAATCCTGCGCCTTGGCAATACCTGATTGAACCGTATATTGTCGGACATATGCAACCGATGACATCGTTGCTGTAATTTTGCCATGTTGATTAAAATAAACAGAATGGAATTGCGCCCATGTTTGAGAAAATACCCCTAAAAGCAGTACGGCAGCCAAACTTTTTTGCCAATATTGAATCATTGTCAGATTATCCAGAAACTGGAGCCAATAATATCGCTCCTTAGATTAAATGTGCAGATTGAAGTATGCCGACAACACATCATTGTGTTTGTATCATTATAACTTTCATAGCATGGATTGTTAAACACAATATCCGTGCAGGCTATTGATATAAAAGACAATAACTTCGAAAAATGGTTCAATTCAATACAAGCAGCATCAATACATCATTTAAAAACAGGTACCTATCATATTTATTAAGGATGCTTATAAACTAGGTAAATATTTTCTAATATAGTGGATTAACTTTAAACCAGTACGGCGTTGCCTCACCTTGCCGTACTGTCTGTACTGTCTGCGGCTTCGTCGCCTTGTCCTGATTTAAATTTAATCCACTATACATAGCAAGCCCCAAAATCCATAAAAACAAACAGCCACTTCCCTTAGATAAGGAAGCGGCTGTTTATCTAATAAACTAAGCAAGTGCTTTTTGCAAATCTGCCAATATAGAATTTAATCCGGCTTTAACCTCTTCCGCTTTTGCAGCAGGATGACCGTTTGCATCCAAAGAATCACGACTGAAGCGGTCGACATAAGGCGCAAAGGTATCTTTCAACTTCAGCAGTTTCACCACATCGGGACGGGTGTAACGATCGCCGCCGTAACCGACAACGATACCGTTCTCATGTTGCCACTGGGCAAATTGTGACGGGCTGATTTGCACCAATTCGCACATTTCGTCCAGCGAGAAATAACGTTTTGCAGGAATAACGGGATTAGCGTTGTTTGTCATAGTAATGCTCCACCATGCCTTTGAGTTTTTGGCTGGCATGGAAAGTTACTACGCGGCGGGCGGTAATCGGTACTTCTTCGCCAGTTTTCGGATTACGGCCGGGACGCTGCGGTTTGTCGCGCAACTGAAAATTACCGAAACCGGAAATTTTGATTTCTTCGCCGCGTGCCAAAGTGCTGCGGATTTCTTCAAAAAAGAGTTCGACGATTTCTTTGGCATCGTTTTTGGTTACATTGCTGACTTTATCTACCAAAATATCGGCCAATTCGGCTTTAGTTAATGTCATATTATTACCTTCTGTTGTAACAGGTGCAGATTATTACTAATTTCTATTTAAAATTCAAGCGAATATTTATTTTTTAGCTGCGAAGTTGTGCTCCCGCAGCAGTTGCCGCGTCAATCAGTTTTCCGATAACCGGCTCGACTGTTTCATCCGTCAGCGTGTTTTCCATATCCTGCAAAATCACTTTGACCGCCATGCTCTTCATCCCTTCAGGCAGTCCCGTACCGCGATATACGTCAAATACGCTGATTTCCTGTACCAACTTGTTTGCTGCACCTTTCAATGCGGCCAACAAATCATCATGAGTCATGGTTTCAGGCATAACAAACGCCAAATCCCTGCGCACCGGCTGGAATTTCGATACTGCCTGATAGCGCATTTTTTCGCGTTCCAACACGGCGGCCATATCGATTTCAAATACCAGCGGTGCTTGCGGCAAGTCGTATTTTTGCAGCCATTTCGGATGCAATTCGCCGACAAAGCCGATGACTTGGCCGTCTGAAACAATATTGGCGGCGCGTCCTGGATGCAGGGCGGGATGTTCGGTTTTGACAAACTCAACTGCTTTGTTTTTCAACAGATTTTCCACATCGGCCTTGATGTCGTAAAAATCCGCGTTGCGCGTTTTCTCTCCCCATTGTTCGGGCATTGCCGCGCCGTACCACAGGCCACCGATGCGTTCGTTTTGTACAAACAGGCCGTCTGAATCCTTGCTGAACACGCGGGCGATTTCAAACACGCGCACGCGGTTTTGCTTGCGGTTCAGATTGTTTTGCAGAATTTCCACCAAGCCGCCGATGAGCGTGGAACGCATCACGGCATACTGCGCCGCCAGCGGGTTTTGCAGACGGATGGGATTGGCGTTGGCGGCAAAGTCGTGTTCCCACTGCTCGTCAACGAAGGCATAGCTGACCACTTCGCGGTAGTCGCGCGCCGCCATTTCGTTATAAACGGCAAAACGCGGACGGCGGGTTTCGGGCAGCGCCAGCATTTTCAGACGACCTGACGTGTAATCGTCGGGGATATTTTCATAGCCGTAAACGCGGCCGATTTCTTCAATCAAATCGGCTTCGATTTCGATGTCGAAACGGAAACTCGGCGCGGTAACGCGGAAGCCTTCTGCGGTTTTTTCAGGCTGCAGACCCAAGTGCTGCAAAATGGTTTCCACCTGTTCGGCGGGAATGTCCACGCCCAACACCGTTTTCAGACGACCTAAACGCAATTCAACCTGCTTCGCTTCAGGCAATTCGCCTTGCGCTTCCACCATTTCTCCTGCCGCACCGCCGCAGATTTGCAAAACCAATTCGGTGGCGCGTTCGATAGCATCAGCCTGTAAACGGTAATCCACGCCGCGCTCAAAGCGGAACGACGAATCCGAGCCAAAACCGTATTGGCGCGATTTGCCGGCGATGATTTCAGGCGCAAACCAAGCCGCTTCCAGCACGATATTTTGCGTGTCGTCTGAAACCGCGCTTGCCGCGCCGCCCATCAGACCCGCCAAGCTCAACGCACCTTTTTCGTCGGCCACTACCAGCGTGTTTTCAGACAAAGAGACGGTTTTCTCGTTCAGGCATTTCAGCGTTTCACCTTCGCGCGCACGGCGGATGTGCAGGCTGCCTGAAAGTTTGTCGGCATCAAAAACATGCATCGGCTGACCAATTTCCAGCATCACATAATTGCCAATGTCCACCAGAGCGGAAATACTGCGGATACCGCTGCGCTCCAAACGCTGCTTCATCCAATCCGGCGTAGCGGCGCGCGCGTTCACGTTTTCAATCACGCGGCTGATAAAGCGGCCGCAATCGGCAGGCGCATCAATCTGCACGGGCTGTTTGCGGCTACCTGTGATTGGCGCGGCATGGATTGCAGGCCGCTTGAACGCGCAACCCGTCAGCGCGGACACTTCACGCGCAATGCCTTTGATGCTCAGGCAGTCGGCACGGTTCGGCGTGATTTTCAGCGTGAACACCGTATCGTCCAAATCCAAATATTCACGGATGTTTGCACCGACGGGAGCGTCTTGCGGCAGAATGTGCAGGCCGTTCACGCCGTCGTCAGGCAGACCGAGTTCATCGGTGGAACACAACATCCCGTTCGACACCACGCCGCGCATCTTGGTCGGCTTGATTTTGAAATTGCCCGGCAACACCGCGCCCGGCAGCGAACACGGCACTTTGATGCCCGCTTTCACATTCGGCGCACCGCACACAATCTGTACCAACTCGCCCGTCCCCGCATCGACTTGGGTAACGTTCAAACGGTCGGCATCAGGATGTTTTTCAACGGATTTCACTTCAGCAATTACCACGCCTGTAAACGCAGGGGCGGCAGTCTCGGCCTCTTCCACTTCCAAGCCGGACATGGTTAACAAATGTTCCAGCTTATCGGCGGAAAGTTCGGTATCGGCTTGGATTTTCAGCCATGAGTAGGAGAATTGCATGTTATGTTCTCAATCAACTAATTAACTTTTGTTTTATCAGATTTTGTTTTCAGACGACCTGTTTGCTTGGGAGTGCAGGCTGCTTTTTAACTTTGTTAGGGCAGTTTCTTTTAGGCAGCCTGCACAATCATTTCGCAAACTGCTTCAAAAAGTTCAAATCGTTATCAAAAAACAGTCGCAAATCATTCACGTTGTAACGCAACATAGCGAAACGGTCGAGACCAATGCCGAAGGCGAAACCAGTGTATTTCTCGGGGTCGATATTCACGTTTTTCAACACGTTGGGATGCACCATGCCGCAGCCGCCGACTTCCAGCCATTTGCCGTTTTCGCCCATGATGTCGATTTCGGCGGACGGTTCGGTGAACGGGAAGAAAGACGGACGGAAACGTACTTGCAAATCATCGCGTTCGAAAAAGCGGCGGATAAAGTCGGTAAACACGGCTTTCAAATCGGCGAAGGTTACGCCCTCTTCCACCCACAGGCCTTCGGCTTGGTGAAACATGGGTGAGTGCGTAGCATCGCTGTCCACACGGTAAACGCGGCCGGGAGCGATAATACGGATGGGCGGCTCTTTTTTATCGAGCATGTAGCGGATTTGAATCGGGGAAGTGTGCGTACGCAAAACATCGCCGTTTTCAACGTAGAACGTATCCTGCATGGCGCGTGCCGGGTGGTTTGCGGGGATGTTCAGGGCTTGGAAGTTGTGGAAATCGTCTTCGATTTCCGGGCCGTCTGCCACTTCAAAACCCATACCGTGAAAGAGTTCGACCACGCGCTGCAAAGTCAGGGTTACGGGATGCAGACCGCCATTTTCCTGCGCGCGTCCGGGCAGGGTAATATCGAGTGCTTCGGCGGCAAGCTGGGCTTGAAGTTTGGCTTCGTTGAGGGCATCGCGTTTATTGTTAAAGGCCGTCTGAAACTGGTTTTTGCATTCATTGATATGCGCACCTATGGTTTTGCGCTCTTCAGGCGACATTTGACCTAAGGTTTTCAGAAGTCCGGTCAACTCGCCGGTTTTACCAAGATAACGGGCTTTGATTTGTTCTAGAGCGTTGAAGTCTTGCGCGGCCTCTACTGCGGCAATACCTTCTGCAACGATACGGTTTACATTTTCCATAGTGGTTTATCGTCTGTCGGTTGATGATGGGTCGTCTGAAACAATGAGGCCGCCTGTATGGTTTGGTGTTGCCAAACTTTTCAGACGACCTTTTATCGTTTACGGCCAATCCGTTTGATAGAATCGACGTATTTTAGCGCAAATCAATTCAAAAAAATAGACTTTAAAGAAAGAAAATCAATCACATAGACTTTATTCAAACAAAGAAAAAAGGAAGCCGTAGCTTCCTTTTTAAATTTTTTGGATTAAGCAGCCAAAGCAGCTTTAGCTTTCTCAACCAATTGTGCAAAAGCGGCTTTATCAAATACAGCCAAATCAGCCAATACTTTGCGGTCGATTTCGATAGAGGCGCGTTTCAGACCGTTCATGAATTTGCTGTAAGACAGACCATTTTCACGGGCACCTGCATTGATACGGACAATCCACAATTGACGGAATTGGCGTTTGCGTTGACGACGGTCACGGTATGCGTACTGACCAGCTTTCATTACCGCTTGCTTGGCAACGCGGTATACGTTTTTACGACGACCGCGGTAGCCTTTGGCTAACGCGAAGATTTTTTGGTGACGGGCACGAGCGGTTACACCGCGTTTTACGCGTGGCATATTCTAAACTCCTTAAGCGTAGGGTAACATTTTAGCAACAGAAGCCAAATCGCGATCGTTTACCATAGAGGTACCGCGCAGTTGGCGTTTGTTTTTAGTGGTCTTTTTAGTCAAGATGTGGCGTTTGAACGCATGAGCGCGTTTTACACCGCCGTTACCCAGTACTTTGAAGCGTTTTTTCGCGCTAGACTTGGTTTTCATTTTAGGCATGGGAAAACTCCATTCGTTATTAGATAAGGCATCAGGGGGTTTTAAAACATTGGTTTCAAACACTTGAACCCAAAATGCCACGGTTTTTGCCGCCAATCAAAAGCTTACTCCGAAGCGGCAATCGGGGTAAGCTGAAAATTATAACTTTATTTTTTCTTCGGTGCAATCATCATCACCATTTGACGGCCTTCCATTTTAGGGAAGGATTCGATTTGAGCCACTTCCGCCAAATCCTCTTTTACGCGCTCTAAAAGTTGCGCACCGAGTTGCTGGTGAGCCATTTCACGCCCGCGGAAACGAAGCGTGACTTTGACTTTATCGCCGTCAGCCAAGAAGCGGTTGATGTTGCGCATTTTGATTTGATAATCGCCTTCATCGGTACCCGGACGGAATTTGATTTCCTTAATTTGTACCTGCTTCTGGTTTTTCTTGGCTTCGTCGCGTTTCTTGGCTTGTTGGTATTTATATTTACCGTAATCCATCAGTTTGCACACAGGCGGTTTGGCAGTAGGGGAAATCTCTACCAAATCCACATCCTGCTCTTCGGCCATGGCCAAAGCTTCACGAACCGATACAACACCAAGCTGTTCGCCTGACTCACTGATTAAACGCACTTCTTTAGCGGTAATTTCGCCATTGATTCGTGCTTCGCGTTCTTGAGCGATGATGAATACTCCTATAAAAATTAATGGTTGACGAGGGCGTCTGCGATTTCTTGCTGCAGTTGCGCAATGAAATCATCCAAATCCAAAGAACCCAAGTCTTCTGCTTTGCGGCGCACGGCCACTTTGTTTTCTTGCTTCTCTTTATCGCCGACAACGATTTGATAAGGGAAGCGGTATTGGCTGTTATCACGGATTTTGTAACCGATTTTTTCGTTACGCAAATCCAGCTCTACACGGAAGCCAGCAGCCTGCAATTTGGCAGCCACTTCACGGCAGTAATCTGCTTGATTTTCGGTGATATTCATAATCACCATTTGAACCGGCGCCAACCATAGTGGGAAAGAACCTGCATGGTTTTCAATCAAAATACCGATAAATCGTTCCAAAGAACCCAAAATGGCTCGGTGCAACATTACCGGACGGGCGCGGTCATTGTTTTCGGTTACATATTCTGCATCTAAACGTTCCGGCAATACAAAGTCCAGTTGCAGCGTACCACACTGCCAAGAACGTCCCAATGCATCTTTAACATGATATTCGATTTTAGGTCCGTAGAACGCACCTTCACCCGGCAATTCGCCCCATTCCACGCCGCAAGCAGTCAATGCTTCGCGCAGGCCTTGTTCTGCCTTATCCCAGACGTCGTCTGAACCGGCACGCTTCTCAGGACGCAGTGAAAGTTTGACGGACACATCATGGAAACCGAATTGCTTGTAAATACGAACCAGCAATTCATTGAATGCCCGCGCTTCGCTGACGATTTGATCTTCGGTACAGAAAATATGCGCATCGTCTTGTACAAAACCTCGGACACGCATCAGTCCATGTAATGCACCGCTCGGCTCGTTGCGATGGCAAGAACCAAATTCTGCTAAACGCATTGGCAAATCGCGGTACGAGCGCAGACCGTTATTGAAAATCTGAACATGTCCCGGGCAGTTCATCGGCTTAACCGCGTATTCACGTTTTTCCGAACTGGTTACGAACATATTGTCTTTGTAGTTATCCCAGTGACCGGATTTTTCCCAAAAGGTTTTATCCATGATTTGGGGGGTTTTGACTTCTTTGTAACCGGCGGCATTCAGCTCTTTACGCATATGCTGCTCAATAGTCTGCCACAAAGCCCAACCTTTAGGATGCCAAAACACCATACCCGGCGCTTCGTCTTGCAAGTGGAACAAATCCAGTTGCTTGCCCAATTTGCGGTGGTCACGTTTTTCTGCTTCTTCAATACGCTGGATATAGGCTTTTAATTCGTCTTTTGTTGCCCAAGCTGTACCGTAAATGCGTTGCAGCATTTCATTATTGCTGTCGCCGCGCCAGTATGCGCCTGCCAGCTTGGTCAGCTTGAAGTTTTTCAGGAAGCGGGTGTTCGGAACGTGCGGACCGCGGCACATATCGACATATTCCTGATGATGATACATACCCATTGCTTCAACTTCGGGCATATCTTCAATCAGGCGCAGTTTGTATTCTTCGCCGCGATCTTGGAAAATTTTGATGGTTTCGGCGCGCGGAGTCATGATTTTGATTACATCATAATCTTGTGCAATCAATTCTTTCATGCGCGCTTCGATGACAGCGACATCTTCAGGCGTAAACGGTTTTTCCGTCGCAATATCGTAATAAAAGCCCTCTTCAATGACGGGGCCGATAACCATTTTTGCATTAGGATAGAGCTGCTTGACCGCATGACCGACAAGGTGGGCGCAAGAGTGGCGGATGATTTCAACGCCTTCTTGGTCTTTCGGGGTAATGATTTGGACGGTTGAATCTTCGGTAATCGGATCGCACGCATCGACCAATTTGCCGTTTACCTTACCCGCCACCGTCGCCTTCGCCAAACCTGCTCCGATAGACGCGGCAATCTGTGCCACGGTAACGGGCGATTCGTATTGGCGGACTGAGCCGTCCGGCAAGGTAATGTTCAACATCAAAAAAGCTCCAAAACATTAAAAAATAACGGCATAAATGCCGTTTGGGAAATTTGGTAGGCACGATTGGATTCGAACCAACGACCCCCACCATGTCAAGGTGGTGCTCTAACCAACTGAGCTACGTGCCTGTTTAACAGGGTTCGGATTATAGACGATACTTTGACGCAATGGCAAGTATGAAAACGAGGTTTCAGACGACATTGTCGGAACATTGTGATTTTTTTGAAACATTTTCAACAGTGAACATCTCGATACGAATAAGGTCGTCTGAAATATTCAAACACCGCTATTGCAATGAAAATCCTTTATAATCGCGTTTTTACCTCAATCGTTTGACTGCACGGCGGCTTCGCACGCCGTTTCCTACATTTATAGATACAACCTATGCTCAAATTTACCTTACATAAAAAAGATGGTCATGCCCGACGCGGCACGCTGGAACTGAACCACGGCAAAATCGAAACGCCCGTATTTATGCCGGTTGGCACTTACGGCTCGGTTAAGGCGATGAATCCGCAAAACCTGCACGACATCAAGGCACAAATTATTTTGGGCAACACTTACCATTTATGGCTGCGCCCCGGTTTGGAAGTCATCGAACAATTTGGCGGCCTGCACGATTTTATCGGCTGGAACAAACCCATCTTGACCGACTCGGGCGGTTTTCAGGTTTTCTCGCTCTCCGACATGCGCAAACTCACTGAAGAAGGCTGCACCTTCCAAAGCCCGATCAACGGCGACAGACTCTTCCTCTCGCCCGAAATCTCCATGAAAATCCAAACCGTACTCAATTCCGACATCGTGATGCAGTTGGACGAATGCACACCCGGCGAAGCAACGCACGAACAGGCGCAAAAATCCCTGCAAATGAGCCTGCGTTGGGCAGAACGCAGCAAAAAAGCCTTTGAAGATTTGAAGAACCCGAATGCCCTGTTCGGCATCGTGCAAGGCGCGATGTATGAAGATTTGCGCGAAGAATCGCTGCGCGGCTTGGAACAATTCGACTTCCCCGGGCTTGCCATCGGCGGACTGTCCGTCGGCGAACCCAAACCCGAAATGTACCGCATGCTGCGCACCGTCGGACCGATGCTGCCCGAACACAAACCGCATTACCTGATGGGCGTCGGCACGCCCGAAGACCTCGTTTACGGCGTGGCGCACGGCGTGGACATGTTCGACTGCGTCATGCCCACCCGCAATGCGCGCAACGGCTGGCTGTTCACCCGTTTCGGCGATTTGAAAATCAAAAACGCCAAACACAAGCTCGACAAACGCCCGATAGACGAAAGCTGCACCTGCTACGCCTGCCAAAACTTCAGCCGCGCTTACCTGCACCACCTGCACCGCGCCGGCGAAATCTTGGGCGCACAGCTCAACACCATCCACAACCTGCATTTCTACCAAGTCATCATGGCAGAAATGCGCGAAGCCATCGAGCAAGAGAAATTTGCTGATTGGCAGGCGCAATTCCATGAAAACCGCGCCCGCGGGGTGGATTGAGATTGAACCATGCTTATCGAGGTCGTCTGAAAACGTTTAACTTGATTATTCCCTTTGTTTTTCAGATGACCTTTCACACAAAAAATCATTCAATATTAAAGAAACAAACCATGCCCCGTTTCCTGCCAGAGCCTCCCCTCCCCTATACCGAACAAAACCGTACCGCCGTCCTACTGCTTAACCTCGGCACACCGGATGCTCCGACCGCACAAGCCGTCAAACCCTACCTGCTCGACTTTTTATCCGACCAACGCGTGGTGGAACTGCCGAAGCTATTGTGGCAACCGATCTTGCGCGGCCTGATACTGACGCTGCGCCCGAAAAAAAGCGCGCACGCCTATGAAAAAATCTGGTTTAAAGACGGCTCACCCTTATTGGTTTATACCGCACGCCAAGCCGAAACCTTGGGCAAACTACTGCCGGATATAACCGTCCGCTACGCCATGACTTACGGCAACCCGGGCGTTGACGACGTCTTGGCGGAATTGAAATCGCAAGGCATCGGTAATCTTTTGGTAGTCCCACTCTACCCGCAATATGCGGCATCGAGCACAGGTGCGGCTTTGGATAAAGTATTCTTGCAATTACTGCGCCAGCGCAACCAACTCAGCATACGCACGGTGTCCCGTTTCTACGAGGATGCAGGCTATATCGAAGCCATGAAAAAACATATTCAGGCATATTGGACGGAACACGGACGCGGCGAAAAACTGATGCTGAGTTTTCACGGCATACCGCAGAAACAGTACGACGAGGGCGACCCTTATCCCGACGAATGCCGCCATACGGCCAAACTGCTTGCCGAAGCCTTGGGACTGACTGAGCAGGAATATATCGTCTCCTTCCAAAGCCAGTTCGGCAAGGCGAAATGGGTTAAACCGAGTACGCAGGTTCTGTTTGACGAACTGCCGAAACAAGGCATAACGAAATTGGACGTTTTCTGTCCGGGCTTCATGGCAGACTGCTTGGAAACGATGGAAGAAATCGCTTTGATGGGGCGCGAACAATTTCATGCCGCCGGCGGTAAAGAATACCGCTATATCCCCTGCCTGAACGACAGCGCAGAATGGATAGGCGCACTGGCAGATTTGGTGCGGCGCAATTTGTGCGGATGGGTTTGAAGCATCCCCGTTGTTTCTTTGACTTAAATCTAAGGTCGTCTGAAAAGCTTCGGCAGGATAGGTTTTCAGACGACCTTTATTGTATGATTGCCCTATTCCTTTAAAACAAAAACATCCCGACCATCTGCAAGGACAAACCATGAAAACCATCCACATCCTGACACTTGCCGCACTCTCCTGCTTTTCCGCCCCAACCTTCGCCGCCGATGCCGCACAGATGGCGCAAGGGCAGAAAATTTACGAAACCAACTGCGCCGCCTGCCACGGTAAAAAAGGCGAAGGCAGAGGAGCAATGTTCCCGCCCCTGTTCCGTTCCGACTACATCATGAAAAAACCGCAGGTACTGTTGAACAGCATGCTCAAAGGCATCAACGGCCCGATCAAGGTTAACGGCAAACCCTACAACGGCTTCATGCCTGCAACAGCCATTAACGAAGCGGACGTAGCAGCAGTTTCGACCTACATTATGAATGCATTTGATAACGGCGGCGGCACCATCACCGAAAAAGATGTGAAAGCGGCAAAAGGCAAAAAATAACCGCTTCCGCACCCAAGAGGTCGTCTGAAACCATGCTTTCAGACGACCTCTGTTATAATCGCTCCGCTTTGCAACAAATGACTTCCCGATTCTGCCGCCCGAAGGACGGTGCTCCGACCATTAAGGATTTTGATGAATATGTTTACCCAAGCAGCCCAAGAATTGACCTCCGTCCGCGACATCCTGCGTTTCGCCGTCAGCCGTTTCAACGATGCCGGTTTGTTTTTCGGGCATGGCTCGGACAACGCGCACGACGAAGCCGCCTACCTCATCCTGCATACCCTCAACCTGCCTTTGGACACGCTGGAGCCCTACCTCGATGCTAAGCTGCTGCAAAGCGAGAAAGAAGAAGTGTTGGCAGTACTGGAACGCCGCGCAGTCGAACACATCCCCGCCGCCTACCTTACCCATCAGGCATGGCAAGGCGATTTCGATTTTTATGTTGACGAACGCGTCATCGTACCGCGCTCGTTTATTTACGAGCTGCTCGGCGACAGCCTCACCCCATGGATAGAGCATCCCGAATTGGTTCACCGCGCATTGGATTTGTGTACCGGCAGCGGCTGCCTCGCCATTCAAATGGCGCACCACTACCCTGCCGCTGAAATTGACGCCGTCGATTTGAGTTTGGATGCGCTGGAAGTAGCCGCCATCAACGTTGAAGATTATGGTTTGGAAGAGCGCATCAACCTGATTCACACCGACTTGTTCGAAGGATTGGAAGGCACATACGACCTGATTGTTTCCAACCCGCCCTACGTCGATGCCGAATCGGTCGATATGTTGCCCGACGAATACCTGCACGAACCCGAACTCGCCCTGGGCAGCGGCGAAGACGGCTTGGACGCCACCCGCCAAATCCTGCTGCACGCCGCCAAATACTTGAATCCCAAAGGCGTCCTGCTGGTCGAAATCGGGCACAACCGCGACGTATTGGAAGCCGCCTACCCCGAATTGCCGTTTACTTGGCTGGAAACCAGCGGCGGCGACGGATTCGTATTCTTACTGACCCGCGAGCAGCTATTGGGCGAATACTAACCCGTCCTTTTTCAAGCAGCATTAATATAAAAAGGTCGTCTGAAAACTTTCAGACGACCTTTTTTTCAACCGTTCAAGCGATTAGCAACATCTTCCGCCGTTTGCACCGCAGCGGCGTTTGCGACAATAGTCTTGAAATTGCAGCTCGGTCATGACGGGGGCGTTGGGATTATGTTTGCGTTGTTGTGCAACGTAGTTTTCATAATCGGGCACCCCTGCCATGAGGTTGGCGGTAAGTTTGGCGGTTTTCCACCAAGCAGCGAGTTTATGCTTCACTTTGTGCCTCCGGTTGTTTGCCGTCGCGGTACACCGCCGGAATTTCTTTGGCGGTTGACCAGCCGACTTTGCGTGCTTTCATAGCGGTACGCACACCGTAGATGGCAACGACGACGACGACGGAGAGGAACAATGCGGTCAGGCCGGCATTGATCTGGTCGTTGAAGATGATTTGCGACATCTCGCCGATGTCTTTAGCGGGCGCGAGGACTTCGTTTTTAGCCAATGCTTCGCTGTATTTGCCGGCATGGGCAAGGAAGCTGACGCGCGGGTCGCTGTGGAACAGTTTTTGCAGGCCGGCGTAGCAGGTTACAAACAGTACGCCGACGGCGGGAACGAGTGCCACCCAGACATAACGGTCGCGTTTCATCTTAATCAACACAACGGCACACATAATCAAGGCTACGCCTGCCAGCATTTGGTTGGCGATGCCGAACAAAGGCCAGAGCGAGTTGATGCCGCCCAACGGGTCGGTCACGCCGGTGTAGAGGAAGTAGCCCCACAATGCCACGGCGAAGAAGGTTGCAATCAGGTTGGCAGGGATGGAGTCGGTGTTGCCGAAAGGTTTGTAGAAGATACTGCCCAAGTCTTGAATCATGAAACGTGCGACGCGCGTACCGGCATCGACGGCGGTCAGGATGAACAAGGCTTCAAACAACAGGGCAAAGTGATACCAGAATGCCATCATGGCTTCGCCCGGAATCAGGCGGCTCATGATGTGTGCCATACCGACTGCGAGGGTAGGCGCACCGCCCGCACGGGACAGGATGGTGTTTTCGCCCACTTCCTTAGCGGTGTGCAACAGGGTTGCGGCATCGACAGGGAATTGCAGCTTGGTGGTAATCACTTCAGCGGCGGTATTGGCATCCGTACCGATCAGGGCGGCAGGGCTGTTCATGGCGAAGTACACACCGGGATCAAGCGATGCGGCAGCAGCAAGCGCCATAATGGCCACGAAACTTTCCATCAACATACCGCCGTAACCGATCATGCGGACGTGGGTTTCGTTTTCCAGCATTTTCGGCGTAGTACCGGAAGAAATCAGCGCGTGGAAGCCTGAAACCGCGCCACAGGCGATGGTAATGAAGAGGAACGGGAACAATGCGCCTGAGAATACAGGGCCGGAACCGTCGATAAAGTGGGTTACGGCAGGCATTTGCAGAGCAGGGCTGACGATGAGGATGCCGATGGCGAGTGCGACAATCGTACCGATTTTCAGGAAGGTAGAGAGATAGTCGCGCGGAGTCAGCAGCAGCCATACCGGCAATACTGATGCCACGAAGCCGTAAATCATAATCGCCCAAGTGAGCTGGATGCCGTCAAGGTCAAACCAGTGACCGATGGAGCTGTGCGCCACATTGTCGCCGTAAATGACCGCCAGCATCAGCAGGATAAAGCCGACGATGGAAATCTCGCCGATTTTGCCCGGACGGATATAGCGGGTGTAAATACCCATAAACAGAGCAATCGGCATGGTGGCGGCAATCGTAAACGTACCCCAAGGGCTGTGAACCAGTGCTTTCACCACAATCAGCGCCAACACCGCCATGATGATAACCATAATCATCAAAATACCGATGGACGCAATCACGCCGGGGACGGTGCCGAGTTCTTGTTTTACGATATCGCCCAAAGACTTACCGTCGCGGCGCATGGAGACGAACAAGACCATCATGTCTTGTACCGCGCCGGCAAACACTACGCCGAAGATAATCCACAGCGTACCCGGCAGATAACCCATTTGCGCAGCCAGCACGGGACCGACCAAGGGACCTGCGCCCGCAATCGCGGCAAAGTGGTGTCCGAACAATACGCCTTTGTGTGTCGGCACATAGTCCAAACCGTCATTGTGCCGCTCGGCGGGCGTGAGGCGGTTCGGATCAAGCTGCATCACATATTTGGCGATGTAGAGACTGTAAAAACGGTAAGCGATGCAGTACACCGACACGGCGGCGGTGACCATCCATACCGCACTGACCTGCTCGCCCCGACTGAGGGCCAAAGTGGTAAAGGACGCTACGCCGACCAAAACCACAATGCCCCAAATAAGGAACGTTTTGAGCGATTTCATTGTTTAATCCTTAAAATACAAGAGTGAGAATGTTCGGGTTCTTATTGTTGCGGGGGGACAAACTGCATCCCGAAGCATTTATGGAAGAAAAAAATGAAGCGATGATGGTGCGGGAACCCTGGCTTGAGATAATTAATAAACAAGGGAACTAAAGTCCTAGAATGTTAACTATTATCAAGCCTAGCGTAAGGTTAACACAATCCGATAACGTGCGGGCTAGATTTAACTCAAGCAATCGTCATTCATTACGATATTACCGCTTATTTTTTGACAGACTCTTTACAAATGCCATAAAGCCACACTGCCCGGTTACATATGGCTAAAAGGTTAACGCCACGCCATCCCAATTCAATCAGCCCCATAAACAAAAAGGTCGTCCCTTTCGGGTGGCAATATATAAGGTCGTCTGAAAACCAGTTTTCAGACGACCCCTATCTTTTTAAAACTCAATAATCTGCTTCAAATCAATCCGCTTCCAAAACCACTTTCATGGCTTGGTTTTCGGCGGCGTGTTTGAACACGTCGTAGGCTTTTTCCAATTCGCTGAATTTGAAACGGTGGGTCAGCATTTTGGTGTAATCGACGGAGCTGCTGGAAATTGCCTTCATCAGCATTTCGGTGGTATTGGCGTTTACCAAACCGGTTGTGATGGCGAGGTTTTTAATCCAGAGTTTTTCAAGTTTGAAATCAACGGATTGACCGTGTACGCCAACAACGGCGATATGACCGCCCGGTTTGACGATGTCTTGACACATATTCCATGTAGCGGGGATGCCGACGGCTTCGATGGCGCAGTCCACGCCGTCGTCGCCGACGATGGCAAAGACTTGTTTGAATACGTCGCCTGAAGCGGGGCTGATGGTATGGGTTGCACCCAGCTCTTTCGCCAGTTTCAAACGGTTTTCGTCCATATCGCAGACGATGATGGCGGCGGGGCTGTACAGTTGGGCGGTCAACAGGGCGGACATACCGACAGGACCTGCGCCTGCGATGAAGACGGTATCGCCGGGTTTGACATCGCCGTATTGCACGCCGATTTCGTGGGCGGTCGGCAAGGCGTCGCTCAACAGCAGGGCGACTTCTTCGTTGACATTGTCGGGCAGCGGAACAAGGCTGTTGTCGGCATAAGGCGTGCGGACGTATTCGGCTTGAGTGCCGTCGATCATGTAGCCCAAAATCCAGCCGCCATTACGGCAGTGTGAATAGAGTTGGATTTTGCAGTTGTCGCAAGTACAGCATTTGCTGACGCATGAAATAATGACTTTATCACCGACTTTGATGTTTTTTACAGCCTCGCCGACTTCTTCTACAATACCGATGCCTTCATGACCAAGAATACGGCCGTCGGCGACTTCAGGGTTTTTGCCTTTCCAAATACCCAAGTCGGTACCGCAAATCGTGGTTTTGACGATTTTCACCACCGCATCGGTCGGATCGATAATCTGCGGACGGGGTTTTTCTTCAAAACGGATGTCGTTTGCGCCGTGATAAACCATTGCTTTCATGCTGATACTCCTTGCTTGTTGATAAATGATTTCAATACTGCAATAAAGTCTCTTTATATGAGTTATATACCCCTAAAAAAAATAAGTCAATAAGAATTATTTTCACAATGTTATATCATAACATTTTGTTTTCAATATAAATAAAACCACTGATTGATATTAATGAACACACCCACCTCCTTCTCCGAACGGCTCATCCGCTGGCAAAAACAACACGGCAGGCACCACCTCCCTTGGCAGGTCAAAAACCCTTATTGCGTCTGGCTTTCCGAAATCATGCTCCAGCAGACGCAGGTCGCCACCGTGTTGGACTACTATCCGCGTTTCTTGGAAAAATTCCCTACCGTACAAGCACTTGCCGCCGCGCCGCAAGACGAAGTGTTGTCGTTGTGGGCGGGCTTGGGCTATTACAGCCGCGCGCGCAATCTGCACAAAGCCGCGCAACAAGTCGTCGAACAATTCGGCGGCACGTTTCCGTCGGAGCGCAAAGACTTGGAAACCCTCTGCGGCGTAGGCAGAAGCACCGCCGCCGCTATTTGCGCCTTTGCCTTCAACCGCCGCGAAACCATTTTGGACGGCAACGTCAAACGCGTGCTCTGCCGCGTATTCGCCCGCGACGGCAATCCGCAGGACAAAAAATTTGAAAACTCGCTCTGGACGCTTGCCGAAAGCCTGCTGCCGTCTGAAAACGCCGATATGCCCGCCTATACGCAGGGCTTGATGGACTTAGGCGCAACCGTGTGCAAACGAACAAAACCCTTGTGCCATCAATGCCCGATGGCGGACATCTGCGAAGCGAAAAAGCAAAACCGCATCGCCAAGCTGCCGCGCAAAAAAACCGCCCTTGAAGTGCAAACCCTGCCGCTTTACTGGCTGATTGTCCGCAACCAAGACGGCGCAATCTTGCTGGAAAAACGCCCCGCCAAAGGCATTTGGGGCGGGCTGTATTGCGTGCCGTGTTTTGAAAAATTAGACGAAACATACGCTTGCGCCGAAAAGCTCGGCATCGTTTCAGACGACCTTTCCGAGCACCCCGCCCTCACCCACCGCCTGACGCATCGTTTATTGATGATTACGCCGTTTGAAGCGCAAATTAGTTCGCCCGACACGCTGCCCCGTTCTGAAAACGCATCAAAAGATAACCGCTTCTGGGTGAAACCCGAAAATTTGGCGGATTACGGTTTGCCCAAACCGCTGGCAGATTATTTGAAACAACGGCAGCAGGCATTGTTTTAAAAATGCTTGAAAATCAGACACACAGCATCCAACTCTAAAACACAATAAACATACCCGCGCGTTATACAAACCTGCCCACGCCCGTCAGGAATCCCATGCACACACTCCCCCTGCTTACCCAACAGTTCGCCGAACTCTCGCCGTTTTTCTATTCCCGCGTTTCCCCTGAGCCACTGACCGCGCCCTACTGGGTCGCCTTCAACACCGATTTGGCGGCAGAGTTGAATCTGGATACAGATTTTCAGACGACCGCCAACCTTGCCTACCTCAGCGGTAACGCGCCGCAATACGCGCCCGCGCCCATTGCCGGTGTTTACAGCGGACATCAGTTCGGCGTCTATACCCCGCGTCTTGGCGACGGACGAGCAATCTTGATTGGCGACTCCGTCGATGCCGCGGGACAACGCCAAGAGTGGCAGCTCAAGGGCGCAGGCAAAACGCCCTACTCCCGCTTTGCCGACGGGCGCGCCGTCTTGCGCTCCTCCATCCGCGAATACCTCTGTTCCGAAGCCATGCACGGTCTCGGCATCCCCACGACCCGCGCCCTCGCCCTGTGCGGCAGCAATGACCCCGTTTATCGGGAAACCGTCGAAACCGCCGCCGTTCTGACCCGCATCGCCCCGAGCTTTCTACGTTTCGGCCATTTCGAATACTTCTATTACACCGGCCGCGAAGCCGAAATCCAACAACTTGCCGACTACCTCATCCGGCATTACTACCCCGACTGCCAAGATGCCGACAATCCCTACGCCGCCTTGTTGGAACAAATCCGAAACCGCACCGCCTATACCGTCGTCGCATGGCAAAGCGTCGGCTTCTGCCACGGCGTAATGAATACCGACAACATGTCCGCACTGGGGCTGACCATAGACTACGGCCCTTTCGGCTTCCTCGACGATTACGACCGCCGCCACGTCTGCAACCACTCCGACACCCAAGGCCGCTACGCCTACAATGCCCAGCCCTTCGTCGCCCATTGGAATTTCTCTGCCCTCGCCTCCTGCTTCGACACCCTCGTCCCACACGACACCCTTGAGCAACTCATCGACGGCTGGACAGAAGTTTTTCAGACGACCTATTTAGAGAAAATGCGCCGAAAACTCGGTTTGCAGCAAGCAGACAAAAGAGACGACGAAAGCCTTATCGCCGACCTCTTCACTGCCCTGCAAGATCAAAAAACCGACTTCACCCTGTTTTTCAGAAACCTGTCCGAAGTCAGCAATACACACGGCGAACCCCTCCCGCCCAAACTCGAACAAACCTTCAAAAACGGCGTTCCGCCCGCCTTCATCCGCTGGCTCGGACGCTACCGCCAACGCCTGCGTGCCGAAAACAGCGATCCCGCCGAACGCGCAATACGCATGAACCTGACCAACCCGCTCTACATCCTGCGCAACTACCTTGCCGAACAAGCCATCGCCCAAGCCAGAAACGGCGACTACCGCGAAATCGAACGCCTGCGCCGCTGCCTCGCCCGTCCCTTTGACGAACAGGCAGAGTTCGCCGACCTTGCCGAACCGCCGCCCGAAGGCAGCATTCCGGTTTGCGTCAGTTGTTCAAGTTGAATGAGATTTCCAACAAGGCAAAGGCGAAATCGCCCTATTCGGTCTGTAAGCCCCAAAAACTAAAAGGTCGTCTGAAAACCCAAATCGGTTTTCAGACGACCTTTTGACATTGCTCTAGCCGAAAACAATCGGCTTATTCGAAAATCAACGATGCTGCGGGTTGTAGCGGTTTTCCAAGCGCAGGAACACCCAGCCCAAGAAAGTCGTCATCAAGAGGTAAATCAGCGCGACGGTATAGAGCGGTTCTTCATAAACGGAATAGCGGCCGCTAATCGTACTTTGCACATAAGCCAGCTCCGCCACGGCGATAACGGACAACAGCGAGCTGTCTTTCAAAAGCGTAATAAATTCGCTGGCAAGCGGCGGCAGCATACGGCGCAACGCCTGCGGGAGAATCACATAGCGCATAGCCTGCGGATAAGTCAGACCCAGCGAACGCGCCGCTTCCATCTGACCGCGGTCGATGGACTGGATGCCCGCGCGGAAAATCTCGCAGATATACGCGCCGGAGTTGGCAATCAAGGCAAGCGAACCGGCAATCAGCGCGCCGTAAGAGCGTCGGATTTCCACCGCCTCGTCGCCGTTGATCAGCAAACCGTCGGTAGGATGGACGAAAAACGGGAACCAGACGTAAGACCAAATCACAATCTGCACAAACAGCGGCGTACCACGGAACAGCGTTACATACAGCAGCGAAACCTTACGCAAAACCCAAGCCAGCGCACGCATGGGCGCACCCGCCTTTTCCAGATGAATCAGGCGCGCCAGCGCGAGCAGCAGACCCAATACGGAGCCGCCTGCCGTCGCCACTACGGTCAAGCCCAGCGTAGTCAGCGCGCCGTAGAAAAACATCCAGCGGTATTCGTAAATAATGTCAAACCGAAAATCCATACTCGTCCGCCTGTCTAAAACTCCGGGAAACGGTTTGCGGCAGCCGCCCGATTCCCGAACATTGGAAAAATGAAACTCGATATTTTACAAGAAAATACATTCTTTGAATGCCTTTTTGTTAAATTAATCGGGTTGCCGTCCGTTTTTTACATTTCCCCGCCCGTCGCGCCTATCAGCTTATTATCACTCCGAAACCCGTTTTCCTCTGAAAAAACAACGCCAAACAATCCCGATATGCCGCCGCAAAATTGACCGTCCCGACAAAAAGGCGGATAATCCGCCCATCCTTAAACACCTTTTCAGACGACCTTTCCCCGTGATTCAAAAGGTCGTCTGAAACCTTTTATAAAGCTCGAACATGAAAGCACCCGAACTCCTCCTTCCCGCCGGCGGTCTCGAACGTATGCGCGCCGCCTACGATTACGGCGCAGACGCCGTTTATGCCGGCAGCCCGCGTTACTCCCTGCGCGCCCGAAACAACGAATTTGCCAAACTCGACGTCCTCGAGCAAGGCATTAAAGAAGCGCACGAGCGCAACAAAAAATTCTTTTTGACCGTCAACACCCTGCCGCACAATTCCAAACTCAAAACCTTCGTTGCCGACATGGAGCCGCTGATTGCCATGAAACCCGACGCGCTGATTATGGCGGATCCGGGTTTGATTATGACCGTGCGCGAAAAATGGCCGGAGATGCCGATCCACCTGTCCGTACAGGCGAACACCACCAACTACTGGGGCGTGAAATTCTGGCAGAACATCGGCGTCGAACGCATCATCCTGTCGCGCGAATTGAGCATGGAAGAAATCGCCGAAATCCGCCAAGAATGCCCCGACATCGAACTCGAAGTCTTCATCCACGGCGCATTGTGCATCGCCTACTCAGGCCGTTGCCTATTGTCGGGCTATTTCAACCACCGTGACCCCAACCAAGGCACCTGCACCAACTCCTGCCGCTGGGATTACAAAGTCCACAACGCCACTGAAAGCGATGCGGGCGACGCCCAGCTTCTGCAAGGCTTCAACTTTGAAAAAGCCCAAGAAGAAGCCAACCAAAACTTCGAAGGCATCAACGGTCAGAAACGCCACCCCTACGCCGACAAAGTCTTCCTGATTGAAGAGTCCAACCGCCCGGGCGAAATGATGCCGATTATGGAAGACGAACACGGCACCTACATCATGAATTCCAAAGACCTGCGCGGTATCGAAGTCGTCGAAAAACTCGCCAAAATCGGCGTGGACAGCCTCAAAGTCGAAGGCCGCACCAAGTCGCTCTACTACGTCGCCCGCGTCGCCCAGTCCTACCGCAAAGCGATTGACGACGCCGTCGCAGGTCGTCCATTCGACTACGGTTTGCTGAGCGAACTTGAAGGCCTCGCCAACCGCGGCTACACCAGCGGCTTCCTCGAACGCCACCAAACCCAAGACTATCAAAACTACCTCAGCGGTCATTCCACCGCCAAACAAAGCCAATACGTCGGACACGTTACCGAAATCGACGCCGAAGGCTGGGCAACGGTAGAAGTCAAAAACCGCTTTGCCGTCGGCGACACTTTGGAAATCATCCACCCCAAAGGCAACCAAACCGTCACGCTGGAACAAATGACCCGCAAAGGCGCAGCCGTCGAAGTCGCCCCGGGCAACGGCATCCAAGTCAAAATCCCGAATATGCAGGGCAAAGAAAAAGCCTTGCTGGCGCGGGTCATCAAATAATCATGAGGTCGTCTGAAAACTTTCAGACGACCTTTTGCCTTTCCTGCTCCGCTTCTTCTAAAATATCTAAATAAACGGTTTCAAAACATTCCTTCAATATTAATATATCCTTATTTTTTCATATTGATTTAACAAGAAAATTTCCTCTGCAATCTTTAATCGATAAAATATAAATGTTTTCAAAAATTAACGTATGCATGTAAGCCATTGATTCTTTAGTTAGTTGCTTCATGAATGGGGTGATTGGTTGAAAATCGGTATTGCTACGGTTTGCTAAGTAGGAAGTTATCAGATAAGGTGTACTACAAGCGGTTACATCCGTGAGTATAAAATTAATCAATAAGATAGTTGATTCAATATAAAACTGTTACATCTCACAACAAACGGAAGGCTCTCCCTCGACCGTTTGCACATCAAACCGTTTGCACACCAAACAGAAAGGAAAAAACCATGCTTCATTATGCAGTTATTTTCTTTGTTATCGCCATTATTGCAGCTGTACTGGGCTTCGGCGGTATTGCAGGCAGCGCGGCAGGTATCGCTAAAATCCTGTTTGTCGGTTTCCTGATTTTGTCAGTGTTGTCCCTGATTTTTGGCAAGAAAAAATAAAACTGACAAACAGATAAGGCGTAACCACGCTACCTTCTGAATGAACGTTTTTTAAAACAAAGGTCGTCTGAAATTTTCAGACGACCTTTCTTCATATTAAACCTTAATCTTCATACGCTTCCATCGGCGGGCAAGAGCAGACCAGATTCCGGTCGCCGTACACGTCGTCCACGCGGTTGACGCTCGGCCAGAATTTGTTTTCGCGCACGAAGGGCAGCGGGAAGACGGCTTCTTCGCGGGAGTACGGATGCGCCCACTCGCCGGTTACGTCGGCGGCGGTGTGCGGGGCGTTGACCAGCGGGTTGTCGTCTTTCGACCATTCGCCGCGTTCGACTTTCAGCACTTCCTGTTTGATTTGTTTCAGGGCGGCGATGAAGCGGTCGAGTTCGGCTTTGCTCTCGCTTTCGGTCGGCTCGATCATCAGCGTGCCGGCAACGGGGAAGGAGACGGTCGGGGCGTGGAAGCCGTAGTCCATCAGGCGTTTGGCGATGTCGGTTTCGGTGATGCCGCTTTCGGCTTTGAGCGGACGCAAATCGACGATACATTCGTGCGCGACACGGCCGTTTTTGCCTGTGTAGAGAACGGGATAGTCTTCGCTCAGGCGTTTGGCGACGTAGTTGGCGTTGAGCAATGCCCAGCGCGTTGCCTGCTCCATGCCTTGTTTGCCCATCATGGTCAGGTACATCCAAGTAATCGGCAGGATGGACGCGGAACCGAAGGCAGCAGCAGCAACGGCGGTTTGCTCGGCACTGGCGCTGTGCGTGTCGGTCAAGGTATGGCCTGGGGCAAACGGGGCGAGGTGGGCTTTCAATCCGATGGGACCCATGCCCGGGCCGCCGCCGCCGTGAGGGATACAGAAGGTTTTGTGCAGGTTCATGTGCAACACGTCCGCGCCGACTTCGGCAGGCTGCATGATGCCGATTTGGGCGTTGAGGTTGGCGCCGTCCATGTAAACCTGTCCGCCGTTTTCATGGATGATGCGGCAGATGTCGCGGATGCCTTCTTCGTACACGCCGTGGGTGGACGGATAGGTAATCATGATGGCGGACAAAGCGTCGCGGTGTTGTTCGGCTTTGGCTTTCAAATCGTCGATATTGACGTTGCCGTGTTCGTCGGTATCGACGACGACGACTTTCAAACCGAGCATGGCGGCGGTGGCGGGGTTGGTGCCGTGGGCGGATTTGGGAATCAGGCAGATGTTGCGCTGCGCTTCGCCTTGGGCTTCCTGATAACGGCGGATGGCGAGCATACCGCTGTATTCGCCCTGCGCGCCGGAGTTGGGCTGGAAGGAAATCGCGTCAAAGCCGGTGATGGCTTTCAGGCTGTTTTCCATGTCGGTCAAGAGTTCGCGGTAGCCCACAGTTTGGGCTTCGGGGGCGTAGGGGTGGATGTCGGAGAACTCCGCCCAAGTAATCGGCAGCATTTCGGCGGTGGCGTTGAGCTTCATGGTGCAGCTTCCCAGCGAAATCATGCTGCGGTTCATCGCCAAATCGCGGTCTTCGAGCTTTTTCAGGTAGCGCAGCATTTCGTGTTCGGTGTGGTAACGGTTGAACACGGGATGTTGCAAGATATTGTCCTGACGCAGGAATTCGGTTTTCAGACGGCCTTTGACGTCGTCTGAAAGCGTGAAGGTGTTGTTGCCCGTGAAGGCGTAGTACAACACGGCAAGGTCTTCGCGCACGGATGTTTCGTGGAAGGCGGCGGCGATTCGGGTGTCGCTGACGCGGCGCAGGTTGTAGCCCAGCTCTAAAGCGGTTTGGAACGCTTTGTCCGCTTTTTCTTTGCTGCCGAAATCAACGGCGACGGTATCGAAGAAGACTTCGTGAACCACTTTCAGGCCGTCTGAAGCCAGCGCGTCGGCAAAGGCGGAAGCCAGCGCGTGAATGCGGTTGGCGATGCGTTTCACACCTTCGGGGCCGTGATAGACGGCGTACATGCCCGCCAAGTTCGCCAGCAATGCCTGCGCGGTACAAATATTGGACGTGGCTTTTTCGCGGCGGATGTGTTGCTCGCGGGTGGACAACGCCATGCGCAGCGCGGGTTTGCCCGATGCGTCTTTGGATACGCCGATGATGCGGCCCGGGGCGGAGCGTTTGAACTCGTCTTTAAAGGCGAAATAAGCGGCGTGCGGCCCGCCAAAGCCCATCGGTACGCCGAAGCGTTGCGTGTTGCCCAACGCGATGTCTGCGCCCAATTCGGCAGGCGATTTCAGCAAAACCAAGCTCATGATGTCGGCGGCAACGGCAACAATCGTGCCTTTGGTTTTCAGACGACCTATAACGCTTTGCAAGTCTTGTACGTCGCCGTCTTTGCCGACGTATTGGAACAGCGCGCCGAAGTATTCTCCTTCATCCGCTTTGGCAAAATCGCCGACCACCAGCTCGAAGCCGAAATATTTGGCGCGGGTTTTCATCACGTCCAAAGTCTGCGGATAGACGCGCTCGTCCACAAAGAAACGCTCGGATTTCACCTTGCCCACGCGGTGCGCCATCGCCATCGCTTCGGCGGCGGCGGTCGCCTCGTCCAGCAAAGACGCGCCCGCCACGGGGAAACCGGTCAAATCGATACACACCTGCTGGAAGTTCAACAGCGCTTCCAAACGCCCCTGCGCGATTTCCGCCTGATACGGCGTGTAGGCGGTGTACCAGCCCGGATTTTCCAACACGTTGCGCAAAATCACGTTCGGCACGCGGGTCGGGTAATAGCCCAAACCGATATAGGACTTGTTGATCACATTTTTCGACGCAATGCCTTTCAATTTCGCCAATGCGTCCGCCTCGGTCAGGGCTTCGGGCAGGTCGAGTTCGGACGGCATACGGATGCTTTGCGGCACGGTGTTGCCGACAAATTCGTCCATACTCTTCTCGCCGAGCGCCTCCAAAAGCGCAGCCTCGTCGCCGAAACTCAAATGACGCGCGGCAAATTCATTGGGGTTGAACAGTTCGGATAGTTTCATTTCTACTCCTTCGGTGTTGTAGGAATCTGCCGTTGGGCAGGTGTTTTGATGTTTCAGACGACGTTTGGATTCGGGAGGTCGTCTGAAAACATTTATTTAAAAATAAATACGGTAAGTGATACCAAAAAACCGTTTTCAGACGACCTCTGTCCATTTCGGGCGGCATTCTAAAACTCCTTGATAAACCGGACAGCTTTCAATATGCGCACCGGACAGGTAGCCGGTGCTCATTAAAAATTCGCCGACGATTTCGCCGCCGACAAATTTGAAATGTTTTTTAAAGAGCTTCACCCACCCGGCTTTATCGAGCGGATGGTGCGCATCGAGCCAGTGTTTGAACGAGCCGTATTCCTGCTGCAACTTTTTGATTTGCCGTGCGTTGTAAATGGCGGCATTGATTTTCAGGCGGTTGCGGACGATGCCTGCGTCGGCAAGCAGGCGTTCGATGTCGGCTTCGTCGAATGCGGCGACAGCGTCGATGTCGAAATCTTTAAATGCAGCCCGAAACGCCTGTTGTTTCTTCAGCATCAACGTCCAGCTCAAACCCGCCTGATTGATTTCCAACACCAGCCGTCCGAACAACTCGTTGTCGTCTGAAATCGGAAAACCGTATTGCTTATCGTGGTAATGCTTGTTCGGATTGTCCGTATCGCTCGGAAGGGCGGCAATAAATTCGCAGTAATTCATGTTTTATCGGTCAAGCGAAACAAAGGTCGTCTGAAAACCTAAAACGGGGTTTCAGACGACCTTTCAAAATCAAAACGCGGCAATATGCCTGCCGCGCCATTTTAAAATCAATCCACTTCGCCCGCGTATTGTTCGGCGGTCAGCAGGCCGTCGTAGTCGGCAGGATTGGCAGGTTTGATTTTGAAAAACCAGCCTGCGCCGTAAGGGTCGCTGTTGGCGGTTTCCGGCGCGCTGGGCAAATCTTCGTTGACGGCGACGACTTCGCCTGCAATCGGCGCGTACACGTCGGACGCGGCTTTCACAGACTCAACCACACCGGCTTGTTCTTCGGCGGCAAGGTTCGCGCCGACTTCGGGCAGCTCGACGAACACGATGTCGCCCAACAACTCTTGCGCGTGGTGGGTAATGCCGACGGTAATCGTACCGTCTTCTTCAAGGCGCAGCCATTCGTGGCTGGCAACGTATTTCAGTTCGGCTGGGATGTTGTTGCTCATGGTTTGATTCTCCATTGGTTTTTTGGCTTAAAGAGTGAAGCCTTCGGATATGATCGACAGGCTGTTTTACGTTTGCTTTCAGACGACCTCTGTCAAACAAAGGTCGTCTGAAACCGCATCAATCAAACTGTTTCTGTCCGTTGCGTACAAACGGCAGCTTCAATACGCGCACGTCCACTTCCTTGCCGCGTATCAGCACTTTGGCGGTATCGCCGTCAAAATCTTTCGGTACGCGGGCGATGGCGATGGATTGTTTCAGGCTGGGCGAGAATACGCCGCTGGTGGTTTCGCCTTTGCCTTTGTCGGTCAACACTTCCATATGCGCGCGCAGGATGCCGCCTTTGTCGAGCAGCAAACCGACTTGTTTGACGGCAACGCCTTTTTCTTTCAATGCCAACAAAGCGGCTTTGCCGACGAAATCGCGGTTTTCGTCTTTCAAATCAACGGTCCAGCCCATGCCTGCTTCGAGCGGGCTGGTGTCGTCGTCCATATCGTTGCCGTAGAGGTTCATGCCGGCTTCCATGCGCAGGGTGTCGCGCGCGCCGAGGCCGCAGGGCTGTACGCCGGCTTGTTGCAGGGCTTTGAAAAATGCGACGGCTTCAGTGCCGGGCAGGATGACTTCGACGCCGTCTTCGCCGGTGTAGCCGGTGCGGGCGACGAACCAGTCGTTGCCCAAATCCGCGCCTTGGAACGGTTTGAGGTTGTGGACGACATCCGCCCATTCGGGTTTGACGGTCAGGAGTTTTTCAATGGCTTTAGGACCTTGCACGGCAAGCATACCGAGGTCGTAGCGCGGGTTGAAGGCGACACCGAATTCTTGTCCGACTTTGTGGAACTGGGCGGTGTCTTTTTCGCGGGTCGCGCCGTTGGACACGATGCGGTATTGGGTTTCGGCTTCGTTGGTGCGGTAAACAATCAAGTCGTCAATCACGCCGCCGTTTTCGTTGAGCAGCGCTGAATAAAGGGCTTTGCCGACGAAGGCGAGTTTGGCAACGTCGTTGGCAATCAGTTTGCGGAAAAAGGCTTTGGCGTTCGCTCCGGCGACGTCGGTAACGAGCATGTGGGATACGTCGAACATGCCTGCGTCGGTGCGCACGGCTTCGTGTTCGGCGATTTGCGAACCATAATGGATGGGCAACTCCCAGCCGGCAAAATCGACCAGCTTTGCGCCTGCATCTTGATGGGCTTGGTGAAACGGGGTGGTTTTCAGGGCAGTCATTCTCAGCTTCTCCGGATTTATTGTTCAGATGCCGTCCGCACATAAGCAGCGCGGAAGACCCTATCTGTCCTTGAACCTGAGATTTTCGGCATACCCGCTTGATGGCAAACCAGTCTGCTCACTGCTTTGCGCGGTTGTCTGAATGGTGGTTCAGACGGCCTTCTCCCCTTCGGTGGGTGCGATCGCACCGCTCTCCAGATGTTTTATTTCAATGTGCAGTCCCTGTTGCCTGAGCGATTTAAGGGCATCTGCGCCTTCGGCGGCTACATGTAACCTGATGTAGCTCTCTCCTGCACATGCCCCGATTATGGCTTGAAAAGGCGGTTTGGGCAAGCCGTCTCTTTAAAATAAAGCCGTTGTGAAAACCTCCAAAATCATAAACTATTTAACACAGATTATACCGACAAATCACCTGTCATTAGAGGATAATATGTTAAAAACAACTTATTTAGGATATAATGCTACCAACTTAACCAACCGACCCGGCAAAAGGGTTCGGAGAAAGAACGCAAATGACCCAGCAGATTACTTTAGATAAAACCGATTTGAAAATTTTACAGGTTTTACAGGAAAACGGACGTTTGACCAATGTCGAGCTGGCGGAACGCATCTCCCTCTCCCCCTCGCCCTGCTTACGCCGCCTCAAACAACTGGAAGACGCGGGCATCATCCGCCGCTATGCCGCCCTACTCTCTCCTGCAGCCGTCGATTTGGGCTTACAGGCGTTTATCCGCGTTTCCATCAGCAAAGCAAAAGACGCACGCGAAGATTTCGCGCAATCGGTAAAAGAATGGCCGGAAGTATTGAGCTGCTTCGCCCTTACCGGTGAAACCGACTACCTGCTCCACGCATTTTTCACCGATATGAATGCTTTTTCCCATTTCGTCTTGGATACACTCCTTTCCCACCACGGCGTACAGGACGCGCAATCAAGCTTCGTATTGAAAGAAATCAAAACCACCACCTCCCTGCCGCTTTCGCATTTGGTACGGGAATAGGCAGAGTCTTCAAAAAGGTCGTCTGAAATGACAGTTTCAGACGACCTTTTTTATCACATTAAAATAACTTTCATAACAATTTCAGACAGCCTCAATCTAAAATCTTGCCGACGATTTCGCCCACGTCTTTCGACAATCCTTCCTGCGCCCGAATGCGCTGCAATTCTTGTTTCACCAAGTTTCTGCGGTGCGGTTCGAGCTTGTTGCAGAGGTTGAACGCCTGCACTAAGCGGGCAGCGACCTGCGGGTTGAAGCGGTCGATTTCGATGACTTTGTCGGCGATGAAGCGGTAGCCGCTGCCATCTTCTGCGTGGAAATGCGGAACGTTGCGGCTGAAGCTGCCGATGAGCGAACGGGCTTTGTTAGGGTTTTCGAGGCTGAATTTCGGATGTTGCAAGGCGGTTTGAACCTGTTGCAGGGTGTCGCTGCGGCGGCTTAAGCCGACGAGGGCGAAATATTTGTCCATCACCAGCGCGTCGTCTGAAAACTTGTCGGCAAACTGCACCAGCAGGCGGTTGCGCGTATCGCTTTCGTTGCCGTTGACGGCGGACAGGATGCCCCATTCGTGGGTCATGTTTTGCGCCATTTCGCCGTATTTTTCGGCAACGGTTTCGATGTGTGCGGGGTCGGCGCGCAGGACGAAGGCGCGGCAGACGTTGCGCAGCGTGCGCCAGCCGGCGGTTTCGGGGCTGTACTCGTAGCTTTGGTTTTCCTGCTTCGCCGCCTGACGGTTCAATTCGTGCCATTTCGGTAGAAAGCGGACGGCAAGCGTATCCAACAAGGCTTCGCGCGCCTGATGGTAGCGCAGCGGGTCGATGTTTTCTGCGCCGTCCCACAGTTCGGCTTCAGACGGTACGCCCAAAAGCAGGGCTTTGAAGGCGTTGTCCAAGAGGTCGTCTGAAATGACTTTTTCGACGGCGGCAAGCAGTTTGTCGTGTTTCGGCAACTCGACGCCGTCTGAAAACGCGGCAAGGTTGGCGGCGACGGCGCGGCGGTAGAGCGTTTGTGCGGCTTCCCAGCGCGTGAAGGCGTCGCTGTCATGAGCGAGCAGGAGCAGCAGGTCGTCGTCGCTGTATGGATAGTTCAGATGCACCGGCGCGCTGAACCCGCGCAACAGCGAGGGAACGACGGCTTCGGTTACGCCTTCGAGCGGGAAGGTCTGTTCGGCTTCGGTCAGCAGCAACACGGCTTCGGTCGCGCGTTTGCCCTGATAATCGAATGCCACTGCTTCGCCGTTGCGGTTCAGCAGCCCGATTTTGACCGGAATCATCATCGGCTGCTTGTCCGCCATATCGGGCGTGGACGGCACGGTTTGTTTGACGGTCAACTCGAAAATATTGTTTTTCAGACGACCTTCCGCTTCCAAAACGGGCGTGCCCGCCTGGCTGTACCACAAGGCGAACTGGTCGAGATTGATGCCGTTCGCGTCCGCCATCGCCGCGCGGAAATCGTCGCAGGTAACGGCCTGCCCGTCGTGGCGTTGGAAATAGAGCTTCATGCCTTTTTGGAAGCCCTCTTCGCCGAGCAGGGTGTGATACATCCGCACCACTTCCGCACCTTTTTCATAAACGGTCATGGTGTAGAAATTGTTTATCTCCTCATAGCTGGCGGGACGCACCGGATGCGCGGTCGGGCCTGCGTCTTCGGGGAACTGGTGCTGGCGCAAAAGGCGGATGTTTTCGATGCGGCGCACGGCGCGGCTGGCGCGGTCGCCGGAAAATTCTTGGTCGCGGAACACGGTCAGCCCTTCTTTCAGCGAAAGCTGGAACCAATCGCGGCAGGTCACGCGGTTGCCCGTCCAGTTGTGGAAATACTCGTGTCCGACCACGGATTCGATGCCTTCGAAATCGGTATCGGTGGCGGTGAGGCTGTCGGCAAGGACAAACTTGGTGTTAAAGATGTTCAAGCCCTTGTTTTCCATCGCGCCCATATTGAAATCGCCCACGGCGACGACCATGAAAATATCCAAGTCGTATTCCAAACCGAAGCGCGTTTCGTCCCACTTCATCGCGTTTTTCAACGATTCCACGGCAAAGCCGACCTTGGGCTTGTCCGCTTCGGTGGTGTAAAACTCGATTTTGACGTTTCTGCCGCTCATGGTGGTGAAACGGTCTTCCGTGACCGCCAAATCGCCCGCGACCAAAGCAAACAGATAGCTCGGTTTGGCAAACGGGTCTTCCCATTTCACCCAATGGCGGTCGTCTGAAAACTCGCCGCCGTCGATTTTGTTGCCGTTGGAGAGCAAAACGGGATAGCGTTTTTTGTCCGCGACGATGGTGGTCGTGAACTTGGACATCACATCCGGACGGTCGATGTAGAACGTGATTTTGCGGAAACCTTCCGGCTCGCATTGGGTAAACAAATTACCGCCGGAAGCATACAGCCCCATCAGCGATTTGTTTTCCGCCGGCAGGATTTCGGTTTCCACTTCAACGGTGAAGCGCTCGGACGGCACGCCCGCAATCGTCAGCGTCTCGCCTTCCAACACATAATCCACAGCCGCCCCGTTGATTTTGACGGACAAGAGTTTCGCCGAACCGTCCAACACCAGCGGCTCCCCCACCCTCTGCGGCTCGACCGTCAAACGGGATTTCACGACGGTTTGCGGTTCGGCAATATCAAAATGCAGGTCGGTTTCGAGAATGCGGTAGGCAGGCGTTTGGTAATCTTTCAGATAACGGACGGTTTTGCTCATGGTTTTGCTTTCGAGTAAAAATGGGAATACAGACGGTAAGCATAACGTTTCAGACGACCTTAATTCAAGCCTTCTATCAAATTTTTATCGTATAGTGGATTAAGGTCGTCTGAAACCCGAGACTATTGCAAACATACTTAACTTTAAATACAGTAGGTCATCAAATTCCGTCATTCCCGCTCAGGCGGTAATCCATCGTACAATCTAAAGAAACCTCGATTTGAAAAACAGTTTCTGAATTTCAAAAATGGATTCCCGCCTACGCGGGAATGACGACAGTCAGTAAGTTGCGTATCGAAAATAAAGTATAGTGGATTAACTTTAAACCAGTACGGCGTTACCTCGCCTTGCCGTACTATCTGTACTGTCTGCGGCTTCGTCGCCTTGTCCTGATTTAAATTTAATCCACTATAATTTAGCTATATCACAGATTCAAATAAAAACCTTCTGCATATCCGTATTTGCAGCCCACAACGACAAAAAGGTCGTCTGAAACCCAAATTGGATTTCAGACGACCTTTTTTATTTCAAGCCAATTGGCTTATTTGTTGAAGAAAACCAGCGTCCACGGCAAGACATAAGCTTGCAGCAGGGTCAGTAGGCCGACGAAGGTACAGAAAATCAAGCTGTGTTTCACGGTAAAGCGGAACAGGTTGGATTCTTTGCCTTCCAGACCGACCGCCGCGCAGGCGATGGCGATGGATTGCGGCGAAATCATTTTGCCGGTCACGCCGCCGGTGGTGTTGGCTGCGACGGTCAGTTCGGGTACGACGTTGATTTGATGCGCAGTGCTGGCTTGCAGCGAACCGAAGAGCGCGTTGGCGGAAGTGTCCGAACCGGTCAGGAATACGCCCAGCCAGCCGAGGAACGGCGAGAAGAACGGGAATACGGTACCGGTAGCGGCGAGGACGAGTGCCAATGTGGACGACAGGCCTGAATAGTTTGCCACGAATGCGAAGCCGAGTACCAAGCCGATAGACAGGATGGACAGGCGCAGTTCTTTGAGCGTTTCAAAGAAAGTGCTGACGGCTTCGGAAGGTTTCATTTTCAGCAAAGCGGCGGAAACGATGGAAGCAAACAGGATTGCCGTACCGACTGCGCCGAGGAGGTCAATTTTGAACACGGCGGCGTATGGTGTCGGTTCGCTGACGATGGGCGCGGCTTTTTGTACCAAGTTGTGCAGCATCGGCCAGTCGAATTTGATGGTGGCAACACCCAAAGCCTCTTTAACGCCCTTAATCGTCCATACGCTGACGAAAACGGTCAGGATGGCGAAAGGCGACCAGGCTTTGATGATTTGTCCGGCAGTGTATTCGCCCGCTTTGCGCTCGGCCGGTTTTTTCATGCCGTTGAAGGTGAAGATTTCTTTAGGCTGCCATTTTTTCAGGAAGGCAGACAGGCAGACCAGGCTGACCAATGCGGAGGTCACGTCGGGTAACTCGGGGCCGATGAAGTTGGCGGTAATGAACTGGGTAGTGGCGAAAGATACGCCCGCCACCAATACGGCAGGCCAAGTTTGGCGTATGCCGCGCATACCGTCCATCATGGCGACCAACCAGAAAGGAACGATAATCGACAGGATCGGCAGTTGGCGGCCGGCGACCTGACCGATGTGGTAAGGGTCGAGGTTGGACACTTGACCGGCAACCAAGATTGGAATACCCATCGCACCGAAAGCCACGGGCGCGGTATTGGCAATCAAACACAAACCGGCGGCGTAGAGCGGATTGAAACCTAAGCCCACCAACAACGAGGCGGTAATCGCCACCGGCGCGCCGAAGCCTGCCGCGCCTTCGAGGAAGGCGCCGAAGGAGAAGCCGACCAGCAACATTTGCAGGCGTTGGTCTTCGGTAATCGAAATCACGGAAGCGCGGATGATGTCGAACTGCCCTGTTTTCACGGTAATTTTATACAGGAACACGGCAGTAACGATAATCCATGCAATCGGCCACAAACCGTAAGCGAAGCCGTACAGCGCGGAAGAAACCGCCATGCCAGCAGGCATTCCGAAACCTAATACGGCAACGCCAAGCGCAATCAGAAGCGTATAAAGCCCCGCCTGATAGCCTTTAAGCTTCAGGACGGTCAGTGCGACAAAGAAAAAGATAATGGGCAGGAGGGCGACGGCTGCCGTCAAATATAGGCTGCCGCCCACTGCGGTATAATTTTGAATCCAAGTTTCCATTGGGAAAATCTCCGAATATTTTTCTAATATACTTTCCTAAATTGGTAAAACCAATTTTTTGAACGGAGGACACTTTACGAAACTTTAATATGGCAGTCAATTATTTTTTTAAACAACCTTGCTGCATAAGTGCAAAATTGTTATTTAATTTTAAATAAAACAAAACATTATATGAATTGTAAAAATGTAACCCGATATAGTTTTAAACCATATTCGGGTAGAACAAGCCATATTGACGGGATATGGCCGGTTAATTAGAATACCGCGACATTGGGCATACCAATTTGGTCATGCCAATTTTGACGCAGATTGCCATTTCAGACGACCTGCCGCATCACATTATCGGATTTGAGTCTTCCTCATAAAGAAAACATGAGGGAAAAGAGGGAATTAAAATGACAAAACTGGTTCGGCCACAAAAAATCAGCGACCAAATATTGTCGATATTAGAAGAACGGATTGCGACGGGCGTTTACGAGGAAGGCGGCAAAATCCCGCCCGAGCGCACGCTGGCGGAAGAGTTCGGCGTATCGCGCCCGTCGGTCAGAGTCGCACTCAACATCCTGATTGCGCGGCAGGTTTTGGAAGCGCGGCAGGGCGACGGCTATTACGTTTCCGTCAAACCGCAGCAGGATTTCCTCCAAAGCTGGCAAGAATTGCTCGGCAAACATTCCAACTGGGAAACCGACGTTTTCGATTTCAGCTGCCACATCGAAGGCTGCATGGCGTCGCTGGCTGCCGAACGGCGCACCGATGCCGATTTGAAGCGGATTGATTTTTGGCGGCAAAAATTCGAATCCGCCTGCGAAAGCGGCCATCTGGAACATCAAAGCGAAGCCGACGTAAGCTTTCACCAAACCATCGCCGATGCCGCACACAACATCCTCTTCAGCCACCTCTCCGGCGGCCTGCTCAAAATGCTCTACCGCCAGACGCGCAGCAGCATCATCTATTCCAACCAAACCGAAGACCCGCGCCCCAAGCTGATCGCGCAACACCGCGCCATCTACGAAGCCATACTCGAACGCCGCCCTGCCGATGCCGCCGAAGCCGCCAAAATACACTTAAACTACGTCGCCAACAGCATCTTGCAAAACAGGGAATACAAAAGCCGCAACGAACACGCCGACACGCTGGCGCAGAACGACTTGAAGCGGGCGCAGGACTGGTAAACATTCAACACTTCTCAGATTAGAGCATGAATACTTCGGCGGCTAATCCTTCTTGCTGATATAAGTTCATGCACACAAAGGTCGTCTGAAAACCTGAATGCAAGGTTTTCAGACGACCTTTTTCTATTTCTTGTTTTACACATTAAGCCCATACAACAAGATTTGTCTGAAAATTAAACCTATTCAAATACCAATATTTATATAGTGGATTAACTTTAAACCAGTACGGCGTTGCCTCGCCTTGCCGTACTATCTGTACTGTCTGCGGCTTCGTTGCCTTGTCCTGATTCAAATTTAATCCACTATACCTATCCAACGCCCTGAAATTTAATTTGTTTTAAGCGCAGACAGGCAAAAAAAACGCCTCCTGCCGGGAGCTGGCGGAGGCTATCCAAGGAGTTTTAAAAGTAACCCTAAAGAACTATGAAACTAGTCAAAAAGAACTATATTACTAATCTGAACGGTTTGCAAGTTCGTCGAGTGGTTTTAAATTAACTTTACGTCCGAACAAGGCTTGGATTTCGGGTTGGTGGCTGATGCCGATGACGAGGGTGTCGGGTAAGGCACGTTTGAGGGTTTGCATCAGCGTCAATGCGGATTCGCCGTCGAGCTGGTTGGTGGCTTCGTCGAGGAACAGGATTTGCGGTTTGTGCAGCAGCGCGCGGGCGAGGCTGAGGCGTTGCTGTTCGCCGCCGGAAAGGATGCCGTGCCATTCGTATGGTTCGTCTAAATTATCTTTCAGGCGGCCTAGTCCGACTTGTTCCAAGGTCGTCTGAATGATTTGGTCGTCTTGGCAGGCGGGGTGGGGATAGCTGACGGTGTGGCGTAGGGTGTCAGCGGGGAGGTAGGGGCGTTGGGGTAGGAAGAGGAGGCTGCCGCCGAGGGCGAAACTGCCTTGGTAATACGGCCATAAGCCTGCGAGGGCGCGCAGCAGGGTGGATTTGCCGATGCCGCTTCTGCCTTCGAGCAATACCCATTCGGGGGCGTGGGCTTCGAGGTTGATGTCGGTGAGCAGGGGGCTGCCGGTTTGGGTGTGGACGGTGAGGTTTTGCAGGACGAGGATGCCGCTTTGGCGGTGGTTGTTTAAAGTCAGGGCGGGTGCGGACGCTGGGCGGGCGGCGCTTCTGCCTTCTTGTTCTATTTGTTCCAATGCCGTCTGAAAACCGGAGAGGCGTTCGACAACTGCCGCCCATTCGATGAGGCGGCGGTAGGAGTCGGTAAACCAGCCGAAGCTGTCTTGGACGCGGGCAAACGATGTGCGGGTCTGCATCATGTCGCCGAAGGTCATGGTTTTGGCGAGGTACATGGGCAGGGTGGCGAGGATGGGGATGAAGATGCTGATGCGCACATAGGTCGCCCAGAAGGTTTCTTGGCGGAATTCGCAGTTGGTGAGACGGCGCCAGTTGTCGCGGATGCGGAGGTAGCGTTGTTTCAGACGACCTGTTTCGGCTTCGCCGCCGTTGTAAAAGGCGATTTGTTCGGCGTGGTCGCGCACGCGCAGGAGGGCGGCGCGGTAGTCGGCTTCGCGGTGTTGGCGGTCGATGTTGAGGTTTTTGAGTTTGCGGCCGACGAGGTGGGCAATCAGAGTGCTGATGACGGAATAAATCAGGGCAACCCAGACGAGGTAGCCGTGTATGGTGATGTCGCGCCCGCCGATATTGAAGGTTTGCACGCCGGAGAGTGTCCACAATACAGCGACGAACGCGCTGAATTTGGCAATATTATTGATGAAGGAGCGGAACAGTCCGATGCTTTTGTCGGCGAGGAGGTAGATGTCTTCGGCGATGCGCTGGTCGGGGTTGTCGGGTTCGCCGGTCAGACGCAGGCGATAGTGTTTGTGGCCTTCGAGCCAGTTTTGCTGGAATTGTTCGGTCAGGTGAGTGCGCCAACGGAAGATGAGGCGTTTTTGCAGCCAGTCGCCGCAGACGATGCAGCCGATAATCATCGCCATGTAGCCGAGGTATTCGACGATGAGCGCGGGCATGGACGCGCCGTCAAACGCGGCGAGCGCGTCGTAGAAGCGTTTGTCCCACGCGGCGATCCAAACGCTGATGGTAATGGAACAAAGGGTGAAGCCGATGAGGACGGCGAGCATCAGCCATTGGATGCGCCCGTGCGCCCCTGTCCAAAAAGGGCGGGCGAGTCGGAAGAATTTTTTGAGGATGTTCATGGATGGTGTGTTGGTACGAATAACGGGAGCTCGTCTGAAAATCTATGTGTGCAAGATAAGATTTTGGTTAGACACATAATAGACAACCCAAAATCCATTGAATTATGAAGAATCCTTAGATCTAAGCTGTTCCAATTCCCAGCGAAGTTTTTTATTTTCCTCAAATAGCCTGTTATATTCCAAGTTTTCTTGTTCCAGCTGTAAATGAATTTCTTTTTCCCTTTCTTGTCGCATATCATTTTCTACTTGTTGGGCTTGATACGAAATATATTCAATCCTCTCTTGTAGTTCAGCTATTTCCTTATTCAAATTTTCAATTTTTTTCTGATAATCCGAATGAATACTTCCTATTTCATCACTATGTAATTTGTTCATTTCCTCTATTCTATTATTATAGTTTTTTGAAAGCCTACTCATCTCTTCTAATAAATTACGCAACTCATCATCCCTATCGCGTAATTGATCGGCAAAGCTTCTATCAGTAGTATTTTGATTTTGTAAATTTCTATATTCTCGTTCTTCTATTTCTCTTTTTAGTTTTATTTTCCTACATTCAGATTCAAACTCCGCTTGAATATTAAAATTCATTTTCTTAAATGAAGAAATTATATAATTAACTTTTAGTTGTATATATGGAAATAAAATCATATATATAGTAGTTATAAAGATAGAAAATAGAATACTTTGCCACCAGGAAGAAATAATGAAATTTTTTTCAATCAAATTAATTTGATTATCTATCTTAATAATTCTGGTTTCTATATCTTGCTTAGAAAGAAGAAAAATACTAATTGGTTTCCAATAAATCCAGATTTTAAACACTAAGAAAGCAATTAAAAACGTAACAAATGTAGGAAGCTTTATTTTTTCTTCCTGTGCTTTCAAAAAATTTGAAAAAAATTCTTTTAACACTTCCATAATAGTGCACAAAAAATCTTATGAATTTAAAAAAACAATATGAATAAAAACTTATATACCGTCATTCCCATGCAAGCCGAGAATGACGGTACTACTATACTATATTACATCTTCCACTTCAGGCTGAACACAGCATTGCGCGGTTCGCCGTAGAAGTTGCCGTAGTTTTTTGTACGGTTGCTGTTGTTTTCATAGTAGCGTTTGTCAGTCAGGTTGTTGACCGCCAGCCCAAGTTGCAAATTGTCGGTCGGACGGTATTGCAAACCGGCATTCCAAACGGTATAGCCGCCTTGGGGCAGCTTGCTGCCAGTTTTGCTTTGACTGGACAAGCCTATACCGATACTTAACTTACCGTTTGCAAACGGCGGCGTATAGCTGCTGTAAGCGCGGAAAATGTGTTTTGGGGTCCAGTTGGCAAAATCGCCCTCGGTATTGGGATGGTTTTCTGTTTTGCGGATATTGTAGGTATAGCCGGCAAACAGTTTCCAATTTGCGCCGATTGCTCCGGAAATTTCCGCATCTACACCGCGGCTGCGTTCTTTTGCGGGAACGTAGTAGAAAGTCTGTTTCCTGTTGCCGCTGGCCGGAACGTTGACACGCACGCCGACGTTGGTGTTATCGGTTTGGAACAGGGAAACGGCCGTATTGAGTTTGCTCTGCATCCATTCGCCTTTCCAACCCAATTCGTAGTTTTTACCGACTTCGGGCGCGAGATAGCTGTTGTCTGCATTTGTTTTCAGAGTCGGTTTGTAGATGGATGTATAGCTTGCATAGAGGCTTTGCCCCGGCATGAAATCGTAAGTGATGCCGATGTATGGAATGAATTTGCTGTTTTTGACCGAATAGGTTTTTGCATCATTGTCCGGAGCGCCTGCATAACGGGACCAGTTGTAATCGAAGTCGCGTTTCCAATGGGTATAGCGTCCGCCTACCAACAGATGCAGTTTTTCCGTAGGATTGATGCGGGTACCTGCTGCAAGGGCGTGCGTATAGAAATGGTTGTTGCTGTCCATAATGCTGTATGGTTCGGCAGCCCAGTCCGGCTGGGGGATAACGGCAGAAAATGGATTGTAGCTGCCGGTTGCCTGCATACGGGTATGGTGCAGGTTATTGCGCTCTTTCGAATAATTATGAGTCAGGAAGATGTCGTGGGTTTGACCCAAGGCTTCAAACTTGCCGCGCAGGTTGTTTTGAATATGCAGATGTTTGCTGTCGTGCTGATAGCGGAAAGCCTGTTGATCTTCAATACCGATGGATTGATTGGCTTTCAATCCGCTTTTGTCTGCCATTAAGAAAGCATACCTTTGGTCGGAGTGGCTGTTTCGCCAATCGATTTTGCTGTTCCATTTCCAGTTGTCGTTGAAGTAGTGGTCAAATTCTGCAAAAACACCGTTTTTGATGAATCGCCCATGATTCCAATCGGCACCGAAATAGCTGTCGCGCGGCAGACTGCTTCCGTCTTCCCATAAAGGTAAGCCGTTGAGATTGGGGGTGTTGCGCTGGGCGATACGGTACGCACCGACAGAAACCTTGCTGTTTTCTCCGATGTCTTTTTCCAAAACGCCATAAAGAAGGCTATTTTGCCCTTTCACTTTATCCTGAAATGTTTTGTCATGATCAAAACTGCCGACAATACGCCCGCGGAGTTGGTTTTCTGAGCTTAAAGTGCCCGAGGCATCCAATTCGATATGCCGTTTACCGAAACGGTCGGCTAAACCATTCATACTGATTTGTTTTTTAACCGTCGGTTTTTTGCGTACGGCATTAATCGTACCTCCGGGCGCGCTGTTGGATTGGGTCAGCCCGGCCGCACCGCGCACAACTTCAATGTGGTCATACATGGCAAGGTCGGTGATGTTGTGCCCGTCTCTGGCAGGACTGCCAAATATGCCCGGCGCACCAATAGTGGTAGCCATGCCGTCTTCTTCCAATTTTTCAATATAGAATCCGCGGCTTTGGAAATGGGTGCGGTTCCCTTGGCGAACGACATTTACGCCAGTCGTTGTTTTCAACGCATCTGCCAGCGTAGTAATACCTTGATCGTTAATTTGATTTTTTGTAATAACGCTGACGGATTGCGGCGTCTCGCGCGGAGTCAATGCCAGTCCTGTGGTAGAACTCATAGCCGAAGTCGTATAGTCATTTCGATTTTCGGTACGCAGGCTGCGGTTTTTGCCGACCACATTGACCTGCTTTAATTCGACCTGCTGCACTTCTTCAGCGGCTTGAACGGCTTGCGGCAGCGCGGCAAGGCAGAACGCCAAGGTGCTGAGTTTGAAAAGTTTCTCTTTGTTTGTATTGTTCATTTGATTGATTCCAGATAAAGCTGTTGTCGTAAAATGTTTATTTTTATTTGATATTTATAACCATAAAAACTATAAATATTCAAAGTATTAGGTTTTTCAGACGACCTGCGTCAGATAAAACGGACGGATTTTATCAAATCCCGGCGGATAAAAAAATGTTGCCGCCGGGCAGAGTACCCAATGGCAACTACTTATCCAAGGTTGCAAAGATAGATATAAGGAATTAGCTGAAAATTAGTTATAAAGAACTATAAACCATCTGTAAAAAATGGCAAGCGTTTTTTCAGACGACCTCACGTTTTTTCACATACTCTTGCCATAAGTCAAAATTCTGGCCGGCAATAAAATACCCCTTCTTCTGTTTGGCGAGGGGGTATCTGTGTATCAGTCAGTTTTAGCTTCATTTTCTTGCGAACCGTGAAAAGGCGGATTGCCGTGTGGCTAGGCAGGTTGTCTGAAAACAGTTTTCAGACGACCTTTCTACGGAAGGCGGATTAGAATTTGTAATTGACGTTGAACATTACATTACGCGGTTCGCCGTAGTAGTTGTTCGCGCCTTTGCTGCTGACTTTGTTGTTCTCGTAGTAGTATCGGTTGGACAGGTTGGTCGAAATCAGCGCAAGTTTCAGGTTTTTCGATGCCTGATAATCGATATTGACATTGAAGACCGCATGACTGCCGCGCTTCACGCCGTAGAGGCTGGCGGTTTTACTTTGTGCGGTTACGCCGCCGCCGATGGTCCATTTTTTGCCGCCAAACGGCAGGTTGTAGCTGGTGTGGAGGCGCAGGATGTGTTTCGGCGTGTGTAGGCTGAAATTGGTGCCTGCAGGGACGGTGCCTTTGCTTTCCGCTTCAAGATATTTGGACCGGTTGAACGTATAACCCGCAAACAGTTTCCAATCTTCGCTCAGGTTGCCGGATATTTCGGCTTCGATGCCTCGGCTGCGGACTTTGCCGACGGGTTCCCAATACCATTTTTGGTCTGCCGTATCCCAAACCTGCACCGCGCGGTTTTTCTGTTCGATGTCAAACAGGGCAAGCGAGGTATTCAGCTTGTGGTCAAACCATTCGCCCTTCCAGCCGATTTCGTAGTTCGCGCCGGTAACGGGGTCGAGATAGGATTTGTCTTTGCGCTGATTGCTGTTCGGTTTGAAGATGGATGTGTAGCTGGCATACAGGCTTTGGTTCGGCGTCAAATCGTAGGTAACGGCGAAATAAGGATTGAAACGGACGGTTTTGCGGTCGGTAACCGAATCGGGATCGTTGTCTATCTTGCCATCCGTGTAGAAATAGTCGGTTATATATTTCGATTTGATGTGGTTCCAACGCGTACCTGCCATGATGTGCAGTTTTTCTTTCAACATATTGAAACGGAAGCCCAAAAGCAGCGCGTGGGTGGTGCGTTTGGAATGGGTTTCCCAATACATCTGATAAGGTGTGGCGTACCAGTCGGCGGGTTCGGCGATTTCGTTGCCGGTAAAGGTCATCGGGTCGAAGGAAACGCCCGGGTTGTATTGACGGCGGCTGCCGTTGTTTTTGGTATGCGTGTAAGTGTATTCGGTAAAGATTTCCTGCGGCACGCCCGCAATTTCAAATTTGCCGTTCAAATTGTTTTTGAAGGTCAGTTGTTTTTCGTCATTGTCGTAACGGCTCAACCAGCCGGAGGCTAATGTGCCGCCGGGCGTGTAGCCTGCGTAGGACGTGGACGTATTGTAAATGCCGCTGTTTTTCTTGGTATTTTCGTTGTAGTTGTAATCCAGCTTGCCGGTATAACGCCAGTTGTCGTTGAAATAGTGTTCCACTTCGGCGAATGCGTTCGCTTTATCGTAAATGCCTTTGTTCCAGTTGTAGCCCAGATAGGTATCGCGCGGCAGGTTCAATGCCACACCCCAGTCGTCGGGCTTGGTGTGTTTGCGCTGATAGAGGCCGCCCCAAGTGATTTTGGTGTTGTCGCCGACGGATGCATCCATCACGCCGTAAAGTGTGGCATTGCCGCCTTTGACGCGGTCTTTAAAATTTTTGTCGCGTTCCAATGCGACGACGGCGCGGCCGCGCAAGGTGCCTTCATCGTTCAGACGACCTGAAAAATCTCCGGTGGTACGGACTTTACCGAAGCGGTCGATTTGGACTTCGCCCTGAATGATGCGTTCGCCGGTGGGGCGTTTGCGTACGGCGTTCACCGTACCGCCCGGCTCGCCGTTTGCCTGCGTCAGCCCGGTCGCACCGCGCACGACTCCGATATGGTCGTAAACGGCGATGTCGTTCATGCTTTGCGCGTCATACATCGGATTGTTGATGGCGCCGGGGACGGTAGATGAGATTCCGTCCTCTTCGATTTGGTCGATATAGAACCCGCGCGATTGGAAGCGCGGAATGCCGGCATCACGGATGACGTTGACACCGGTGGTGGTTTTCAGGGCATCAACCAAATTGGTAATCCCCTGCTCATTGATTTGTGTCTTGGTAATCACGCTCACCGATTGCGGCGTTTCTTTTGGGGACAAGGCAAGGCCGGTGGTGGTGCGCATGGCAGAGGTGGTGTAAGAGTCGCGGTTTTCGGTGCGGGTAGAACGGTTTTTGCCGGTTACGTTGACGGTTTGCAATTCCGAAGTCAGTACAGGTTGCGGCACGTCTTCAGCAAATGCGGCATAAGGTAATGCGGTAGCAATAAGTGCGAGGGTTTTTAAAGGTTTCATGCGTAAGTTCTCGGGTTGATAATCAAGTTAATTATTATGAATAATAATGATTATATTTTATCTTAATGCACATAATTTGTAATTAAATAACTAATGTTAATTGAGCTATTTCATGATTTCCGTACTTCTGCTTTTTTTTGATAAACAACATCCGCATGAAGATTCAAGATCGTCTGAAACGGCTTTCAGACGACCTATGTTACAATTTGACGCATCCGAACCAAACCTATTACAGGAAACCTCATGGAAGCCACCGTCTATCTCGAAGACAACGAATACATCGCCTTATGCGACCTTCTGAAGCTCGCCGGACTTGCCGAAAGCGGCGGGCAGGCGAAAGCGTTTATCACCGAAGGGCTGGTATTGCGCAACGGAGAAACCGAAACCCGTAAAACCGCCAAAATACGCGGCGGCGAAGTCATCGAGTTTGACGGCGCGCGCTTGGAAATTGCCGATGGATACGACCCTGAAGAATAAAGCCGAAGCCCTCTTGGGCGAACCGCTTCTAGACGAACCCGTCCGCCCAGAATCGTGGGAATGCTGCGGCAGCGACTGCGGCGATGCCTGCATCCAGACGATTTATTGGACGGATAAAGCCAAATACGACGCGCAACGGCGGAAATTGAAAGAAGCGGGTTGGACGGACGACGAAGACAACGGAAAGGTCGTCTGAAAACGGTTCGGCTTGATGGAAACCGCGTTTTCAGACGACCTTTTATTGTGAATTGAAATAGAAAATACTTATATCGTCATTCCCGCGCAGGCGGGAATCCAGAAGTTTGAAATAGCGGTTAACCTTAAACATTTCCGACAAATCAAAGTCTGGATTCCCGCCTGCGCGGGAATGACAGCATAGGGTCTTTTCCTTTGAATTTGCCATACACCCGTTTTTAAAATTACCGCCGTCGCCACTGCCCGACAATATTAAAACACCCCGCCCACCGTTCACCACACGCATAACGCCCCATGATAGACCTGCATTGCCATTCCACCGTTTCCGACGGTATGCTCTCCCCTACCGAAGTCGTGCGCCTTGCGCATCAAAACGGCTGCACGCTGCTGGCGTTGACCGACCACGACCACACCGGCGGCATTGCCGAAGCACGTGCCGAAGCCGACAAGCTCGGGCTGCGTTTCGTCAACGGCGTGGAAATCTCCGTAACTTGGCGCGGGCGCACCATACACGTCGTCGGTTTGGATTTCGACGAACAGGACGAAAACCTGCAAAACCTGTTGGCACAAGTGCGGCAAGGTCGTCTGAAACGCCTTGAAGCCATCGCCGCCAAGCTCGAAAAGAAAGGCATCGGCGGCGCATACGACGGTGCGCTCGCGCTGGCAGCAAACAAAGAAATGGTCAGCCGCACCCACATCGCCGAGTTCCTCATCCAAGCGGGACACGTCAAAAACAAGCAGCAGGCGTTCACCAAATACTTGGGCGACGGCAAATCCTGCGCCGTCCGTCACGAATGGGCGACGCTGGCAGACTGCGTCTCCGCCGTCAACGGCGCAGGCGGCATGGCTATCATCGCCCACCCCATGCGCTACGACTTGTCCGCCACCGTCAAGCGCAATCTGTTTGAAGAATTTAAAAACCTCGGCGGCGTGGGCATCGAAGTCCACAGCGGCAACTGCTGCAAAAACGACCGCCTCAACTACGCGCTGCTGGCAGAACGCTTCGGTATGCTCGCCAGCGCGGGCAGCGATTTCCACCGCTTAAACGACTTCAGTGGCGGCATCCTCGGCGCGTGTCCCGAACTGCCGGAAAACTGCAAACCGGTTTGGGAACATTTCAAAAGGGTTTGAGGCGTTTAAGGCCAAGTTTGGATATTGGGACAAACTTGCCGACGCTACACGCCATACCTTACCAAATCCCGTCGCGTATGCTTTATCCGCTAGTTTGCCGAAAATTTCAAACAACTTGTCCGTGCAAAATCTTGGCAGGTAAAACCAAACCGTACCGCCGCCGTCATGCCCATACACACAAAAGCAGCCATGATGGCGAATAGGCGTCCTATTTGATTCAAAGGAATTATAGTGGATTAACTTTAAACCAGTACGGCGTTGCCTCGCCTTGCCGTACTATCTGTACTGTCTGCGGCTTCGTCGCCTTGTCCTGATTTAAATTTAATCCACTATACTTCCCCAAAAGGTCGTCTGAAAACCGCTTCGTCGCATCGCCGCACGCATACGGTTTTCATCAGGAAGCCCGTTTTCAGACGACCTTCCCGATATGAAATCTTCAGGCTTTGCTATAATCCGCAATCCGCATTTTTTGAGCCACCGCCATGCCGCATGCCCTCGTCCTCCAATTCCCCTCCCCCGAAGCCCTGCCTTCCGCTCTCCTCACCCGCCTGCCCGAGCCTGATTACGCCGATGAAAAGCGTATGCGTTTTATTGTTGAAGAAGGGTTTTCTTTCAACGAAGCAGACGCGGCGTTGCTGGACAGCCGTCAAATCGACCACGCCGTGTTGCCCGATATGGCGTTCGGCGAACTCGGGCTGATTGTCAGCGATATGGATTCGACGCTGATTACCATTGAATGCGTCGATGAAATTGCGGCGGGTGTCGGCTTGAAAGACCGTGTGGCGGAAATTACCGAACGCTCGATGCGCGGTGAATTGGATTTCGAGCAGTCTTTGCGCAGCCGCGTCGCCCTGTTGGCGGGATTGAACGAACGGGTTTTGGCGGAGGTTTATGAAAACGTTTTGCGGCTCTCGCCCGGCGCGGAATTTTTGCTGGACGAATGCAAGGCGCACGGCGTGAAATTCATGCTGGTGTCGGGCGGATTCACGTTTTTCACCGAAAGGCTGCAACAACGCCTCGGCTTCGAATACCAACACGCCAATATTTTGGAAATTGAAAACGGCAAGCTGACAGGTCGTCTGAAAGGCAGAATCATCGACGCGCAGGCCAAGGCGGATTTATTGCGCGAATACCGCGACCGCCTCGGATTGCAGCCGCATCAGGTTTTGGCGATGGGCGACGGTGCGAACGATATTCCGATGCTTAAAGAAGCGGGCGTAGGCGTGGCTTACCGCGCCAAACCGAAAGCGCAGGCAGTCGCCGATGCCTGCATCAATTTCGGCGGGCTGGAGCGCGTCAGGGGTTGGTTTAAATAAACCGTCTGTATCGGTGGTCAGGAGTTTCCCGTTAAAACCAAGGTCGTCTGAAAAATTTTCAGACGACCTTTTTGCTGTTTGAAATATCGTAATGACTGTAAACGGAATGCCAAGGGACACGCCTTCGCAGCACGCCGAAACAGGTTTGCACACCAATCCTGAACACAGCCCTCTTTATCCCCGCAGCAACCTTATTCCTTCTTCCTGCCAGATGGAAAAGCAGGCAATTAATCAATACAGTTACTACTATTATTCAAATAATTTAATTATGCCTCAAAAATATTGACTTAAATTAAATAAAACCGTTTTATTACTCACAAACTGCCTGACATTCTTTATACTACCAAAGTAGTAATTAACTACACCCAATGAACTAAACCAATAAAAGGAGCTCTAAGAATGAAACACCAGCTACTCCTTCTGCCGATTGCCTTAGCCGTATCCCAGGCTTGGGCGGACACAGACCCCGTTCCCGAAGAAACTGTTATCCTTTCCCCCGTTACCGTCACCGGCACACAACAACAAAAAGCCAATAGCGTTACTTTCAACCCCAAAGCTGCTTTGCAACCCCTCCCTGCCGGAGACGGTGCGGACCTTTTACAATCCGTGCCCAACATGAGCATCATCCGCAAAGGCGGAAGCTCGGGCGATCCATTGTTCCGCGGTTTGGGCGGTTCGCGCCTGTCGATTAACGCAGACGACCAGTTTATTTACGGCGGCTGCAGCATGCGTATGGACCCGCCGACTGCCTACATCCACCCGAATTCTTTCGACAAAGTCGTCGTCACCAAAGGCCCGCAAACCGTAACCCAAGGCATGGGTTTGGTCAGCGGCTCGGTACAATTCATCCGCAAAGACCCTGATTTCAGCGAAAAACCCTACAACATCAACGCCTCCCTGACCGCAGGCAGCAACGACCGCCGCGACGGTTCGCTTGAAGCCGAGTTCGGCGGCAAATACGGCTACGTCCGCAGCAATATTTCCCATAACGAAGCCGGCGACTACAAAGACGGCTCAGGCAAGAGCGTCCACTCCCATTTCAAACGCGACAGCCAAATGCTGCAACTGGGCATCACCCCGACCGAAAACACCACCATTGCCGGCACATACGAACGCAGCAGGGCCAAAGTCGCCTACGCCGACCGCATGATGGACGGCAGCAAATTCGACCGCGACGCATGGAACGTCCGCTTTACCCAACGCAACCTCACCCCTTGGTTCAGCGAACTCGAATTGCGCTACGGTGAAAGCGAAATCGACCACGTCATGGACACATACAGCCTGCGCACCATCCGCAATCCGGCAGGCAAACAGATTAAAAACGCCAACAACCCCAAACGCAACACCGACACAGGTCGTCTGAAAGCCACCTTCGACTGGGACAAACTCAATCTGCAAACCGGCGTAGATTATATGGACGACGTACACGTCGCCCGTATGGAACGCGGCGGCGACGGTTACAGCCACAAGCCCTACATGCCCAATCAAAGTTTCAAACAATGGGGCGTTTTCACCGAAGCCGCTTGGCAGCAAACCGACAAACAACGTTGGGTAGCAGGCTTGCGCCACGACCGTGTCAAAGCGCATTACGATTCCGCAGACGTAACCGATCCCGTTTTGAAACATCAGAAATTCAACTTGAATTCCGGTTTCTTACGTTGGGAACGTGATACGGATAACGGCTTGAAATACTACGCCGGATTCGGTATCGCCGAACGCTCGCCCGACTACTGGGAACGTCTGCGCGCCAAAAAGAAAATCATCCATCCCGAACAAAACCGCCAAATCGATGCGGGCATCATCTGGAAACGTCCTAACCTCCATGCCTCCGTATCCGTATTCGGCAGCGATGTCAAAAACTTCATCATACTCGAACGCCAAGGCACGGATTTAGGCGTACGCAACGTTAAAGCCTCTCGTTTCGGCGGCGAAGCCGAAGTCAAATGGACGTTTGCACCTAATTGGGAAATCGGCAGCAGCCTCGCCTACACCCACGGCAAAAACCGTACCGACGGCAAACCTTTGGCACAAACCCCGCCGCTCGAGTGGAACAACACCCTCGCCTTTGACAACGGCAAATACAGCGCAGGCGCGTTATGGCGCGTCGTAGCGAAACAAAACCGTTACAGCAAAGGTCAAGGCAATATCGTCGGTCAGGACATCGGTGCCTCTTCCGGATTCGGCGTACTCTCGCTCAATGCCGGCTGGAAATTCAGCAAATACGCCACCTTGCAGGCCGGCATAGACAACGTGTTCAACAAAACCTATGCCGAATTCGTCAGCAAAGGCGGCGACCCTTCAGCAGGCACGCAAACCTTGCGCGTCAACGAACCTGGCCGTACCGCTTGGTTGAGGCTGCAAGCGAAATTCTGATGTTGAGTTGAGAAAGTGAAAGGTCGTCTGAAAACCCGATTGTGGGTTTTCAGACGACCTTTAGTTTTCCAACGCATCAAAACGGCTATTTGCCTGCTTTCAGCGATTGCCACAAGCGGACGCTCAGGCGGCTTGCATCTGTTGATTTGGGCGATACGATGAAACTTTTATCCATCAATTCCTTGGTCGGGAAGATAGACGCATCGCCGGTATATTTTTCGTCCATCAATGCACGGGCAGGGCGGCTGGCGGGGGCGTAGGTAACGAAATTGCCGTTTTGTGCCGCGACTTCGGGATCGAGCGTGTGGTTGATGTATTTGTGCGCATTGGCGATATTTTGGGCATCGCGCGGAATCATCAGGGAATCCACCCAGATGCCGACGCCGCTTTTGGGTGCTAACACTTCGATTTCGACGCCGTTCTTCGCTTCTTGCGCGCGTGTTTTGGCGATGTTCAAATCGCCACCGTAACCGACTGAAACGCAAAGGTTGCCCGCCGCCATATCGTCAATATAGCCTGACGAAGTGAAGCGTTTGATGTCGGGACGCACTTTTTTCATCATGTTGACGGCGGCTTTGATATCGTCCGGGTTTTCGGTATTCGGGTCTTTGCCTAAATAATGCAGCGCGAGCGGGATTTGTTCGATGGCGCTGTCAAAATAGCTGATGCCGCAGGATTTTAGCTTTTTGGTGTATTCGGGATTGAACACCAAATCCCATTCGTTTTCGGGCAGCTGCTCCGTCCCCAAGGCTTTTTGAACCAGTTTTTTGTTGATGGCGAGCGTGTTGATGCCCCAGAAATAAGGGACGGCGTATTGGTTGCCCGGATCAACTTTTGCCATCATGGCAAGCAGGTCGGCATCGATGTTGGCGTAGTTCGGGATTTGGCTTTTGTCGATTTTTTGATACGCACCGGCTTTGATTTGGCGTCCGACGTTGGCAATGGACGGTGCAACGAGGTCGTAACCGGATTTGCCGGTCAAAAGCTTGGCTTCGAGGGCTTCGTTGCTGTCGTAGTAGTCGTAGCGGACGTTGATATGCGTATTTTTTTCGAACGCTTCAAGCGTGGCGGGATCGACGTAGTCCGACCAGTTGTAGATATTGAGCTTGTCGGAGGCTGTATGGGAAGAAGGTGCGGAAGATTCTGCGGCGGTTTGTTGGCCGCCGCTGCATGCAGTCAAGACGAGGCCGATGAGTGCCGCCGCCATTGAAGTTTTTTTCATGGGTACAGTCCTTTTGTGGAAGGGGGAATTGTTGCAGCGGCGGCAGTCAGTCAAGCGCAGACTGTCCGCATACAAAAGGTTAACTGTGGGGGCGGCCGGCATATGCCTCGGGCCCTTGATTCAGCAGGTTCGCATTAAACGGCAAAATCCCTGTCGACGCAATAGGTTAGACGGGAAAATTTCTTCGTTTTTTCATTGCTTTCCGCTATGGTTTTCTTCATAAACAAAAAAATATTTAGACGACCTGTTACATACTGGCCACACATAAATTTTCCCTATCCGCACACCCATGCCCTTTGCCTAAAACCCATGTTATTTGTTATACTTTTTGAGAACTATTTTTAATTAAATCAAATCCTAATTCCCGCATGACTACCCCTGACTCCGCCACCGTAACCGACCACACCCGCCAATGGCTCGAAAAAGCCGTCATCGGACTCAACCTCTGCCCCTTCGCCAAAGCGCCGCACGTCAAAAACCTCGTGCGCATCAGCGTCAGCCAGGCCCGCCATCTGGACGGTTTCCTCGAAGACTTAGACCGCGAATTGCAGCTTTTGGGCGACACGCCCGCCGACGAGCTGGAAACCACCCTGCTTGTCCACCCAACCCTTTTCCCCGACTTCGACACCTTCAACCAAATGCTCGACATTGCCGATGCCGCCGTTGTGGACAACGGTTTGGAAGGCATTGTCCAAATCGCCCCGTTTCATCCCGATTTCCAATTTGAAGGCACGGATTCAGACGACATCGGCAACTACACCAACCGCTCGCCCTACCCCACCCTGCACCTCATCCGCGAAGACAGCATCGCCAAAGCCGCACAAGCCTTCCCCGACGCCTCCGCCATTTTCGAGCGCAACATCGCCCTGCTCGAAAAAATGGGACACGAAGGCTGGGACAAGCTCGATATTCCCCGCTGCCCGTTTGATCACGGCAAAACCAAAGCATCCGAATAAGATTTCCAACAAAACAACATGATTCGCTACTTACTCATCTTTTGCGGCGCAGTTTCCTTACTTTTAGGTATCATCGGCATTTTCCTGCCATTGCTGCCAACCACACCTTTCGTCCTGCTCGCCGCCGCCTGCTGGGCAAAAGCCTCGCCCCGTTTCCACCGCTGGCTGCACCAACACCGCTATTTCGGCCCCATGGTGCAAAACTGGGAAAACAACGGCGCCGTCCCGCGCAAAGCCAAAATCTTCGCCATCAGCATGATGAGCCTATCCTGCATCTTCATGTTTTGGCGCTTTCCCGAAAAATGGTGGATAGGCGCGGCGTCCACATTGGGCTGCGGCTGCGTCGCCGTCTGGATGTGGCTGCGTCCCGAACCCTGATTCGCATCCAAAACACAAGGTCGTCTGAAAACGCAGTTTCCGTTCCGAAACCGTATTTTCAGACGACCTTTTGTCATTTCAAACCATCGGTTTTAAAATATCCGCAACACAAACTGCCAAAAGGAAAACCGCCATGGCACAATTCTTCGCCATCCACCCCGACAACCCGCAGGAACGCCTGATCAAACAGGCCGCCGACATCGTCCGAAGCGGCGGAGTCATCGTGTACCCCACCGACTCCTGCTACGCGCTCGGCTGCAAACTCGGCGACAAAGCCGCGATGGAACGCATCCTCGCCATCCGCAAAATCGACTTGAAACACCACCTGACCCTCATGTGCGCCGATTTGAGCGAATTGGGCACTTACGCCAAAGTCGACAACGCCCAATTCCGCCAGCTCAAAGCCGCCACCCCCGGCAGCTACACCTTCATCCTGCAAGCCACCAAAGAAGTCCCGAACCGCACGCTGCACCCGAAACGCAAAACCATAGGCCTGCGCGTACCCGACAATACCATCGCCCTGAGCCTGTTGCAGGAATTGGGCGAGCCGCTGCTCAGTTGCACCCTGATGCTGCCCGAAGACGACGAGCCGCTGACCGATCCTTACGAAATCCGCGACCGCCTCGAACACAGCGTCGATTTGGTGATTGACGGCGGCTGGTGCGGTACCGAGCCAACCACCGTCATCGACATGACCAACGGCACGGAACTCATCCGCCAAGGCAAAGGCGACACCGCCCTATTCGGTCTGTAAGCCCTAAAAATAAAAGGTCGTCTGAAAACCCAAATCCGTTTTCAGACGACCTTTTTGCTTTTCAAACCAACGGCATCAAATATCCAATTCCGCCGTATCGCCTTCACGCTCCATCCATGCGCGGCGGGCGGCGGCTTCGCCTTTGCCCATCAGTTTGACGAAGATGTCGCGTGTTTCGTCATCCGCGCCTTCGGGGATTTGCACCTGCAACAGGCGGCGGGTGTCGGGGTGCATGGTGGTGTCTTTGAGCTGGTCGGGGTTCATCTCGCCCAAACCTTTGAAACGGCTGATGGAATAGGCGGTTTCTTTGACACCTTCTTTTTGCAGCCGCTCCAAAATGCTGTCGAGTTCGTTTTGGTCGAGGGCGTAGAATTTGCGGGCGGGTTTGCTTTTGCCTTGTGCGTTGACATCGACGCGGAACAGCGGCGGCTGGGCGACGTAGATGTGTCCGTCGGCGACCAGTTTCGGGAAGTGGCGGTAGAACAGGGTCAACAGCAAAACTTGAATATGCGAGCCGTCCACGTCGGCATCGGACAGGATGGCGATTTTGCCGTAGCGCAGGCCGCTTATGTCGGGATGGTCGTTGATGCCGTGCGGATCAACGCCGATGGCGACGGAAATGTCGTGGATTTCGGCGTTGCCGAAGAGTTGGTCGGGGTGGACTTCGAAGCTGTTGAGTACTTTGCCGCGCAGGGGCAGGATGGCTTGTGTGGCTTTGTCGCGGGCGAGTTTGGCGGAGCCGCCGGCGGAATCGCCTTCGACGAGGAAGAGTTCGTTTTCGCGGATGTCTTCGCTTTCGCAGTCGGTCAGTTTGCCGGGCAGGACGGCGACGCCGCTGCCTTTTTTCTTTTCGATTTTTTTAACCGAACGCATCCGCGCCTGTGCCTGACGGATGGCGAGTTCGGCGATTTTTTTGCCGAAGTCCACGTTTTGGTTCAGCCACAATTCCAAAGGGTCACCCGATACGGCGGCAACGAGTTTCAGCGCGTCGCGGTTGGTCAGCTTGTCTTTGGTCTGACCTTGGAACTGAGGATCGAGGACGCGGGCGGAGAGGACGAAGGCGGTTTTGCTGAATACGTCGTCGCTTTGCACTTTCACGCCGCGCGGTAGGAGGTTGTGCAGGTTGATGAAGTTGTTGACGGCGTTGAACACGGCTTGTTTCAAGCCCGCTTCGTGCGTACCGCCCAGCGGGGTGGGGATGAGGTTGACGTAGCTTTCGTTGGCGCACGAGCCTTCTTCCAGCCAGGTCAGGGCAAACGCGGCGCCTTCGCCGATGCTGAAATCGCCGTTGTGGTCGTCTGAAATGTAGTTTTCGCAGGAGAACAGCGGCACGGCTTCTTGCGCGTCGGCAATCAGGTCGGTCAAATAGCTTTTTAGGCCGTCGGGGTAGTGCCAGGTTTGGGTGTGCGCTTCGTCTTCGCCTTTTACCGGGCGGGTCAGGGAAACGCGCACGCCCGGCAGCAGCACGGCTTTGGCGCGCAGCAGGCGTTCGAGTTCGGGGATGCTGTAATTCGGGCTTTCAAAATATTTGCCGTCCGGCCAGACGCGCACTTCGGTGCCGCTGTCTTTGACGGCGCATTTGCCCACTTCCGCCAACGGCTCGACCACGTCGCCGCCGGCAAACACGATGCGGTGGATTTTGCCTTCGCGTTTGACGGTGACCTCAAGGCGGGTGGAGAGGGCGTTGGTCACGGACACGCCCACGCCATGCAGACCGCCTGAAAAGGCATACGCGCTGCCGCCGTCTTTTTTGTTGAACTTGCCGCCCGCGTGCAGACGGGTAAACACGAGTTCGACCACAGGCACGCCTTCGACAGGGTGCAGCCCGACGGGAATGCCGCGCCCGTTGTCGTGCACGGAAAGCGAACCGTCGTCGTGGATGCGCACGTCGATTTCAGTGGCGAAACCGCCCAACGCCTCGTCCGCCGCGTTGTCGATGACTTCTTGGCAGATGTGGGTCGGGCTGTCGGTGCGGGTGTACATGCCGGGACGTTCTTTGACCGGCTCCAAGCCTTTGAGGACAGTAATGCTGGATTCGCTGTATTGGTTGTTTTTAGTCATAGGGGAAGAGGTCGTCTGAAAGGAAGAACAACGCTTTCAGACGACCTGAAAGCGTTGCGTTTCGTTGTTTTATCGGTTGTCAAAAGGCAGGCGCGCGGTAAAGTCTTCGTAGCTTTCCATACCGCGCAGGAAGCGGGAGGAGAGTTCTTTCAATGCCCCCAAGTAAACGTCGCGTTTGAAATCAATCACTTCGTCAACGGGAGCCCAATATTGGTGCCAACGCCAGCCGTCAAATTCGGGATGGTGGCAGGCGCGCAGATTGATGTCGCTGTCGCGCCCGACCAGCCGCAAAAGATACCAAATCTGCTTCTGCCCGCGATACGAACCGCGCCATTCGCGGCGTACCCAGTGGCTCGGCACGTCGTAACGCAGCCAGTCGCGCGTGCGGCCGACGATTTTGATGTGTTGCGGCAACAGCCCGACTTCTTCGTACAGCTCGCGGTACATGGCGGTTTCGGGGCTTTCGCCCGGCTTGATGCCGCCTTGCGGGAACTGCCAAGAATGTTCGCGCACACGTTTGCCCCAAAAGACTTCGTTGCGGTTGTTGATTAAGATGATACCGACATTGGGGCGATAGCCTTCTCTGTCTAACACGGTGTCGCCCTTCGTTAAATTAAAATTAAATCATGCGATTTTCCCATAAATCGGGCAGGTTTGACAAATCGCGAGACCGTATCGGCGGGCATTTGAAACCAGATTCGGCAGGTTCCTTCAAACGCATCTGAAACATATATACTTCCTGCCTTATCTCAATCACCCCTCATGTAATAATCTTTCTTTTGAGCCAAAGCAAGGCGGCGCGACCTCATTTTAGGTTTAATACACTATTGTTTTTTATCCGATAAGACCGTAAACCGGCATCCCCCGACACTGCCCTACCGCGACAGTTTTGCCGTCTTTCAAAAGCGGCGTTCCCACCTCAATCCACTTTAAGGAAAATCATGGCTTCGCGCGATTTATACCCACAGGAAATTTTACAGGTCGTCCTCGATAAAAGCTGTGCCAAAGCACAATCCAGCGTTTCCACGCTGGCGGTTTTGAGCGTTTTGGCAGGCGGATATATCGGCTTCGGTTATCTTGCCTATTTGAAAGTGGTCAGCGGCATTCCGCACGAATGGGGCGGCTTGGCGACTTTACTCGGCGCGGCAATGTTCCCCATCGCCCTAATCTGCATCCTGCTCGGCGGCGGCGAGCTGGTAACGAGCAATATGATGATTATGTCTTTGGGGCGTTTGGCAGGGCGGATTTCCACAAAAATGCTGCTGCGCAACTGGGTCGTCGTGTGTCTGGGCAATTTGGCGGGAACGCTGGCGATGGCGTTTTTCCTCGGACACTACGTCGGGATGACCGAAGGCAGCGTGGCAGAAAAAACGATTGCGGTGGCGGAAGCCAAAGTCCATATGGATTTCGGCAGGGCTTTCGTCTCGGCGGTCGCGTGTAACTGGATGGTGTGTATGGGCGCATGGCTGCACTTTGCCGCCAAACATACGGCAGGGCGGATGTTGGCGATTTGGTTTCCTGTGATGATTTTCGTGTTAAACGGTTTCCAACACCTTGTCGCCAATATGTTCGTCATCCCCGCCGGTATTTTGGCGGGCGCAGACATCACATGGGGGCAGTTTTTCTTCAACATGATTCCCGTGTTTTTAGGCAATGTCTTCGGCGGCGCATCGTTTGTCGGCGCATCGTACCTTTATACTTATAAAGATACGCTGAAAGATTGTGCCGAGTCTTGAATAGATTGGTATTGAAAAGGTTTAGAAACGCAAAGGTCGTCTGAAAACTGAACTGGCCCCCAAATCTTGGACACTCATAAAAGCCTATTCAGGCGCTCTGTGCAAGCTGGGTTCTGTATGCGACAGGACTCAGCTTTTTCAATTTCAAACTGCAACGCTCCCGGTTGTAGTAATCCATATAGTCATCTATCTGCTTCATCAATTCATCTACCGTCAATTCACCTGCATTATAGAAACACTCCGTCTTCAACACCGCAAAGAAGCTTTCCATCGGCGCATTGTCCCAACAGTTCGCCTTTCGCGACATGCTTTGAACCATGGAATGCTCCGCAAGCAATTCCCTATACCCCGCCGTACGGTACAGTACACCTTGGTCCGAATGAAGCATCGTTCCTTTAGCAGTCAGACGGGGGGCAGCTTTTTCGAGCATTTCCTTCACCATTTCGCTGTCGGCTCTGCGGCTCATGGCGTAGGCGACGATCTCGCGGTTGAACAAGTCCAAGATTGGCGAGAGGTACAGTTTGCCGTCGCTCCCTTTGAGTTCGGTCACGTCGGTCAGCCATTTTTCGTTGGGCTTTTGGGCTTTGAACCGGCGTTTGAGGAGGTGTTCCGATATTTCACCCATGGCGGGATGGCGGTAGGCTTTTTTTGCCCGTATTTTGGCTTTCAGCCCCATCTGTTTCATCAACCGAGCTGCTTTTTTGCGGTTCCAATCCAATGCTGCGGCAATGCGCCTTTGCCCGTAGCGTCCTTTATGCCGCCGGTAGGTTTCGACAAGGAGGGCTTTGTCGGCTGCGTCGGGGTCGGGTCGGTCTTGGTGGTGGTAGTAAAAGCTGCTTTTGGGCAGGTTTGCGATGTGCAGCAGGTATTTGAGCGGGTGTTGCGCCCTCAGTGTTTGGACGGTTTGGCTTTGTCCTTTGCGGTCTGCTTTTGGCTGAGGGCTTTTAACTCCTTTAGGTAGGCGACCTCTGCGCGCATATAGCACAACTCTTCGATAAGCTCTGCCTGTGTTTTTTCTTGGTCGGGTTTATCTGCGATGAAGGGGTTTTTTCGATGTTGGGGCATGGTTTTGGATTGGGGATGTTCGAGTGCGCCGATACCGCCTTCTTGATAGGCGCGTATCCATCGTCTCAGGTGGGTTCGGGAAATGCCGTAGTGGTCTGCGGTACGCTGTTGGCTGCGTATATGCAGGTAGTGGAGTACGGCTTGGTATTTGAAGTGTAATGTATATTTGCTCATAAAAAAACTGCACCTTGTGAGTTGGAGGGGATGTGTCCAACTTTTGGGGTGCAGTTCAAACAGAATTTTGGTTTTCAGACGACCTTTTGTTTCATTCAAATTAATGAGGCAATTCACCGCTTCGGATTTTCTTTTTGAAATCCTGAGTTTCCCTGACAATTACTTTCGCCATCAGCAAGAGGGCGATTAAGTTGGGCAAAGCCATCAATCCGTTGAACGTATCCGAAGCGAGCCAAACCAAATCAAGACTCAAGACGGTTCCCAGCATGACCGAGGCGACGTAAAAAACTCGGTAGAGATTCGCGGATTTTTCGCCGAATACATATGCCGCACATTTCTCACCGTAGTAACACCAGCCCAAAATAGTCGAATAGGCAAAGAAAATCAAACCGATGGTAACGACCCAGCCGCCGAAACCGGGCAGCATTTTTTGGAAGGTAACGGTAGTCAGCGCCGCGCCGCTCAATTCCGGTTTGACAAACTCACCGCCCGCGCCGAGCAAACCCATCACCAATACAATTCCCGTAATCGAGCAGACGACGATCGTGTCCAAAAACGTCCCGGTCATGGAAACCAATGCCTGGCGGACGGGATGGTCGGTTTTCGCGGCTGCAGCGGCAATCGGTGCAGAACCCATACCCGCCTCGTTAGAAAACACGCCGCGCGCCACGCCGTAGCGGATCATCGTCCCGATTGCGCCGCCTGCCACAGCCTGCGCGCTGAACGCATCGGAGAAAATCAGTTTGACGGCGGGTGCTAGCAAGCCTGCATTGACGGCAATAATGGCAATGCCGCCTAAAACGTAAAACACCGCCATCGCAGGTACGATAAACGAAGCAGCTTTAGCGATACCTTTAATACCGCCCAAAACAACGATAGCTGTCAGAATGGTCAGGACGACGCCGGTATAGCCCGGTTCCACGCCGAAACTCGTCTGAACGGCCTGCGCAACCGAGTTGGACTGTACCGAACTGCCGATACCGAACGAAGCAAATGTGCCGAATAAAGCAAACGCCAATGCCATCCATTTCCAGTTTTTGCCCAAGCCTTTTTCGATGTAATACATCGGCCCGCCAGACATTTCGCCTTTGGAGTTGGTCACGCGGTATTTCACCGCCAACACGCCCTCGGCGTATTTGGTAGCCATACCGAAAATGGCGGTCATCCACATCCAAAATACCGCACCCGGACCTCCGGTAACCACGGCGGTCGCCACACCTGCAATGTTGCCTGTACCGATGGTGGCGGACAGGGCGGTCATCAAAGCAGCGAAATGGGAAATATCGCCTTCGTGGTCTTCGCCGTCATCCGTTGTTTTCTGCGGCATAAACGCCTGCTTGAGCGCGTAACCGAGCATAGAAAATTGCAGGCCTTTGAGCATAACGGTCAACAAAACGCCCGTTCCGACCAATAACACCAGCATAACAGGTCCCCAGACCCAGCCGCTGACTGTTTCAAAAAACGCTTTTAAATTTTCCAAAAATAATTGCATATTTTTCTCCTCATTATGTTTTTAGTGTTCGGTCATTTCAGCATAAAGTGTTTAAAAACGCAACGGTCTGATGATATGCCCCTTATTTTTCCATAAATCCAAATTCATAACGTCAGATCTCAATGTGGAAAACATTAAAATAAAAATACCCGTCTGACATCAGCCTGCGCAAATGGAAATCTGTATTTCAACATGATAAAAAGCCAATAAATATCGGCGACTGAAAATACCTGCCCTATCTGCACAAGCATAAAAAAACGAGGTCTTTCTATTTTGATTCACGGATTAATTTCAGACGACCTTCTTACCGCTAAAAAACCATCACCCAACATTTAAATCAAACGAACAGGCAAAAAAAGGTCGTCTGAAAGCCCCTTATCTCTTTCAGACGACTCTGAATTCCCGCTTTGTATTGTTTTCGGGTATTTTATTGCAGGGTAAAGCCTGCTTTGAAATCCAGCTTCGGCACGCCGATGATAAAACGCTCGCCGATACTGTCTTCAAACTCGTATGCGCCTTCGATACTGCCCCAAGGCGTGCTGATTTGCGAACCGCTGTTGTACTCGTATTCCTCACCCGGATACAGGACAGGCTGCTCTTCGATCAAACCGCCGTGTCCGACCTGCCCGATTTCTCCGTGCCCGTCGGTAACTTCCCAAAACCGCTGGCGCAATGTGATGACTTCATTGCTGCGGTTGCAGATGGTGATTTGATAATTAAAAGCATAGCGGTCACGATAAACATCGCTTTTTCCGGCGATATAACGCGGCTTTACACTGATTTCTATACTATTCATTTTGCTTCCCCGTGATGATGCGGTTCTATTTTTATTTAAAAGTGAGTGAAAGTGTGCCTGCCTTATATTTTTTATCGGCAGTCATATATTTAATTGTGTGTGTTTAAAAAATCCAAGATGCCAGCCCTAATACCAGACCGGTCATCAGTGCGGCGATCAGGTCGTCAAGCATAATACCCAGCCCGCCGTGGATGCGGCTGTCGAACCATTTAATCGGCCAAGGCTTGAGCATGTCGAATAATCGGAACACGATAAAAGCCGCAAGCCACCAGCTCCAGCGGAAAGGCACGAAAGACAAAACCAAAATCATTGCTACGATTTCATCCCAAACGATACCCCCGTAATCCTGTATGCCCAGCTCTTTTTCGGTATACCCGCAAATGCGGATTCCCCAAACAAACATGGCGATGCACAACAATGCCAAAACCCAGCCGCCGATTCCGATCAAATGAAGGACAAACGCCAAAGGCAAAGCCGCCAAAGTACCGGCTGTTCCCGGCGCGACGGGAGAAAGACCGCTGCCGAAACCGAAGCCCAAGAAGCATAAAGGACGCTCTTTGAGCCATGTGAAAGTAGGTTTAAATTCAGCCAAAATGATCGAACCCCCGTGAAGTAAGCAATAATTCGCCGCCTTTTTTATCCTTTATTTTCAGACGGCCTGAGTTGTTTGTTTTCCCTATCCTCGTTACCGCCACACCGCATTGCGCTGCTGCGGCAAGGATTTCACTGCGACGGTCTGTGGAAGCGGTAAATACCAATTCGTAATCGTCGCCGCCCGATAAGGCGAAAGCCGTCCATTGTTCTTCAGACAGCGATGTTCTCAATTCATCAGGAACCGGCAAGACATCTATCGAAATTTCCGCCCCCAAAGACGACGCGGTCAAAATGTGCCCCAAATCCTGCGCCAGCCCGTCCGAAATATCTTGGGCGGCATGGGCAAGCGGCAAAAGTGCCAAACCTAAATCTACCCTTGGCTCCGGTCTGAGGAGTTTATCTTCGCAAAGTCCGAAGACTTCCGGCGGCAGGGTGCAGTTTTTCAGACGATGGTTTAATGCTGCCGCAGCCATACCGATTTGCCCGGACACCCAAATATCATCCCCTTCTTGCGCTGCATCGCGCCGCAGGGCTTGCCCTTGGGGCAGTTCGCCGACGATGGTGATGTTGAATACCAAATCACCTTTGGTCGTATCGCCGCCGATAAGCGTGATACCGAAACGTTGTGCCAGCGAGAAGAAACTTTCGCAAAACCGCGTCAGCCATTTTTCGTCCAAATCGGGCAATCCCGCACTGAGCAGAACCCATTTTGGAACGGCACCCATCGCCGCCATATCGGATATGTTAACTGCAAGCATTTTCCATGCCAAATCTTCAGGAGAAACATCTGAAAAAAAATGTTTGTCCTTAATCAACATATCGGAACTAAAACACAAATCAAATCCGATACTTGGACGGATGATGGCTGCATCGTCCCCGATACCCAACACCAAACCTTCCGCCTGCTGTTTTTGCAAAAACTGTCTAATAAAGTCAAATTCTGTCATATTTAATGTAAAAAATTGTCAACTCGTTTACATTACAGGAAACTGTCCGGCAAGACATCTCTTTTATAAATAGCGGTGTTCGTTGCATTATCACAAAAATTCACAACCAAAGGTCGTCTGAAAACACGATTTCGATAAGACGGAACGTTTTCAGACGACCTTTTCTGCTGCCAGCAACATTTCCACATTCCGCTCGGTCGCTTCGGCTATCTCTTCAACGGCAACACCGCGAATTTCAGCAGCGATGGCGGCGATTTGGCGGATGTTGGCGGGCGTGTTGATTTCGTTTTTCAGCATAAACGGGCTGTCAGTTTCCAAGACGAAATCGGTGTCATTCAAGGTTTTGAGGGTTTCGCGTATTTTTCGTGCGTTCGGGTTGAGCAACAGCGAACCGATGCCGATTTTGAAACCTAATTTCGTCAACACGCGCGCTTCTTCCGCGCTGCCGGAGAAGGCGTGGACGATGCCGCCTTGGGCAAAACCTGTCTGTTTGACGGCGGCGGCGATGTCGGCGGTGGCTTTAAGATTATGGATAATCACGCGGCGGCGCAGGGTTTGCGCGATTTCAAGCTGGCGGCTGAAGACTTGGATTTGCCGTTCGCGCTGCGGCGGCGTTTGGGTTTTGTCGTAAAAATCCAAGCCGATTTCGCCGACCCATGCCGTCGGACGCGCTTGCAATGCTTGTTCCAAATGCTGGAAATCCGGTTCGGAAACGTCGTCTGAAAACCAAGGATGGATGCCGAGCGCGATATGGATGTTGTCCCAAAGCGGGTTTTCAGACGACCTTTGCACCAAATCCGCCACGTCCTGCCAATCCTGCAGCCGGGTCGCGGGAACGATAAACCGCCCTACCCCTGCCTCCCGCGCGGCGGTCAGGATATGCGTCAGGTTTTCGCGCAGGGCGGGATCGGCAAGGTGGCAATGGGTGTCGGTGAGGTTCATCGATTTCACACTAATTTTAGTCTTACCAATTCTTTGTGAACATCTTCCCCCCCCAGCCTTGCGATACGGCAAGGGTCATGAGCGTGGTGGCGGTTTCGAGGTTGCATTTGCCGCCGTTGATGATGCCCGAGTTGCGGAACGCGTTGCCTTGCGCGTAAACGGCGGCGGTTCTACCTTGTCGGACTTGGCTGATGTTAAGCAGCAGTTTTCCTTGCTGCGTAAAGTCTCGGACGGCGCGGATGAAGCCTTCGTCTGCGGGGGTGTTGCCGTGTCCGTAGCTTTGCAAGATAAGGGCGTGGGCGGGAAGCTGTCCGAGTCCGTCCGCAAGTTCTTGGACGGCAAAGCCGGGGATAAGCGTGCGGACGGCGATTTTTGCCTGCGGATCGGGATAGCGGATTTTGAGGTCGTCTGAAACATCTGCCGCGTCTTGGGACGGGATGTGGATATGGTGCCAGCCTTGGGTTTCGTCCCATTCGGCGATGGCGCCGAAATGCGGATTGTCGAAGCCTGCGGCGGTTTCGGTACTGACTTTGCTGCTGCCGACGGCGGGATAAAGTTTGCCGTCAAAGGCGATGACGGTTTGTTTGAGCTTGAGGCTGAAGGCGGCGACGGCGGTGGAGAGGTTGCGCGGGGCATCGCTGTTTTCGGCAGCGTAAGGCCATTGGGAGCCGGTCAGGACGATGGGTTTACCCAAACCTTGCAGGGCAAGCGCGAGGAGGTTGGCGGTGTACGCCATGCTGTCCGTGCCGTGCAGTATCAGAATGCCGTCGCAGGAAGGCAGTTTGGCGGCGATGATGTCCAGCCAGTCGCGCCAGTGTTGCAGCGTGACGGACGAAGAATCAATCAATGGATTGCAGACGTGCCACTCGAAGTCGAGGTCGTCTGAAAAAGGGGAAAGGGCTTGGCTGACAAGCGCGGTATCGGGGCGCAGGCCTTCGCTGCTTTGGGTCATGCCTATGGTGCCGCCTGTGTAGAGGACGAAGATTTTTTGTTTCATGGACATCATCGGGTCGTCTGAAAATAATGATGCGGCTTATTTAACTATATTTCGGACAGGCTGGCAATTTGGCGGCGCAGACGGTTTTCAGACGACCTTGAAATGAAAAAGCACCCCGAGACTGCCGATATTTGATTTTCCAAGTGGATTTTTATTCACGAAGCGGGAGATTCAAGGCGGACGCCTCAACAAGCTTGGACGCTTGGTGAGGATTGCCAAGGCAGAAGATACCGCTTTGGGGATAAAAAGACACGGAAACTATTGAATATCGGCAACCTTGTCAGGGGACTTGATTTTATTGTTCGCTTTGCGCGGCTTTTTTGGCTGCCTTGGCGGCTTTGCGCTGCGCCCGCTTTTCGCTCAATTTGGTACGGTAGAACTGGAGGCGCTGGCGTTTTTTCCACCAAAACCAAGCCAACACCACTGCCAATATACCCAAAACAGTAAAGATGCCGGATTGTAGGCTGTGCATTTTTGCCATCAGCCAATCGATGTTGTTCGCACCGTATTCGCCCAAATAAATCCAAACCGGCACGGAAATCAATGCGGCAAGCCCGTCCATCAGAATGAAACGGGTATAGGAAACTTTGCGGCTGATGCCCGCAGTCACGAAAACGGCGGTACGCAAACCGGGCAGGAAGCGGGCGACGAACAATACCCAGTTGCCGTATTTGTCGAATTTTTCCTGCACCTGCGCGTAACGCTTGGGCGTCATCACGCGGGCAATCGGTTTGAACTTAAGGATTTTCTGCCCCCACAAGCGTCCGGCGACAAACATAAATCCGTCGCCCGCCAACACGCCGAGCATACCGACGACAACCATCCAATGCGAATTGGTGTACCCCAAGCCGGAAATCACACCGCCTGTCACCAGCGTCAAATCTTCGGGAATCGGTACGCCAAAGCCGCAGATGACCAAAACGAAAAACACGGCTGCGTAGCCGTATTGGACAAAAAAGGCTTCTAAAAAGGCAAACATGGCGTATCCGTCGGTTGTAATGTGGAGGGGAAATTCATTTGAACTGAATGTCGTATTTTACCAAAGATAGGGTCGTCTGAAAGAAATAACAAGGAAGGTTATGAAAATAGACCTCTTGCGAAAATATTCATCCCATCGCATTAACCAGTCCTGCAATCAGATTTGCCCTTAACCCGAACCGTTTCCGCCTGTTGCGGTAAGGTAGCGACAAGATTTTGAATATCTTAATTTTTCTGTTGATGTGCTCGATGACGGTTCTGAGTTTGCCTAACCACCTGTTCGCCTCTTTATCCTGTTTGTTCAGCGGATGATGTTTAGATTTCTTTTTCGGGGTCTGTAATCCGGTTTTAGCCAATCCTTGATAACCCCTATCCGCAATGACTATTTTGTAGGGATAAAGCTCTGCAAGGTGCTTCTTGGCTAAACGCATGTCATGCTGAGCACCCATCCCCGTCTGGATGCTGATGATTTTTTCAGTTTCTCTGCCGTATATGACTTGGATTTTAACCGTGTGTCGCTTTTTCTTGCCGCTGTAATACTGCCGCTGTTTTTTTGGGACGTTCAATCGGGCTTTCGGTAACGTCAATGATGACCGTTTGATCGCCCGGATTCTTGTGTTTTGGCAGGGAAAAGCGTTTGCAACGAATGAGAGCGTCCTCAGTTTTACGGATGGTGCGGCAGACATTACTTTCAGAAAGACCGTAGATAGCGGCCAATTCGAGTTGGGTATGATAATGGCGCAGATAACTTAGGGTAAGCAGCAGTTGGTCTGCCAAACCGAGCGTATGCGGCCTGCCCGACTTGACCTTCCGGCTTTCTGCTTCTGTGGTGACTTGCAGCATTTCATGAAAAAGGACGGGCGTTACACCTGTGAGCCGTTTGAATTCCCTGTCGCTTCTTTGGATTAGGTTTTCGTATTTCATTTGGGAATTGTAAATCTTCAGGATACTTTCGCAAGAGGTCTAATAGGTGTGAACAATATGAATTGATGTGTTTCAGACGACCTCGAATCCTAAAAAACACAATCACAATGGATTAACCTTAAACCGGCATGGCGTTCCCCGCCTTGCCCTGATTTAAAATCAATCCACTGTACCGCCGTTCCCGCTTGCGTGGAAACGACGGCAGTTCCAAGGTTTGCTAAAAACCTGATTGATTTTTTGACGGCATTACTGCTTGCCGGTGATGGCTGCTGCGATGCGTTCCGCACCTTTTTTCGCCCAGTCCGCCTGACGCGCTTCGACCATGACGCGCACGACCGGCTCGGTACCCGATGCGCGCAACACGACGCGGCCTTTGCCTTCGAGTTCTTTTTCCACTTCAGCCAATACGTCTTTCGAGGCTTCCTGCCATTTCTGACCTTTTTGAATGCGCACGTTGATCATGGTTTGCGGATACGGCTGCCAGTCGGCGCAAACGGTGGCAAGGTCTTGGTTCAGGATTTGCAGCGCCGCCAAAACTTGCAGCGCGGAGATGATACCGTCGCCGGTGTTGTGTTTGTCCATACACAAAATATGGCCGCTGGCTTCGCCGCCGATGAGCCAGCCGCGTTGGTTCAGTTGTTCCAACACATAGCGGTCGCCGACTTTGGCTCGGCAGAAATCGACGCCCTGCTCTTTCAGGGCAATTTCCATCGCCATATTGGTCATGACCGTACCGACCACGCCGCCGATGTTGATGCCTTCGCGGGCGCGGGCTTTGGCAATGACGTAAATCAGGCTGTCGCCGTCGTACACTTTGCCGTTGCGGTCGACCATCATCAGGCGGTCGCCGTCGCCGTCCAACGCGATGCCGTAGTCGGCTTCGTTTTGCAATACGGCAGCCTGCAAGGCTTTGGGATGGGTTGCGCCGCATTTTTCGTTGATGTTGTAGCCGTTGGGTTCGTCGCCGATGCTGACGACTTGCGCGCCGAGTTCGTGGAACACTTTGGGCGCAACGTCATAGCCTGCGCCATGCGCGGTATCGACCACCAATTTCAGGCCGCGCAAATCCAAATGGCTGGGGAAGGTGGATTTGCAGAATTCGATGTAACGGTCGTCCGCGCCGTTGATGCGGCGGGCGCGTCCGAGGCGGGCGGACGGCTGGGTTTTCATTTCCTCGTCGATTTTGGCTTCGATTTCCAACTCGATTTCATCACTCAGTTTCACGCCGCCTTCGGCAAAGAATTTGATGCCGTTGTCGGAATAGACGTTGTGCGACGCGGAAATCATCACGCCGGCGGACAAACGCAGCGCACGGGTCAGATAAGCCACACCCGGCGTAGGCAGCGGGCCGGTTTGGATGACGTTGACACCTGCGGCGGTAAAACCCGCCACCAGCGCGGCTTCAAGCATGTAGCCGGAAATACGCGTGTCTTTGCCGATCAGGACGGTCGGCTTCTGCCCGCCGTCATGTTGCACCAACACCTGCCCCGCCGCATAACCGAGTTTCAATACGAAATCGGGGGTAATCGGAAATTGACCGACTTCGCCGCGCACGCCGTCCGTGCCGAAATATTTTTTTGCCATAAATTTGCTCCGTGAGGATGTTTTTAAAATGAGAATACCCGTGAATGTTATAACGGGCAGTATAGGGGATTTTATGCAAACCTGTTGGGATTTATGTTTAGCGTTATTAGATTGAGCCTGAGCGGTATAGTTTCTTATCTTATCAAAATCCGAAACAAGTTAACCGTATTAAACAAACAGGTCGTCTGAAACCTCAAAACTCTTTTTCAGACGACCTCTTTATCACCACTTCAGGGGCTGCCGACATTTCATTTTCCAAGTGGTTTTTTGCTTCCAAAACGAAAACTATCGGACGCCGGCAGGCCCTAAGGCATCCCACACCTTCAACGCATCCGCCGTCGCCTTCACATCATGCACCCGCACGATTTGCGCGCCGCGTGCTACGGAAGCCAGCGCCGCCGCCACGCTGCCGTGTACGCGCGCCGCTGCGTCCGCCTCGCCGGTCAGCTCGCCTATCATGCGTTTGCGCGACACACCGATCAGCAGCGGGAAACCCGTTTCTGCCATCAATTCGGGCAAGTGCCGCATCAGCGCGATATTGTGTTGCAGGTTTTTGCCGAAACCGAAACCCGGATCAAGCGTGATGCGTTGCGGAGCGATGCCTGCCGCGATACATTCCGCCGCCCTCTCTTTCAAATACCGCACCACTTCGCCGACCACATCTTGATATTTGGGATTAATCTGCATGTTTTCGGGCAAACCCTGCATGTGCATCAGGCAAATGCCCGTGTCCGCCTGACGCGCCAGCAATTCGACCGCGCCCTCGTCGGTCAACGCCGCTATATCATTAATAATATCGACGCTGCCGAGCGCCAACGCTTTTTCCATAATCACCGTGCGGCGCGTGTCCAAACTGACAGGAACGCCCCACCCCGCCACTTCCGCCAATACAGGCGCAACCCGCGCCCATTCTTCTTCAGGCGAAACATAATCCGCACCCGGCCGCGTCGATTCTCCGCCGATGTCGAGAATGTCCGCACCCTCTTTTAGAAGCTGTTCGGCGTGTGCCAAGGCTGTTTGGGCGTTTTGCGAATATACGCCGCCGTCGGAAAAAGAATCGGGTGTCAGGTTGACGATACCCATGATTTTCGGCTTGTCCAAACCGATTTCAAACCTGCCTGCCTGCCAGATGCGCGTGGTCATGATGGTGTTCCGTAAAATAATGAAGACGAAATTATAGGTCGTCTAAAAACATCATGCAGCTTTCAGACGACCCCGTTTTACAAATCCTGCCGTTTAATGCAAAAATCAGGTTTCCCGTCCCCATCCGTCTGATAAAGGAAGCATCATGTACCGCCACGTCGAATACTACCCCGGCGACCCGATTTTGAGTTTGGTCGAAACCTTCAAAAACGACCCGCGCCCTGAAAAAGTCAATTTGAGCATAGGCATTTATTTCGACGATGAAGGCAAAATGCCCGTATTGGAATCCGTGAGCCGTGCCGAAACCGCCCGCGCCGCTACGCCTGCGCCGTCGCCCTACCTGCCGATGGAGGGCTTGAACACTTACCGCAGCGCGGTGCAGCATTTATTGTTCGGCAAAGACAACCCCGCGCTCGCACAAGGGCGCATCGTTACCGTACAAACTTTGGGCGGCTCAGGCGCGCTCAAAGTCGGGGCGGATTTCCTGCACCGCTGGTTCCCCGCAGCGCGCGCCTACGTCAGCGACCCGACTTGGGACAACCACCGCGGCATTTTTGAAGGCGCCGGTTTCGAGGTCGGCACTTATCCTTATTACGACCCCGCCACCGTCGGCGTCAAATTCGACGAAATGACCGCGTTTTTCAACACCCTGCCCGAACACAGCGTCCTAATCCTACACCCCTGCTGCCACAATCCGACCGGCGTGGATATGTCGGAACAGCAATGGGACGAAGTGTTGCAAATCATCAAAACGCGCAAACTGATTCCGTTTATGGACATCGCCTACCAAGGCTTCGGCGGCGATTTGGACAGCGATGCCTACGCCATCCGCAAAGCGGTGGAAATGGAATTGCCGCTGTTCGTCAGCAATTCCTTCTCGAAAAACCTGTCGCTCTACGGCGAGCGCGTCGGCGGCTTGAGCGTGGTTTGCCCGAATAAAGAAGAAGCGGAATTGGTGTTCGGACAACTCAAATTCACCGTCCGCCGCATCTACTCCAGCCCGCCCGCACATGGCGCCTATATCGCCGCCGACGTGATGAACAACCCCGAGCTTTACGCCTTGTGGCAAAATGAAGTCTATGTCATGCGCGACCGCATCCGCGCCATGCGGCAGAAACTTTACGACGTATTGACCGTCCAAATCCCTGACCGCGATTTCACTTATTTCATCAAACAGCGCGGCATGTTCAGCTACACAGGATTGAGCGTAGAACAAGTCCGCAGGCTGCGCGACGAATTTGCCGTTTACCTGCTGGATTCAGGCAGGATGTGCGTCGCCGGGCTGAATGCTTCGAATATCGCCTATGTTGCCGATGCGTTTGCCGAAGTGCTGAAATAAAACGCAAAAAGCAAAAGGTCGTCTGAAACCCGATGTAGTTTTATTTGAAGTAAATCAAAAGGCCGCCCGAAAAATTTTCATCTTTCAGACGGCCTCTCTATAATTGGCGCACCCAACAGGGATCGAACCTGTGACCTCCAGCTTCGGAAACTGACACTCTTCCAACTGAGCTATGGGTGCGAAGAAGGCGTAAGATTAACGCAAATCCCGCCTGTTGGCAAAGCCTATTATGCAGGATGGCGCAAACAAGACAAATTTGAAGAAAAATCCCACAAAATAATCAACAACATACACAACCCACCCCTTAACAGGCGGCAAAAAACCGCCGCCTTTGCGTATATTTTCCACAAGAGCGATTGGAAAGCCCTTGTGAATTCAGTATAATCCAGCAAAATATTGTTAACTGCGTTTAACACACCAAACTATAACTCAAAGCACAACCTAACCTAACGGCGAGGCCTACCAAATGAAACAACTCCGCGACTCCAAAGCCCAAGGCTCTGCATTGTTTACCCTTGTGAGCGGTATCGTTATTGCCATTGCAGTCATTTACTTCCTCATCAAATTGGCGGGCAGCGGCTCGTATGCAGACGTTGCCCAATCTTCCGAAACCGCCACCCAAACCCGCATCCAGCCCGTAGGACAGCTTACCTTGGGAGACGGCATTCCGGTAGGCGAACGCAAAGGCGATCAGATTTTCAACAAAATCTGTATCCAGTGTCACGGCACAGACAGCTCTGTACCCAACGCACCGAAAGTTGAACACAACAGCGACTGGGCTCCCCGTATCGCACAAGGCTTCGATACCCTTTTCCAACACGCTCTGAACGGCTTTAACGCCATGCCTGCAAAAGGCGGCGCAGCCGATTTGACCGACCAAGAACTCAAACGCGTCATCACTTACATGGCGAACAAGAGCGGCGGCACCTTCCCTGATCCGGATGCCGCAGCGCCTGCCGATCAAGCCGCTTCAGGCAATGCAGCCGCCTCCGCACCGGCCGCTGCCGGCTCTGCCCCCGCAGCCGATGCACCTAAAGCCGAAGACAAAGGCGCAGCCGCTCCTGCAGCCTCCGGCGCAGACGGTAAAAAAGTTTTCGAAGCAACCTGTCAGGCATGTCATGGCGGCGCAGTCCCCGGCATTCCAGGTATAGGTAAAAAAGACGAATGGGCTTCGCGCATCAAACAAGGTAAAGAAACCCTGCACAAACACGCTCTCGAAGGCTTCAACGCCATGCCTGCAAAAGGCGGCAACGCCGGTCTGAGCGACGATGAAGTCAAAGCAGCGGTCGACTACATGGCAAACCAATCAGGCGCTAAATTCTGATTTGTTCAAAAAACGCCATATATCCCATAAAAAACGCACCTTTAAACAAGGTGCGTTTTTTATGAGTTCCAAGAAATATGTAATCCCCTATCAACGCAGGTTTGGGACAAATAACATCCCCACTTCATTTACGATATATTTTATTCATTAACCCGTTCATTCTACCCTGCCTACACAAAACATACTGAGATAGAAAGAACAGCATTAAATTTTCTTTCAATTGGCAGCACAACAAGATTTTCAATTCACGCACACTGTTTATAAAAACCAATCTAAAAAAGGTCGTCTGAAAGTGAACTGCACCCCAAAAGTTGGACATCCCCTCCAACTCACAAGGTGCAGTTTTTTTATGAGCAAATATACATTACACTTCAAATACCAAGCCGTACTCCACTACCTGCATATACGCAGCCAACAGCGTACCGCAGACCACTACGGCATTTCCCGAACCCACCTGCGACGATGGATACGCGCCTATCAAGAAGGCGGTATCGGCGCACTCGAACATCCCCAATCCAAAACCATGACACAACACCGCAAAAACCCCTTCATCGCAGATAAACCCGACCAAGAAAAAACGCAGGCAGAGCTTATTGAAGAGTTGTGCTATATGCGTGCAGAGGTTGCCTACCTAAAGGAGTTAAAAGCCCTCAGCCAAAAGCAGACCGCAAAGGACAAAGCCAAACCGTCCAAACACTGAGGGCGCAACACCCGCTCAAATACCTGCTGCACATCGCAAACCTGCCCAAAAGCAGCTTTTACTACCATCACCAAGACCGACCCGACCCCGACGCAGCCGACAAAGCCCTCCTAGTCGAAACCTACCGGCGGCATAAAGGACGCTACGGACAAAGGCGCATTGCCGCCGCATTGGGTTGGAACCGCAAAAAAGCGGCGCGGCTGATGAAGCAGTTGGAACTGAAAGCCCTCATACGGGCGAAAAAAGCCTACCGCCATCCCGCCATGGGCGAGATATCGGAACACCTCCTCAAACGCCGGTTCAAAGCCCGAAAGCCCAACGAAAAATGGCTGACCGACGTGACCGAACTCAAAGGAAGCGACGGCAAACTGTACCTCTCGCCAATCTTGGACTTGTTCAACCGAGAAATCGTCGCCTACGCCATGAGCCGCAGAGCCGACAGCGAAATGGTGAAGGAAATGCTCGAAAAAGCCACACCCCGTCTGACTGATAAGGGAACAATGCTGCATTCCGACCAAGGTGTGCTGTACCGTACGGCGGAATATAGGAAATTGATTGCAAAACATTCCATGGTTCAAAGCATGTCGCGTAAGGCGAACTGCTGGGACAATGCGCCGATGGAGAGCTTCTTTGCGGTGTTGAAGACGGAGTGTTTCTATAACGCAGGTGAATTGACAGTAGATGAATTGATGAAGCAGATAGATGACTATATGGATTACTACAACCGGGAGCGTTGCAGTTTGAAATTGAAAAAGCTGAGTCCTGTCGCATACAGAACCCAGCTTGCACAGAGCGCCTGAATAGGCTTTTATGAGTGTCCAAGATTTGGGGGCCAGTTCAAACCTTATTTGGGTTTTCAGACGACCTTTTTTTACTTTTGAAGTTTACTGCTTATTTTGCTGCCGAAGCCGTAGAGGCTGCTTCGGCTTTTGCACCGACAGCTGCATCTTCACCCCATGCAGCAGGATATTTATAGCCTTCGAAGCGTTTGTGCGCATAGGCTTTGAACTCATCGGAGTTATAGGCTTCGGTTACATCTTTGAGCCATTGGCTGTCTTTATCGGCAGTTTTGACTGCTGCCCAGTTAACATAGGCAAAGCTCGGTTCTTGGAACAGGGCTTCGGTCAGCTTCATACCGCTGCTCATGGCATAGTTACCGTTTACGATGGCGAAATCAACATCGGCGCGGCTGCGTGGCAGTTGCGCGGCTTCAAGTTCTACGATTTTGATGTTTTTCGGATTTTCGGCGATGTCTGCTTTGGAAGCAGTCAGCGGATTAACGCCGTCTTTCAACTTAACCCAGCCCAATTCGTTCAACATCACCAGCGCACGGGCGAAGTTGGACGGGTCGTTAGGCGCGGAAACACTGCTGCCGTCTTTGACTTCGTCCAAAGATTTCAGTTTGCCCGGATACAGGCCCAAAGGCGCAGTCGGCACTTGGAAAGTCTCAGTAATGTCTAATTTGTGTTCTTTTTTAAAGTCATCCAAATAAGGTTTGTGTTGGAAAATATTGATGTCCAGCTCGCCTTCAGCCAAAGCAAGGTTGGGACGGACGTAGTCGGTAAACTCGACCAGTTTGACGGTGTAGCCTTTTTTCTCCAGTGCAGGTTGGATTTGATCTTTGACCATGTCGCCAAAGTCGCCGACGGTTGTGCCGAAGACGATTTCCTTTTTCGCCGCGCCGTTGTCGGTAGCCGGCGATGCGGCGGATGCGGCAGGTGCGCTGTCTTTTTGACCGCCGCAGGCTACCAACACAAGGGCTAGCGCAGCAGCAGAAAGGGTTTTGATTAAGGTGTTCGCTTGCATATTTTGCTCCTGATTATTTATCGAAACGGTTTTCAGACGACCTCTGTCATCAAAAGATAAGGATTTTAAATCTATTTGGGCAGCTTGCGGACGTTTTTTGCAGAATCAAAATATTAAAAGGTCGTCTGAAACCTGATTTGGGTTTTCAGACGACCTTTTGACAGGTCGCCACGAATCGGTTTTTACTTTATAAATCGATGTGTGAAGACAGTACCTGACCGCTGTTGGCATCGACGCGTACTTCGTATTTTTGGATGCCGTTGACGGTTTCCACTTTATAAACCGACGGGCCTTTTTTATAGCTCAAATCGGCATCCTTCGCGCGGCCGCCTGTTTTGGCTTTGGCTGCGGCAATCGCCTGTTTCAGGGAAATATTGGTGTTCGGCAGCGGTTGGAGCGGTTTTTTGTCGTAGTCTGGGCGGCTTTCGATGATGTGCCCGTTAGCTGCATCGACGAAAACTTCTTGTTTCTGGTCATCGGCAACTATTTCTACTTTATAGTAGCTCTGGCCGTTTTTGTGGCGGAAATCGACTTCGACGGCGCGGCCCGGAATTTTGGCCACTGCGTAATCGACAGCTTGGGCGGCACTGATTTTGCTACTGGAGAAAGCGGCGGCTTTGGTTCCGGGTATGGCCCCTGCGGCATATGCACCGACACTGGCAGTACCGATGGTCAGAGCGGTTGCGACGGCGATGATGAGACCTTTTTTGCTGAATTTCATGATGTTTCCTTTTTTGTCGGATAAAAATAAAAATGTTTGTGTATTTGAAATCTGCCAACAGTGTCTGCTGGATTGAGCGTATTAAAACAAGCCAAACTTAAGCGAACCTTAAGAAAAAGATTTTTCTATAAATTTTATTCAAATTATTGTTTTTATTTTATATTTATTCCTCCAAATTTCTTAAGTTCTACTTAAGCCCAGCCTGTTTTAATGACAGGCCTCAGCCTGAAACCAAGGGTAAAACGGGCAGTCTGCATGATGTTCCATTGCCATCCCGACTTTGGTTTTCAGACGACACTGCCTTACAATATTGTTTTGAAGCAAGGCAGTACAACAAAACGAGTTTCAAGCCAATCCGCTATACAATCCATATCATATAGAGCCAATTAAAATAGAGGCACCTGGTTTTCGCCATGCCTTTTCTTGCGAAGGCGGGAAATGGCAGGATAGAGCGTCTTGATTTGAATTCACTGCATTTATCCGAACAAACAGGAGTATCTTTATGCGTATCCTGCTGGTGGAAGACGACCCGCACATCGGCGACGGTATTGCCGCCGGGCTGAAAAAGCTCGGTATGGTGGTGGACTGGTTTTCAGATGGCGCTCAAGGACAGTCCGCACCACTGGCTGCGCCTTATGATGCGGCGGTGTTGGATTTGGGTCTGCCGAACATCGATGGCATAGAAATATTGCGGCACTGGCGCAAACAAGGTCTGACGCTACCCGTGCTGATTCTGACGGCACGCGATGCGCTGCCCGACCGCCTGACCGGGTTGAACAGCGGCGCGGACGATTACCTGTGCAAACCCTTCGCATTGGAAGAACTTGAAGCACGGCTGAATGCCTTGGTGCGCCGCAGCCACGGACGCAGCGACAGCGGCCTGACCTTCGGCAGCCTGTATTTGGATACCTCCGCCCAAACCGCCACACTCGGCGGCAAGCCGCTGAACCTGACCGCGCGCGAATGGCGGCTGCTGGAAATGCTGGTCGCCAATCCGAAACACATCATCAGCCGCGCCCAAATCGAAGACAAACTATACGGCTGGGATCAAGAAGTTGAAAGCAACGCGGTCGAAGTGCATATCCACAACCTGCGCAAAAAAATCGGTTCATCCGTGATTCAAACCAAGCGCGGATTGGGTTACCAACTCGGAGAAATGCCTTAAGGTCGTCTGAAAACGCAAAAATTGAAGAAACAGCCCCCTTGCACAAAAAGGTCGTTCCATGTTTAAAAAGCTTCCGCCCGAAACTTCTATCCGCAAACGCCTGATACTCTATATCGGCAGCGGACTGCTCTTGGCATGGTTCGCCGCCAACGCTGTTTCACTGGCAATGGCGTTACACGAACTGAACGAATCCGCCGACAGTCAGATGAGCGACCTTGCCCAATCACTGCCCTACATCGAACCGGAAAAAGCCGTGCTGCTGCCCAAAGTTAAAAAAAGCCTGGGCAAAGGCCATACCGGTTTTGCAGAAGACAAACAAAACGGCATCTCCGTCTGGAATGCAGACGGCAGGCTGTTGCTCTCAGACAAAAGGGGTAAAGAAATTCCATTCCGCAAAATTTCCGGCTTCACCGACATCGGGAAGCCTTGGCAGGAAAAAAGCCTACGCGTCATCTATTACCACGACGGGAAAACCGGACAGACAGTCGCCGTCGCCCAACCCTGGCGCAACCGCCTTGAAATTTTGTGGAACATTGTTTGGGCGCACCTTGCCGCCTCGCTGCTTGTTCTGCCGCTGATGGTGCTGCTACTGCATCTGGCGGTCAAACGCAGCATCTACCCGCTGAAAGAGCTCGCATCAGAATTGTCCGAACGCCGCGCCGACAACCTTGTCCCCGTCAGCCGCGCCGTACCGCAGGAGACCCAAACCCTGGTCGACGCCCTCAACCGCCTGTTCGCCCGCGTTCAGACCAGCATCGAACGCGAACAACGCTTTACCTCCGATGCTGCCCACGAACTGCGCAGCCCGCTTGCCGCATTGAAAGTGCAGACCGAAGTCCTCGCCCTCAGCGACACTGCCGAACAGCCCTACCACCTGCAACAAATCCAACAAAGCCTCAACCGCGCCGAACACCTAATCAACCAACTGCTCACGCTGGCACGGCTCGATCCCGAACAAGGCCTGAAAAATACCACCCCCATCAATTGGGAGAGCCTCAGCAGCCAAGTGCTGCAAAACACCAACCTCTCCGCCCGCGAAAAACGCATCCGCCTCAAGCGCGAATTTCTTGCCAAGCCGCCCCTCCTGCAAGGCGACGACGCGCTACTGCAACTCATGTTGCGCAACCTGCTCGACAACGCTGTGCGCTATTCGCCCGAAAACAGCGAGGTTGGACTGTATTTTCACGCTGACCGTATCGAAGTACGTGACCAAGGCACCGGCATCGCCCCCGAACACCTGTCGCGGATTAAAGAACGTTTCTACCGTCCTGCCGGACAAAATGCCCAAGGCAGCGGACTGGGTTTGTCCATCGCCGAACACATCGCCAAACTCCACGGCCTGACGTTGAAACTTGAAAACCGCGACGGAGAAGGTTTGAGTGCATGGCTGGAGAGAGCCTGACAATAAGTACAAAACAGCAGCTTCCTATATTTGGCAAACGCTTCCCCCAATCACCCAAAGGTCGTCTGAAATTCCTGACAAATCAGGTTTTCAGACGACCTTCTATAATCAATTAAAATAAAAAACACCCAATATCCTTCATTTCCGCGCAGGTAGGAATCCGAATCTGGAGTTTTCAAAAATACTCAAGGATTGCAGCGAATACAATATCTAAACGGAAGGTGCAGAACACTTTTGTTTCTAGCTCTGAAAACAGTTCCGATTAAATAATCAGCCTTCCTACCCTCGACACCTTGGGTTTATCAAACTCTGCATCCTTACAAGAAACACACCTTTAAAAACATAGAAATATTCAAACCAAGCATACGGCAAAACTAAAAGGTCGTCTGAAAGCACGGTTCTGACAAAATCAAAACCGCCCGTTTCCAGACGACCTCTTGCCCCATCAGGCGTATTTCAACTAAACAATCAAATAGAAAAGTCCTCGACTACTGGAGTATAAAGCGTTCTATCGACCACTTCACGCGTCAACTTAGGCGCGAACAATTCTATAAAATCATATGCATACCCCCTAAGATAGGTATCTTTCCTAACGGCAATCCAAGTTGGAGACGACTCAAACAAATGTGAGGCGTCCACTAATTCCAGATCCGTGTCATTCTCAGGATCGTAAGCCATCTTCGCCATCAACCCGACACCAAGACCCAAACGGACATACGTCTTTAAAACATCCGTGTCCGCTGCCGACAACACAACATCGGGCTGCTCTAATCTGGCTTTATTAAAAGCCCGGGCAATACTACTCCCCTGATTGAACGCAAATTCATAAGTAATCAAGGGAAAAGAGGCCAAATCCTCAATACTCAAAGGATTTTTACAATCCAACAAAGGATGTTCATGCGGCACGATAACCGCATGATTCCATTCATAACAAGTTAATTTACCCAACTCCGGATGCTCATCGATACGCTCAGTTACAATCGCAATATCCGCCTCTCCGTTACTAACCATCTGGGCGATGGCCGCAGGACTGCCCTGCTTGATGGTCAGTGTTACCTTCGGATAACGTTTGACAAATTCCGCCACAATCAAAGGCAGGGCATAACGTGCCTGCGTATGAGTCGTCGCAACAATCAACGAACCACTGTCATGATCAGTAAACTCACTGCCTATATTTTTAATATTCTGCACATCGCGCAAAATCCGTTCTACAATTTCCAACACAGCCTTGCCGGGCTGCGACACAGAAACCACGCGTTTGCCGCTGCGGATAAAAATCTGTACGCCCAACTCCTCCTCAAGAAGCCTGATTTGCTTGGAAATACCCGGCTGGGAGGTAAAAAGGGCTTCAGCAGCTTCAGACACATTCAGATTATGCCGGTACACCTCCAATGCATACCGTAATTGCTGTAATTTCATAAACGGCTCGTGTTCTATATATTTGTATGATTTGTACGACAAATGGCAGACAATTTAACATATTTTTCCTAAATTGTCGGCAGCACCCTCACCTCAAATAAAAACTTTTGTTTTAAATAGTACTATACAAACCGATTATCGAAACCAACATTTCCCTCAGTACAAACTGTATCCTTCATACAACAACAAATGGCAACAAACTCCGATTTACCCATAAATAAATGACACAAACTTGATTTTTAGGCATGATTCGAAGCTAGGAAGCAGGCAGTTTCATGATTGTATGAGGCATTGAGTATTGACAGTAGGCACCATGCTTCTTTATAGTGCAAACTGATATATCCGATTTGCCGCTGCTTAGTATGCTGCGGCCTGTATATTGGTAATTTGCAGCGGTTCTTAAACACCCGCCGCATAACAATTTAAATGAGGGAATAAAATGACCAAACAGCTGAAATTAAGCGCATTGTTCGTTGCATTGGTTGCTTCCGGCACCGCAATGGCAAGCGAACCGCATACCAAACACGGCTACACCGTAAGCAGCCAGTCTCAAGAAGTTGTCCGCAACAACTATGGCGAATGCTGGAAAAACAGCTATTTCGACAAAGAAACCCAAGGTCGTGTCGAATGTGGCGACCGTGAAGCAGTAGCCGCAGTCCAACAAGCTCCAGAATATGTTGATGAAACCGTATCTCTGTCTTCTAAAACACTGTTCGGCTTCGATAAAGACAACCTCCGCCCTGAGGCTCAAGAGAACCTGAACGCATTAGCCCAACGCCTGAACAATGAAAATGTTCAAACTGTGCGTGTCGAAGGTCACACCGACTTTATGGGTTCAGAAGAGTACAACCAAGCTCTGTCCGAACGCCGTGCAAACGTAGTTGCCAACTACTTGGTTGGCCGTGGTATTCCTTCCAGCAAAGTTTCCGCTGTAGGTCTTGGCGAATCTCAAGCTCAAATGACTGCCACTTGTGAAGCAGAAGTAGCAAAACTGGGCAAAAAAGTATCCAAAGCCAAAAAACGTGCTGCTTTGATTGCATGTATCGAACCTGATCGTCGTGTTGACGTGAAAATCCGCAGCACTGTTACCAAACAAGTTGCCCCAGGTCAAACAATTGAAGGTCAAGGTGAACGTCCTGCAGTAGATGAAGGTTGGATTCCTTCTCCCTACAACGGTGTACACGGTTACGCCAAACCTTAACTAAATTCAGTTTTAATTCAAAACCCCGCCTCTGCGGGGTTTTCTTATATTTTTATTTTCTCCTCTACAAATTAAGAGACTTTTTATCCCCTCTTACACCCACCTCTATAAATAATCAAAAAAATCAATAAACAAAACTTAATGAAAAACAAATAAAAAAGTATCCTAAGATTACTCAGGATACCCTCTTCAAGCCTCATATCATCAAGTAAAATTACTTAACTCTATCTTCTCTACTCCGCCCATATAAGGCTGCAAAGCGGCGGGAATATTGATGCTGCCGTCGGCGTTTTGATGGTTTTCCAAAACAGCAACCAAAGTACGGCCGACTGCCAAGCCGGAGCCGTTTAAGGTGTGTACCAAGCGGTTTTTGCCGTTTTCGTCTTTAAAACGCGCCTTCATGCGGCGGGCTTGGAAATCTTCGCAGTTGGAACAGCTTGAGATTTCGCGGTAGGTGTTTTGCGCGGGAACCCAGACTTCCAAATCATAGGTCTTAGTCGCGCCGAAGCCCATGTCGCCGGTACACAGGGTAATCACGCGGTAGGGCAGCTCCAAGGCCTTCAGGATGTTTTCGGCATGACCGACCATTTCTTCCAGCGCTTCGTATGATTTTTCGGGATGAACGATTTGCACCATTTCTACTTTATCGAATTGGTGTTGGCGAATCAGACCGCGCACGTCTTTGCCGTATGCGCCTGCTTCAGAGCGAAAACATGGGGAATGGGCGGTCAGTTTCAGCGGCAAATCGCCTTCCGCCAAAATGCTGTCGGCAACGGTGTTGGTCAGCGTCACTTCGGCGGTCGGAATCAGATATTGTGTTTTTTTGCTCTCGTCACCGCCGCGGGTAACATGAAACAAATCTTCTGCAAATTTAGGCAGTTGGCCTGTACCTTGCAGGGTGGTGTCGTCCACGATGTAGGGTGTGTAATGCTCGGTGTAGCCGTGTTTCAGCGTGTGCGTATCGAGCATGAATTGCGCCAGCGCGCGGTGCAAGCGGGCAATTTGACCTTTCATGACGGTAAAGCGCGCGCCGGAGAGTTTCGCGCCGCCTTCGAAATCCAAGCCCAAAGGTTCGCCCAAATCGACATGGTCTTTGATTTCAAAGTCAAATTCGCGCGGCGTGCCGACTTTGCGGACTTCGACGTTTTCGGTTTCGTCTTTACCGACGGGTACACTTTCGTGCGGCAGGTTGGGAATGCTCAACAACCATGCGTCCAATTCTTTCTGAACGGCATCCAAATCGGCAGCGGCCTGCTCCAAATCGGTTTTGATTTGGGCGACTTGATCCATGGCTGCCTGCGCCTCTTCGTGTTTGCCCTGTCCTTTCAATGCGCCGATTTGTTTGGAAATGCTGTTGCGCGAGGCTTGCAGTTCTTCGGTTTTCACTTGGACGGCTTTGCGCTGCTCTTCCAAGGCATTGAAACGTGCGGTATCAAACTCGTAACCGCGCTGCGCCAAACGTTCAGCGACGGCTGCGGTGTGGCTGCGGAGCTGTTGGATATCTAACATTTTGTTATTCTCTCGATAGAATTCAGAAATGGCATTATTGTAAACCAAATCGCCAATCTTTTCATGACAACACTTTTATTCAAAAACCCCTTTCTTACATATCATCCATTGCAGAAAAAGCAAGAATGGGATAGAATCCATCGTTTTGTCAAACCTTGCCTTTTGCTTTCGCATGGCAAAAGGCTGTATTTAATCATCCATAAGGAGATAACATGCGTCATTATGAGATCGTGTTTATCGTTCATCCTGATCAAAGCGAGCAAGTGCCTGCTATGGTTGAACGTTACAAAACCATGATTGCCGAAGCCGGCGGCAAAATCCACCGCTTGGAAGACTGGGGCCGCCGTCAACTGGCTTACCCGATTAACAAAATCCACAAAGCACACTATGTTTTGATGAACATCGAAACTACTCCTGAAGTAGTTGAAGAGCTGGAAACCGCTTTCCGCTTTAACGATGCCGTACTGCGCCATCTGACCATCAAAACAAAACATGCTGTAACCGAAGCCTCTCCTATGCTGGGCGGCGAAAAAGCAAAAAACTTGCTGAACGGTGCGGCTGAAGAAGTTGCAGCAGCCGAATAAGATTGGATAATCTTACAAAGCTTACCGCCTTGATTTACAAGGTTGAATCCTTGAGATACACGCCGGCAGGAATCCCTGTTTTGGATATTATGTTAAAGCATGAATCTTGGCAGGAAGAAAACGGGCAAAAATGCCTGGTCAGTTTTGAAATTCCCGCGCGTATTTTAGGTAAGCAGGCTGAAGAATGGCAGTATCGGCAAGATACGATGGTTGAAGCAGAAGGCTTTCTCGCACAGCGAAGCAAACGCTTCCCAAGGCCGATACTCCGCATACAGAACATTAAAGAATATAAAGGTTAAACGACAATGGCTCGTCAATCATTCAAACGTAGAAAATTCTGCCGCTTTACGGCTGAAAAAATCCAAGAAGTCGATTACAAACAAGTTGATTTGCTGAAAGACTTCATTTCTGAAAACGGCAAGATCATCCCTGCCCGCATCACCGGCACCAAAGCGCATTACCAACGCCAATTGGCTACTGCAGTCAAACGCGCACGCTTCCTGGCTCTGCTGCCTTACACCGATCAACACAAATAATTTTGGAGTTTAAATCATGCAAATTATTCTGTTAGAGAAAATCGGCGGTTTGGGCAACCTGGGCGACATCGTTACCGTGAAAAACGGTTACGCCCGCAACTTCCTGATTCCTGCCGGCAAAGCCAAACGCGCTACTGAAGCCAACATGAAAGAATTCGAAGCACGCCGTGCCGAATTGGAAGCCAAACAAGCCGAAATCTTGGCCGATGCTAAAGCACGTCAAGAAAAACTGGACGGTCAAACCATCACTATCGCTCAAAAAGCCGGTGTGGACGGTCGTCTGTTTGGTTCCGTTACCAATGCCGACATCGCTGCTGCGATTGTTGCTTCAGGCGTTGAAGCTGCAAAATCCAACGTCCGCCTGCCTAACGGCCCTCTGAAAGCCGTAGGCGAGTACGAAGTTGAAGTGGCTCTGCACACTGACGCTGTTGCTGCGATTACCGTTGCTGTTGTTGCGGCTGCCGAGTAATAGACAGTCTTAAAAGGTCGTCTGAAAGGGAATGGAATGTATATTCCTACCGTCTTTCAGACGACCTTTTTGCATAATTAAGACTACTTCCTTAGTGACTATAAATTCAGATATGAAAAAACTTATTCCTTCTCTTGCGATATCAACTGCGTTGCTGCTTGTTGCTTGCAATACAACCAAAACAAACGTTGAGTCTGCTAAAACGGTTGAGCCGATCAATCAAAGCAAAAACCAGCGTCCTGCTTTTGATTCTGCTGCGGAATCGGTTGCCAGCAGCGGCTTTAATGCCAATACCAATGTCCGCCAGTTTATCCGTTATGAGGCAGCGAAAAAGCAGTTTACAGAAGCCGAGCTGCAAAACTTTTTTAATGGCGTGGTTTACAAGGGCAATATCATCAATATCATGTACCGCCCGTCAACTTCCCGCCCTTGGTATGAATTCCGCACGGGCAACTCCGGCGCGACGAAATTTAACGGCGGCAAACAGTTTTACGCTGCCAACCGTGCCGTTATCGATGATGTGGCACGCAAATACGGCGTACCTGCCGAGCTGATTGTGGCGATTATCGGCATTGAAACCAACTACGGTAAAAACACGGGCAGCTTCCGCGTTGCCGATGCTTTGAGTACCTTGGGTTTTGATTATCCGCGTCGCGCCGAGTTTTTCCAAAACGAGCTGATTGAGCTTTTGCTGATGGCGAAAGAAGAAAAAGAGAACGTTTTTGACTTCAAAGGCAGCTATGCGGGCGCGATGGGGATGCCGCAATTCATGCCTTCGAGCTATCGCAAATGGGCGGTCGATTATGATGGCGACGGACACCGTGATATTTGGAACAATATCGGCGACGTTGCCGCCTCTGTTGCCAATTATATGAAGCAGCACGGTTGGAAAACAGGCGGCAAAATGATTGTTCCCGTCAATCTGACAATTACGCCCGATTTAAAAGCCATCATTGATGAAAAAACCGCATTGAACCGTACTGTTGCCGATTTCAAAGCGATGGGCGTGGTTCCGCAAAAAGCGGTTGCCGACAATGAGAAAGCCGTTTTATTCAGCTTGGAAACTAGTCCGGGCGTATTTGAATATTATCTCGGTCTGAATAATTTCTATACGGTTTGGCAGTATAACAACAGCCGAATGTATGTTACCGCCGTGCGCGACATTGCGAATGCAATCAACAACAACGGTTTGTAATGTTTAAAAACCACCTTCTCCAAGGTGGTTTTTTATTTGAGGGCCTGAAACAAATCCACTCCAAATTCAAGCAATCAAACGGATTTTCATGCCGTAACGCTTTTTGCCATGCCCCGAGACAAACTGCCCACCGCGCGCAGGCGATAAAAAGGCGTTGCCTTTGGCGGTAGGCTCTGCGCAGGTGTATTGTCCGTTTCGGTCGCTCCAAAGCGCGTAAACGGGCAGGTTTTGCGTTCGGATGTCGAGTTTCAGTCCGTCAAACGCAACATGTGTATCCGACGGTGAAGCGACAAATTCCGTGTGTGCGATATAGTCGGCGTCGTAGGGTGCGCCGTTGAAATCGAATTGGGTGCCGACGGCGGGGAAATAGGGATGGAAACCGGGTGAAGTGCGCACGGGCGCGTCGCCGTAATTGCAGACGGTCAGCGTGGCGACTGCTTCGTTTTCGTTCGGCAGGCTGTAATCCAGCAGCCACTCGACGTTTTCGTAGCCCTTTGCCGTACTGATTAATCTCAAGCCGACATCCGATTCGTTTTGATAACGGATTTGCCAAGTAGAGGTTCTGCCGAAACCGTGTTGCGCCAAATGGTTTTTACTGTCCGGCCCGAACTACGGCAGGCAGACGTGCATCCCGCCGCGTAATTTTGTGTCAGTGCCGACTTGGACGCTGGTTTTCGGGAATAACACTTCTCGACCGTGTAAAACCAAATTGTCCACATATGCGCCCAGGGTGTTTATCTGCATGGATGCGGAATGATTGCGTAAGATGATTTCAGACATAGTGATTTGTTCTTCAAGATATTTTAGATTTTGTAATATTCTAACGAATATACACGCGCCTTTCCTGATATGCAGACAGAAAATCCTTAATAAAAATCAAAAAAATGCTAAAATACCCATCATTTTCCAAGGTCGTCTGAAAGGCGTTCAACCACTTTTCAGACGACCTTCCGATTTATTTCCAGCAGAGAAAACCTTATGGCTTATCAAGTTCTTGCCCGTAAATGGCGTCCGAAAACCTTTGCCGATTTAGTCGGTCAGGAACATGTCGTCAAAGCCTTGCGCAACGCGCTGGACGAAGGCCGCCTTCACCATGCCTACCTGCTGACCGGTACGCGCGGGGTCGGGAAAACCACCATCGCCCGTATTCTGGCGAAAAGCCTGAACTGCGAAAACGCGCAACACGGCGAACCTTGCGGCGTGTGCCAAAGCTGTACGCAAATCGACACCGGACGCTACGTTGACCTGCTGGAAATCGACGCCGCCTCCAATACCGGCATCGACAACATCCGCGAAGTATTGGAAAACGCCCAATACGCGCCGACCGCCGGCAAATACAAAGTCTATATCATCGACGAAGTACATATGCTCTCCAAAAGCGCGTTCAACGCCATGCTGAAAACGCTGGAAGAGCCGCCCGAACACGTCAAATTCATCCTTGCGACCACCGATCCGCACAAAGTCCCCATTACCGTTTTGAGCCGCTGCCTGCAATTTGTCTTGCGCAACATGACTTCGCAACAGGTTGCCGACCACCTTGCCCATGTTTTAAACAACGAAAACATCGCCTACGAACCCGCCGCCCTGCAACTTTTAGGCCGTGCCGCCGCAGGCTCGATGCGCGATGCCCTGAGCCTGCTCGACCAAGCCATTGCCATGGGTTCGGGCAGCGTTGCCGAACAAGACGTCCGCCAAATGATAGGCGCGGTGGACAAGCAATATCTGTACGAACTGCTGGCGGGCATCGTCAACCAAGACGGCGAAGCCCTGCTGGCGAAAGCGCAGGAAATGGCGGCGCGCGCCATCGGCTTTGACAGCGCGTTGAGCGAACTTGCCATGCTGTTGCAACGCCTCGCCTTGATACAGGCGGTTCCTTCCGCTTTGGCACACGACGACCCTGAGCGCGAAACCCTGTTGCAACTAAGCCAGGCACTCAGCGGCGAACAAATCCAGCTTTATTATCAATGCACTATCCACGGCAAACAGGATTTGAGCCTTGCGCCCGACGAATACGCTGGCTTCGTCATGACCCTGCTGCGTATGCTTGCGTTTGCCCCGTTGGCAGCGGATGCGCACGACGTTGGCGGACATATCGAAAATACCGAGCTGCATTCTGCCGAAACGGGTGTCCATACCGCAAAAAAGCCTTTGCAACTTCCCCAGTCTGAAGCCGCCAAACCACCCGTTCGGACGACCTCCACGCCTGCAACGTCGTCTGAAAACAAGGTTGCCGAACCGATTTCAACTCAAGGAAACAACGACGTTCCACCTTGGGAAGACGCGCCGAGCGATGTGGAAACCGTATCGGACACGCCTGTGCAAACGGCGGATGCGAGCGTTCAGACGACCTCTGACGCAGCAGAGACAAACACTCCGTCCGCAAACGAAGCAGAAACGCCGTTTCAGACGACCCCTCAAGCCGAAACGTCGTCTGAAAACCAAGTTTCCGATTACGGGGCAGCAAACAACGAAGCCGACGTTTCCTTGTCTCAAACGTCGTCTGAAAACCCTATTCAGACGACCCCGATTGAAGAAACCGTGGAAGCAGAAGCATTTGTGCATGAAGCTCCCGCAGAGCCTTTCTACGATTACGGTTCGCCCGAGCATGACTACCCTGTAGCGGATAGCGCGGAAATGCCCCCGCCGCCGGATTGGGAACACGCCGTCCCTGCCGATACGGCAGAAGCAGAATCGGAAGCCGAAGAAGACAGCGACGACGAAGACGGCACGCAGTTCGCCCCGCTGCCCGAGTTTTCTACTGAAAACTGGGCGGCAATCGTCCGACACTTCGCCCGCAAGCTCGGCGCCGCGCAAATGCTGGCGCAACACGCCGCATGGACGCACTACGACGCAGGCAGCCATCTGATGATGCTGTCGCTGACCGACGAAGCCCGCGCCACCGCCAACAAAGAGCGGCTCGACAAAATCAAAAACACGCTTGCCGAAGCCTACGGCCTGCCGTTGAAATTGCAAACCGAACCATGGCGCGACGATGCAGGTTGGGAAACCCCGACCATGCGCCGCCAACGCCTCCAGCTCGAAGGCAGGCAGCAGGCACAGGATTTGCTCGAAGCCGACGAAACCGCGCGTCAGGTTTTAAAAGTTTTCGAAGCCCAATGGCAGCCCGATTCTTTGGAACTGGCGGAGCAAGCGGAATAACGGCATCGAAAACTTCCGTTTCCCTTCGGATACATAAACATTCAGGTCGTCTGAAAACCGTCAACCCGCTTTCAGACGACCCTTCACACCAAACGGTATGACCCCATAACCTTAACGATTCAACCACAGGAGTTTTAAATATGTTCGGAAAAGCCGGATTAGGCGGCCTGATGAAACAGGCGCAGCAAATGCAGGAAAACATGAAAAAAGCGCAAGCGAAACTTGCCGAGACCGAAGTAGAAGGCGAAGCAGGCAACGGCTTGGTTAAAGTCGTCATGACCTGCGCCCACGTCGTGCGCAAACTCGAAATCAGCCCCGACCTGATTCAAGAAGCCGCAGACGACAAAGAAATGCTCGAAGATTTGGTGCTCGCCGCCATCAACGCCGCTTCTGAAAAAGCCGAAGAAACCACCAACAAAACCATGGGTGCATTCACCCAAGGCCTGCCCGCAGGCATGGGCGACTTCTTCCGTTAAACCCGCGCCGCAAAGCAAATAAAGGTCGTCTGAAACGCCAAAAAGCAGTTTCAGACGACCTTAGGATTATCGTTTTAACAAATCGACACCCGTCCAATATTTTCAGACGACCCCTGCCCGCTTTGGTAAAATATAGTGGATTAAATTTAAATCAGGACAAGGCGACGAAGCCGCAGACAGTACAGATAGTACGGAACCGATTCACTTGGTGCTTCAGCACCTTAGAGAATCGTTCTCTTTGAGCTAAGGCGAGGCAACGCCGTACCGGTTTAAAGTTAATCCACTATACACCATACAATCAACCGCCCTTTTCCACCCTTCCCCAGCAACGCCAACTGCCCATGACCAACCAGCGTATCAACCACGAACCCGTCTTCCTGCTTGCTTCTGCCCCTTGGCGCGAGAGCAGTTTATGGGTGGAAGTGTTCAGTCGCCGTTACGGGCGCGTGGCTTTACTGGCGAGAAGTGCGCGCAAGCGGCAGAGCGAGTTGCGCGGCGTATTGGTGCCGTTTGTACCGGTCAGCGCCTCTTGGTACGGTTCGCAAGAGTTGAAAACGCTGCATCGTGCAGAGTGGATAGGCGGCTGGCCGCAGCCGCAAGGCAGGGCTTTGTTCAGCGGTCTGTATATCAACGAACTAATGCTCAAACTGACGGCTCGCGAAGACCCGATACCCGAGCTTTACGACGCTCTGGAAGCAGTGATGCGGGCGGTATGCGGTGAAAACAGCCATACCGCTGCGCTGCGGCGTTTCGAATGGGCTTTACTTACCCGTTTGGGATTCGCGCCCGATTTGTTCCACGATGGCAACGGCGAAGCAATCCGCGCCGAAGAAACCTACTGGCTGACGCCTGAAAACGCGGTTGTCCCGATCGAAGAAGCTGAACGCTTCAATCCGCGCAACCATGGTGTTGCCGTCAGCGGCGACATCTTGATTCAGTTGCGCGAAGGCGATTTCACCCACCCCGAAAGTCTCGGACAGTCGCTAAAAATCACGCGCCTGCTGATTGACAACCTCCTGCCCGAAGGCATTAAATCCAGACAGGTTTTGCAACAGCTCCAGCAATTCAGTTTCGGTATTTAATCCTTTTCAGACGACCTTTTAAATTTCGATTTTTTCTCTTAGTTTCATACTGATGCGGAAAATCAAAAGCATACCGCGCACATCAATCCGCGATCTCCGCAAACTTCTCCCAATTTGCCAACACATACGCCACAGCCGCCGCCATATCGTCGTCCGCGATTTCGTAATATTCGCCGTCCAATTCCTCAAAATCGGGAAACTTAGCACGAATCTCGTCCAAAGATGCCCCTCTGTCCGCCATTTCCTCGATTTTTGCGCCGTCCCGCCCGTATAAAGCCTTTGCCTTATCCAAAATCTTAGGTGTCGGTTTAATCCGCCAGCGGCGCAGGCTGTCGGCGACGGGGTTATGGAACACATATTCGCCGTAACCCGCCGCAATCAGTTGCACAAAGCCGCCCTCCTGCACTTGGCTGTCCAAATAGCAGTAAGCCGTCAGCGTGTGCTGCTCGTCGTTCAAACACCGCATTTCCTCATCGCCTGCCGCATCCGTATAATCCAAATACGCCGCGCTCAATGTGTAGAGAAATTCTGCAGCGTCTTGAGGGTTCAAATCATCCTGCCGGAAAAGTGTCGTCATGTTAAAGCCCGTTTGAAAATAAAGCGATTTAAAGCTAATTCATCATAAAAACCGCATTATAGTGGATTAATTTTAAACCGGTACGGCGTTGCCTCGCCTTAGCTCAAAGAGAACGATTCTCTAAGGTGCTGAAGCACCAAGTGAATCGGTTCCGTACTGTCTGTACTGTCTGCGGCTTCGTCGCCTTGTCCTGATTTAAATTTAATCCACTATATAACCAAAGCATTATCAAACCAAAACCCATTTTCAGACGACCTTTTGCGCTGCACAAACAGGCGATATATCGTACAATAAGGTCGGACTTACCAAGGAAAAATCATGAACGCAAACACCGAAACCGTCATTATCTACCCCAAAGACCTGCCGCTGCACTGCTCCGGCCCCAACCACGAAACTTGGAACGGTCATCCGCGCGTCTTCCTCCCGATTCAGTCCGACAGCGACATCGAATGCCCCTACTGCGGGACGCGTTACCATCTCGAAGGCCACATTCCCCACCACCATTATTGAGACGCTATGAAGAGATACGCCCTCCTGCTGTTGCTCGGACTGTGTACCGCCTGCGGTTCGTATAAAGCCGTTCGCCCCGATGCCCCTCTCGCCGTCGTCGCCGAAGCGCAAAACAACGCCATCCGCTACCAAGCCGCCGACGGCAGCCGCATCTCCGCCATCTACGTCAACAGCAACAGCCCGATGACGGTCGAACTGCGTCAGGGAAGTACGGTCGAAAAACTGACGCAAACCCATTCGATGACCAAAACCACGGAATACCGCAATGCAAGCACAATATGGCAGCTTCAGGACGGCTTCGCCACGCTTACCCGCGGCGGCAAAACCGTCGTCTTCACCGAAATCATCGAATAATCCTGTCTGAAGTTCTTATCAAAAGGTCGTCTGAAACCCCAAAACAAGGTTTCAGACGACCTTTTTATTCAACTGCCTACATCAAATTAATGATGACCGCAGCCGCATTCTTTTTTCATGTCGATAACCATGCGGCCGGTGATTTTGCCTTCGCGCATTTCTTGGAAAATCGCCGGAGCTTCGTCCAAAGCACGCAGTTGGACTTTCGGTACGACCAAGCCTTCTGCGCCGAATTGGAAGGCTTCTTCCAAGTCTTTGCGCGTACCGACCAGCGAGCCGACCACTTCGATGCCGTCCAAGACCAGACGCGGGATGGACAAGTCCATAGATTCGGGCGGCAGACCAATGGCAACGACGCGGCCGCCTGCACGGACGCAGTCCACGGCAGAATTGAACGCGGCGGCGGATACGGCGGTGACAACGGCTGCGTGTGCACCGCCGGTTTTTTCCTGAATCACTTTGGCAGCGTCTTCTTTGGCGGCGTTGATGACTAAATCAGCGCCGCTTTCTTTAGCGAATGCCAGTTTTTCATCGTTGATGTCGATGGCGACGACGTGTGCGCCGAATACTTTTTTCGCGTATTGGACACCCAAGTTACCCAAACCGCCCGCACCGTAAATGGCAATCCATTGTCCCGGACGCACGCCGGAAACTTTCACGCCTTTGTAAGTGGTTACGCCGGCGCAGGTAATGCTGGAAGCTTGCGCAGGGTCGAGGCCGTCGGGTACTTTGACGGCGTAGTCTGCATCGACGATACAGTGGGTCGCCATGCCGCCGTCGGCGGTGTAGCCTGCGTTCAATACGGAACGACACAAGGTTTCGCGGCCGGTATTACAGTATTCGCACGAACCGCAGCTTTGGAACAACCATGCGATGCTGACGCGGTCGCCGACTTTCAGTGCATTCGCGCCCGGAGCAACTTCTTTGACGATACCGATGCCTTCGTGTCCCAACACGCGTCCCGGTTTTTCGCCGTAGTCGCCCGCCGCAACGTGCAGGTCGGTATGGCACACGCCGCAACATTCGACTTCAACCAACGCCTCGCCGTATTCCAACGGGCGTACTTCGCGTTCTACAACTTCTACATCACCTGCTACATTTTGATTCACAACAACTGCTTGCATCTTCATGGTGTTCTCCTTGGCATTCGTAAGAAATCCGTAAATGGTGGGACAGGCGGAATCGGAATAACGCCCTTCCTCTGAATGAGAATACTCCCCTTCATTTCGCTGTGTCAACACCCTATCTTTTTGAAAAATAAGAAATAAAATGTTATACCATAACAATCTGTTTGCGCAGAAATATATCTGCCAAGCCGCTGAAAAATTCTTACACATATCATGTAAAAAAGGTCGTCTGAAAACTTTAAATACATTAACAAACCCGCTTCATTTCCATGCGGGGTCAAGCCTTATCGGATTAGATTTCCTATTTTAGAAAATTACATATTTGGAATTTTGAGAACGATATCATTTTTAGTGCTTGAACTGAAAGAGAAAAAATACTATTCTATTTTCAGACGACGTTGGAGATACGTCCGAAACCTCAAGAAGACAACCAAGGAGACAGCATCATGGCAAAAGATTTAAATGTGTTTGATAAAGAGTACGGCCTCTTGATTAACGGCGTGTGGACCAAACCCGGCGCGCTTTTGGATTCATACAATCCTGCCAACGGAGAATTGTTAGCCAAATTTACCGACGCATCCGATGCCGATGTCGATGCTGCGGTTGCCGCCGCGCAAGAAGCGTTCAAAACATGGCGCAAAACCACCACCACCGAACGCGCTGCCATCCTCAACAAAATCGCCGATGTGATTGACGAAAACTTGGAATTGTTCGCCTTGCAGGAAACGCTGGACAACGGCAAACCCATCCGCGAAACCCGCGCCGCCGACATCCCGCTGGCTTCCGACCATTTCCGCTACTTTGCCAGCGTGATCCGCGGCGAAGAAGGCACTGCCACCCAGCTTGACTCCGAAGACCTGTCTATCGTCCTGCGCGAACCCATCGGCGTAGTCGGTCAGATTATTCCGTGGAACTTCCCCTTCCTGATGGCGGCTTGGAAAATCGCCCCCGCGCTCGCCGCAGGCTGTACCATCGTTATCCACCCGTCTTCCAGCACTTCGCTGAGCCTGTTGTCGCTCGCTCAAAAAATTAACCACCTGCTGCCTAAAGGCGTGCTGAACATCATCACCGGACGCGGTTCTAAATCCGGCGAATACATGCTGCACCACAAAGGCTTCAACAAACTCGCCTTCACCGGCTCGACCGAAATCGGCCGCCGCATCGGCATCGCTGCCGCCGAAATGCTCATTCCCTCCACCTTGGAGCTGGGCGGCAAATCCGCCAACATCTTCTTTGACGACATGCCGTTTGACAAAGCCCTCGAAGGCGCGCAAAAAGGCATTTTGTTCAACCAAGGCCAAGTATGCTGCGCCGGTTCGCGCATCTTCGTACAAGAAGGCATTTACGACAAATTCGTCAACGCCTTGGCGGAAGAGTTCAAAAAAATCAAAGTCGGCCTGCCTTGGGAAGACGATACCCAAATGGGTTCGCAAGTCAACGCCGGTCAGCTTGAAACCATTTTGAAATACGTCAAAATTGGCGAACAGGAAGGCTGTCGCATCATCACCGGCGGTAAGAAAATCGAAGGCGCGTTGGGCAAAGGCGAATTTGTCGAGCCGACCTTGATCGAAGCCGGCAGCAACAGCGCCCGCGTCGCCCAAGAAGAAATCTTCGGCCCGGTTGCTACCGTGATTAAATTCAAAACCGAAGAAGAAGTCATCAAAATGGCCAACGACAGCGAATACGGCCTGGGCGGCGCAGTGTGGAGTACCGATATCAACCGCTGCCTGCGCGTTTCCAACGCACTGGAAACCGGCCGCGTCTGGGTGAACTGCTACAACCGCCTGCCCGCAGGCGCACCGTTCGGCGGCTACAAGACTTCAGGTATCGGCCGCGAAACCCACAAAATGATGCTTGCCGCCTACACGCAGGTGAAAAACATCTACATTTCCACCCGCGAAGAGCGCGAAGGCTTCTATTGATTGCCTGCTGAACATCGTTTATTGATGTAAAAAAAAGGTCGTCTGAAAATCCAGATTCGGGTTGAACTGCACCCCAAAAGTTGGACATCCCCTCCAACTCACAAGGTGCAGTTTTTTTATGAGCAAATATACATTACACTTCAAATACCAAGCCGTACTCCACTACCTGCATATACGCAGCCAGCAGCGTACCGCAGACCACTACGGCATTTCCCGAACCCACCTGAGACGATGGATACGCGCCTATCAAGAAGGCGGTATCGGCGCACTCGAACATCCCCAATCCAAAACCATGCCCCAACACCGCAAAAACCCCTTCATCGCAGATAAACCCGACCAAGAAAAAACGCAGGCAGAGCTTATTGAAGAGTTGTGCTATATGCGCGCAGAGGTCGCCTACCTAAAGGAGTTAAAAGCCCTCAGCCAAAAACAGACCGCAAAGGACAAAGCCAAACCGTCCAAACACTGAGGGCGCAACACCCGCTCAAATACCTGCTGCACATCGCAAACCTGCCCAAAAGCAGCTTTTACTACCATCACCAAGACCGACCTGATCCCGATGAAGCCGACAAAGCCCTCCTTGTCGAAACCTACCGGCGGCATAAAGGACGCTACGGGCAAAGGCGCATTGCCGCAGCATTGGATTGGAACCGCAAAAAAGCAGCTCGGTTGATGAAACAGATGGGGCTGAAAGCCAAAATACGGGCAAAAAAAGCCTACCGCCATCCCGCCATGGGTGAAATATCGGAACATGTAGAAACCAGTAGCGTTGTTTACAGTATTTCCAGGAGAATACTGAAACATGAACATGCACAAAAACACCCGCCTCACCCCGCACCACCGACAAGCCATTTGGCTGGCCTACACGCAGGGGAAGGAAAGCGTCACCTCCCTGGCACGCCGCTACCAAGTCAGCCGCGTCACCATTTACCGCGCACTTAAAGCCGCAAGAGGCAGAATGCTCAAACCGCAAACCAGTACCAACAACCGTTTCAAACAGGCAAAGTACGGAATGAAACGCCTGGCCAAGGTAGAACGCAGCATTCAGGAAAAACTCAAAAAGCAGGCCAAACGCTACAATAAATCCTACCCCGGAGAGCTGGTGCATCTCGACACCAAACGGCTGCCGCTGCTCAAAGGGCAGAAAGCCACCGATAAGCGGGATTACCTGTTTGTCGCCATCGACGATTTCTCAAGGGAGCTATACGCCGCCATTTTGCCGGACAAAACCGCAGACAGCGCCGCCAAGTTTCTGACCGAACACCTGATTGATCCCTGCCCATACCTGATTGAGTGCGTTTACTCCGACAACGGTACGGAATACAAAGGCTCGGCCAACCATGCTTTCGGTGTAGCCTGTTACGAGAACGGGATTGGTCAAAAGTTTACCCGGGTTGCCCGTCCGCAGACCAACGGTAAGGCGGAGCGGGTTATCCGTACCCTGATGGAGATGTGGCATGAGAAACAGTCGTTTGAGAGTCCGGAACATCGGCAAAAGGAGTTGTGCCGCTTTGTTAATTTTTATAACACTGTGAAGCCACACCGCAGTTTGAACGGCGATACGCCGTTTGAGGTCTTACAGGCTTATTTTTCTCAACCTGTTGTGTAAACAACGCGACAATTTTCTACACGGAACACCTCCTCAAACGCCGGTTCAAAGCCCGAAAGCCCAACGAAAAATGGCTGACCGACGTGACCGAACTCAAAGGGAAGGACGGCAAACTGTACCTATCGCCGATATTGGACCTGTTCAACCGCGAGATCGTCGCCTACGCCATGAGCCGCAGAGCCGACAGCGAAATGGTGAAGGAAATGCTCGAAAAAGCCGCCCCCCGTCTGACTGATAAAGGAACGATGCTTCATTCGGACCAAGGTGTGCTGTACCGTACGGCGGGGTATAGGGAATTGCTTGCGGAGCATTCCATGGTTCAAAGCATGTCGCGAAAGGCGAACTGTTGGGACAATGCGCCGATGGAAAGCTTCTTTGCGGTGTTGAAGACGGAGTGTTTCTATAACGCAGGTGAATTGACGGTAGATGAATTGATGAAGCAGATAGATGACTATATGGATTACTACAACCGGGAGCGTTGCAGTTTGAAATTGAAAAAGCTGAGTCCTGTCGCATACAGAACCCAGCTTGCACAGAGCGCCTGAATAGGCTTTTATGAGTGTCCAAGATTTGGGGGCCAGTTCAGGTTTCAGACGACCTTTTTGTGTTGACTGGAATTTTATGAGTGCTTGTTGTTATAGACAAATAAACCGTCAGGCTTGGCTTTGGGAAAGATTAAACGGTTTGCAGGAGATCTATGAAGTCAAAGGGTAGGGATGATTTCACTATACGGTGTTCGCCATCATGATTAACGGATAAGGTTCCAAGCCATTTTGCCGGCAATCAGTTGGAAATGTCGGATTCGAGAATCCGACCTACGGCAAAAACCGTAGCATGAGAATAGAAACCCGTAGCGCGTGGGCTTTGCCCATGAAAAAATTGCAGACGACCTTTTTTACCTAGCATCATCGTGGGCAAAGCCCACGCTACAATGCACACCGACGGGGCAATAGGTCGTCTGAAAACAGGGGGGGAGCAATTTTTGCCGAAACCTCTACCGTCATTCCCGCGCAGGCGGGAATCCATTTTTTAAATTCAGAAACTGTTTTTCAAATTAAGGTTTCTTAGGTTTTACGATGGATTCCCGCCTGCGCGGGAATGATGAAATTTGATGACATACCGGATTTAAAGTTAAGTATGTTTGCTATAGAAAGCCGGATAAATCCGTTATTTCAAATTTAACGAATTTAAATTTGAAATAACAAATCAAAGGTCATCTGAAAATCTGTTTTCAGACGACCTTTTTTGAAATTGCAGTCAGGTCATCGTTACCTTATCGACGTTTCAAATTACCTAATTACCTGAAAGCCTGCCACACCACCCAAGCAATGATTGTCCAAGCAAATACCATTCCCGCTGCCAATATCTTCACAAATACCAGCCAGAGGGCAATCTCCATCTTACGTCCGGTCAATACGCGCCGTACTTTCCGCCGGCCGCCATGTCGATATGCGCGGCGCAGAACGGAAATGCGCTTTTTGCCGTAGCTCAGGAAATCCCAAGTGGCGGCAAAGAGTTCGAGAACGCCAGCTACAAAATCCAATACCACTATTTAAACTCCGTAAAATATACTGGCGTTATAGTAAATCCAAACAAGAAATCCCTATTCCGTCATGTACGCGCAGGCGGGAATCCGAGCCCTGATTTATCAGGAATATTTAGAGGTTGCCGCGACTTCAAACTTCTGGATTCCCGCCTGCGCGGGAATGACGGTAATTGAATCTTCCCTGTTCCAATCCGCTGTAAAAAACGTTTTCAGACGACCTTTTTGATGTTAGGGTTTACAACCCCAACTCCCCCCAAATCTCATCAATCTTAGCTGTAACCGCAGAGTCTTTTTTGATCACCCGCCCCCATTCGCGGTCGGTTTCGCCCGGCCATTTGTTGGTCGCGTCCAAGCCCATTTTGCCGCCGAGCCCGCTGACGGGGCTGGCGAAGTCGAGGTAGTCGATGGGCGTGTTTTCCACTAAAACGGTGTCGCGCACGGGGTCCATGCGCGTGGTGACTGCCCATATGACTTCTTTCCAGTCGCGTACGTTCACATCGTCATCGACCACGATGATGAATTTAGTGTACATAAACTGGCGCAGGAACGACCAGCAACCCATCATCACGCGCTTGGCGTGTCCGGCATACTGTTTTTTCATGCTGACCACCGCCATGCGGTAGGAGCAGCCTTCGGGCGGCAGGTAGAAATCGGTGATTTCGGGAAACTGCTTTTGCAAGAGCGGTACGAACACTTCATTCAACGCCACGCCCAAAACGGCGGGTTCATCGGGCGGTTTGCCTGTGTAGGTCGAATGGTAAATCGGGTTTTCGCGCATGGTGATGCGTTCGACCGTGAACACGGGAAAATGGTCCTGCTCGTTGTAATAGCCCGTGTGATCGCCGTATGGGCCTTCCAACGCGGTTTCGTTCGGATGGATGACGCCTTCCAACACGATTTCTGCGCGGGCGGGCACTTGCAAATCGTTGCCGATACATTTCACCAGCTCCGTCCGCGAGCCACGCAGCAGTCCTGCAAACTGGTATTCACTCAAAGTATCGGGAACGGGTGTTACCGCGCCTAAAATAGTGGCGGGGTCGCAACCGAGCACGACGGCGACGGGATACGGCGTATCAGGATTGAGTTTGCGGAATTCCTGATAATCCAACGCGCCGCCGCGATGCGACAGCCAGCGCATAATCAGCTTGTTTTTGCCGATGAGTTGTTGGCGGTAAATGCCTAAATTTTGGCGTTTTTTGTGCGGTCCGCGCGTTACGGTCAAGCCCCACGTTACCAGCGGCGCAACGTCTTCCGGCCAGCAATACTGAATCGGAAGTTTATATAAATCAACGTCTTCGCCTTCCCACACGATTTCTTGACACGGCGCGTTTTTCACCACGTTCGGCGCCATGCTCCAAATGTCTTTCAGCAGCGGCAGTTTGGAAAATGCGTCTTTAATGCCTTTGGGCGGTTCGGGTTCTTTCAAATACGCCAGCGTCTGCCCGATTTCGCGCAGTTTGGACACGCTGTCCGCGCCCATGCCCATTGCCACGCGCTCGGGCGTACCGAACAGGTTCGCCAACACGGGATAATCGTAGCGCGTGCCGTCGGGCTTAATCGGGTGCTCAAACAGCAACGCCGGCCCTTCGGCGCGCAGCACGCGGTCGGCGATTTCGGTCATTTCCAAATGCGGGGAAACGGGATGCGCGACGCGTTTGAGTTTGCCCTGCTGTTCGAGCATAGCGATGAAGTCGCGTAGGTCTTTGTATTTCATGTTGATCCTTATTTGAGGTCGTCTGAAAACCGGACTTTGGATTTCAGACGACCTGAATCATAGATTGCAATATAGCTTCGGGGCATTCGCTGTTTTCGGCAAAAAACCAATATTCACCATATGGGTTGTGAATACTGAACTTCCAGCCCTTGTAACCGAAATCTATCCACGTTTCGCCTGTTATTTCATCAGAAACGAAGGCGGTAATGGTTCCGCCTAAGCGGACAATTTGCCGCAGCAGGCTCGACGGCGGGTAGGTTTGCGGCAGTTGCAGGAACAGGCGGGAGCCGTTGTGCATGGTTTCGTTCAATAGAGGGCGGTTTGTCATTTGGTCCTTAATAGTCTGCCCCGAATGCCGCCTCTATCCTTGCCTGCGCTTCGGCATATTCTATGCCGTGATAAAAGTCGCGTACCAGCGGATGTTCGCTACCTTGATGGAGTTGCAGCAGGGGACGTCGGTTGTCGGACTGGGTAACGACATTGCAGTGCAGACCGAAGGTGTCGGATTCGTAAGGGGGCAGCCAGTTGCAGATCATGCCGAAATAAACGACGTTTTCCGGATTGTCGTGAAAGTGGCTTTGATAGTCGTTAAAACTCTTTTCGCTGACGGATACCCACACCCCGTATTCCAGCGTTTCCTCATGCCCGATAATCGGAATAAGCAGCACCGCGCGGATAAAGCGGTCGGTTTGGTCGGGATAACGGATGATACAGAAATCAGAATCGCATTCCGCTTGATAAGCAATGCGTTCTTCTTCACTGAGTTGGTCATAGGGAGCGGGAGTGGCAAAGCAGAGCGCCGGCATGTCTTCATGTTTTTCGCCGCAGGAAGTGCAAGTGTACATGATGGATTCCTTTTGAGTTTTAGGCGGGACTGGTTTTCAGACGACCTGTCAGTGTGATACAGGCATTTGTAAGAAACGCTTTTTAACCGTTCAAATAAGGCAGATCCAAAGCTTCACCATAGCTTTCTTCCAAAATTTTGTTGATACGGGCGGCAAATTCAATAGCAGGCATATCGACGGTTTCGGGGTCGTCAGGCGTGGGGAAAATGGCAATGTAGCTGCCAATGTCCATCAGATAGGGAATGCCGTCTTCTAAAAATTCTTCAAGCTCCAATTCGAAGATGCAAAGACTTGCGTCTCCTGCCTGTGCCAAGGATAAGCGGGCAAATTCCAAATCTGACCAAATAGCCAGCGAGGTATGGCCGTCATCATCGCCCCAAAATGACCAGTCTCCTTCTTCGTCTGCCATCACATAAAGACATTCTGCATCGGCAATGTCTTTAACGGCGTGTTCAAAACGTTTTTGTGCGGACAGACGCAGAATAGATTGAATGGCTTGTGGTGGATATCCCATAAGCAGTTTCCTTTTATGACTAATTTGAAGTTCGGGTCGTCTGAAAAACAGGGGGTAGTCTATATTGCACTAGTTGTTTTTCGGCTGTGGTTTTCAATTCCTTCTGCTACGGTGGCTAAGAAATCCAGATATTTCGGGTCTTCGTCCAGCCACGCTTCATCGTCCAAACCCATGTAGGCGCGCATCAGCTCGTCAGCGGCGCGTTCCATATTGCCTAATTCAAACTGCGCCTGTCCTAAACGCAAATGCAAAAACGGGTTGCCGATTGCGTCCGGGCAATACATGGCGTGGCTTAAATGCTCGTGCGCGGCGGCAAAATCGCCACTCAAAAAATCCGCATCGCCGATGGCTGCCAGAATCCATGTTGCCGCTTCCCAGTCGGTTTTCGGTTCGGGCAACAAATCCCATGCCTGCCAATAAAGGTCGAGTGCTTCGGCGTATTGCCCGTCGTCCGCCAAAGTGTCGCCTTGTTCGCAAAGCTGGCAAATAGTGTCGTAGGTTTGGTCGTTTAATTCGCTCATGGTTTATCTCCTCAATGGGTGTGGTTTCATGTTGCAGTAAATCTGCTTTCAGACGACCTTTTATGTTTTCGATTCATTCTGAGTCAGGGTCAATATTATAGTGGATTAACTTTAAACCAGTACGGCGTTGCCTCGCCTTGCCGTACTATCTGTACTGTCTGCGGCTTCGTCGCCTTGTCCTAATTTAAAGTTAATCCACTATAGTGTTGTTTTGCGTTTTCAGACGACGTCTTTGAATGGTTTATCAAACGTCGTCTGAAAATAAAGGTACGGCTTTGTATTTTAATGGCGATGCAGTTTAAACAGCAGCTTTCCGTCGCTGTTTCAGACGACCCCTGTTCCTTACCAATTCACGCGCACTGCCCTGCTGCCGAGCAGTTTTTCCAGTTCGTCGAATAACGCAGAGCTGGGCGTAACCATCCATTTTGGCGGCACTTGAAACTTGCCCGACGCTTTGTCGTTGCTGTACGACAGTTGCAGCGGGATGTGCGATGTGTCGGGCAGGCGGTGGGCGGTGAGGATGGCGGCGAGGCGTGCGATGTCGTGGCCGGGGGCGAGGGCGAGGCTGAGGCTGCGGGCGTAACGTTCGCGCGCCATTTGCAGGGTCATGACTTGGTTTGCCATGATGCGCAGCCCGTCGCCGCCGCCGTAGTCGTCGCGGCTGACTTTGGATTCGATAATCAGCACTTGGTCGGATTTGAGGTAGTCGGCGCAGTTTTCCAGTGTCTGGCCACTGACCATGATTTCAATCTGCCCGCTCAAATCTTCGAGGCTGACGAAGGCGATTTTGCCGCGTTTGCCCATCATGGTGCGCACGGCGGTAACGAATCCGGCGAGGCGCACGCTGTCTTGCGGTTTCAGACGGCCTAATTTGGTCGGGGCGATTTGGCGGACTTCTTGGGCATACGGGCCGAACGGGTGGCCGGACAGGTAAAAGCCGATGACGGTTTTTTCTTCGGCGAGTTTTTCCGATTCGCTCCACATGGGCGCGTCGATGAGCTGCACCGGTTCGATGGCATCTTCCATCATGTCGAAGAGCCCGCCCTGATTGGCGTTGGCGGCTTTTTGGTCGGCGTTGTTCATGGCGAGGTCGATGTTCGCCAAGAGCATGGCGCGGTTGGGTTCGATGCTGTCGAACGCGCCGCCGCGTATCAGGGCTTCGAGGGTGCGGCGGTTCATGTGTTCTTTGCCGACGCGCTCGCAGAAGTCCAACAGGCCGGTAAACTTGCCGCCGCTTTGCCGCGCGGCGATGATGGATTCGACGGCGGCTTCGCCCGTGCCTTTAATCGCGCCGAGTGCGTAGCGGATTTTCATGTTCGGATACGGCGTGAAACGGTAGTCGGATTCGTTGATGTCGGGCGGCAGGAACTCGATGCCGTTGGCGCGGCAGTCGTCGTAGAAATGCTTGAGCTGGTCGGTATTGTCCAATTCAGACGACATGGTTGCCGCCATAAATTCGGCGGGGTAATGGGCTTTGAGCCATGCGGTCTGGTAGGAAATCAGGGCGTAGGCGGCGGCGTGGGATTTGTTGAAACCGTAGCCGGCGAATTTTTCCATGTAGTTGAAGATTTCGTCGGATTTTTCTCGCGAAATGCCTTGTTTTGCTGCACCTTCGGCGAAGATTTCGCGGTGTTTCACCATTTCTTCGGGCTTTTTCTTACCCATGGCGCGGCGCAGCAAGTCCGCGCCGCCGAGCGAGTAGCCGCCGATAATCTGCGCCGCCTGCATCACTTGTTCCTGATACACCATAATCCCGTAGGTCGGTGCGAGGATGCCTTCCAGCAGAGGGTGGATGTATTGAAATTCCTGACCCTTCATGCGCGCGACGAAGTCGGGAATGTTGTCCATCGGGCCGGGGCGGTAGAGCGATACGAAGGCGATGAGTTCTTCAAACTTGGTGGTGTGCGCCGTTTTCAGCATTTTTTTCATGCCGGTCGATTCGAACTGGAATACGGCGGTGGTGTTCGCATCGCGGAAGATTTTGTAGGCGGCCTGGTCGTCAAGCGGGATTTTGCCGACATCGACAATATCGCCGGTGGTGTTTTTGATGTTGTTCTGCGCCATTTCGATAATGGTCAGGTTGCGCAGGCCCAAAAAGTCGAACTTCACCAAACCGACGTCTTCCACGTCGCCCTTGTCGTACATCGATACGGGCGAGGCGGATTCGTCCGCCTGATACACGGGGCTGTAATCGGAAATCTTGCCCGGCGCAATCAACACGCCGCCCGCGTGCATACCCAGACCGCGCGTCAGGTCTTCCAGCTTTTTCGCCAGCGTAATCAGTTCGTCCGCTTCTTCCGCTTCAATCAATTCCTGAATCTGCGGCTCCGCCTTCATCGCGTCGTCCAAACCCAAAGGTTTGTTGGCTTCCAGCGGAATCAGCTTCGACAGTTTGTCGCACAGGGTAAACGGCAATTCCAGTACGCGCCCCACGTCGCGTATCACCGCTTTGGACGACATCGTGCCGAAGGTCACAATTTGGCTCACCGCCTCTGCGCCGTATTTGTCGCGCACATACTCAATCACGCGACCGCGGTTGCTTTGGCAAAAGTCCACGTCGAAGTCGGGCATGGAAACGCGTTCGGGGTTTAAGAAACGTTCGAACAGCAGCGCGTATTTCAGCGGGTCGAGGTCGGTAATTTTCAGCGAATACGCCACCAGCGAACCCGCGCCCGAACCGCGTCCCGGCCCGACCGGACAGCCGTGCGTTTTCGCCCAGTTGATAAAGTCTTGTACAATAAGGAAATAGCCGGGGAATTTCATCTGGATGATGATATTCAACTCAAAATCCAGCCGCTCCTGATATTCCGGCATTTTCGCCGCCCGTTCCGCCTCGTCGGGATAAAGCTGAACCATGCGTTCCTGCAAGCCCTCGTTGGACAGCTTCACCAAATAATCGTCCAGCGACAGACCGTCGGGCGTCGGGAACAGGGGCAGGAAGTTTTTGCCCAGCGTGATATGGATATTGCAGCGTTTGGCAATTTCCACCGTGTTTTCCAAGGCTTCGGGCAAATCGGCGAAACGTTCCAGCATCGTTTCCGGCGGAATGAAAAACTGGCTCGGCGTAAAATCGCGCGGACGTTTCTTGTCCGTCAATACCCAGCCGCCCGCGATGCACACCCGCGCCTCGTGCGCGTTGAAATCGTCGCGGCTCATAAACTGCGTCGGGTGTGTCGCCACCACCGGCAAACCCAATTCCTCCGCCAGCTTCACGCTGCCCGAAACGCAAGCCTCCCATTCGGGGCGTTCGGGCAGGCGTTGCAGCTCCAGATAAAACGCATCGGGAAACCACGCCGCATACTTCAACGCCGCCGCACGCGCCGCGTCTTCATTGCCGTTCAACAGATTCACGCCCACTTCGCCGTAATGCGCGCCGCTCAAACAAATCAAGCCGCTGTTGTCGCCGTTTTCCAGCCATTCGGGATTGAGTTCCGCATGATGGACATTGCGGTCTTTGCCGACATAAGCCGCCGTCAAAAGTTCGCTCAAGCGCAGATAGCCCGCATCGTTGCGGATAATCAGCATGGCGCGGAACGGCTTGTCGGGCGCATTCGGATTGCCTATCCAAATATCCGCCGCCCCGACGGGCTTAATCCCCGCGCTGCGGCAGGCTTTATAGAATTTCACCAAACCGAATTCGTTCATCAAATCGCTGATGCCCAAAGCAGGCAAACCGTATTCCTGCGCTTTGGCAATCAGTTTTTTAATCCGCACCATACCGTCGGTAATCGAAAACTCGGTATGCAGGCGCAGCGGGATGTAGGTCGGCTCGGTCATGGCAAAATCGGCGTGAACAATAAAAGGCGTATTGTAGCAGGGTTGGAAAAAGGTCGTCTGAAAAGGAGTGAAGCGGGGCTTGCCAAAACAAACAAAGTGAGTTTCGCTAAAACGGGCACGGCGGGTTTTCAGACGACCTTGAAAGAAAAATGGTATGTAAAAAAGATAAAATTTTCTATTCTATTTAAATTTTATAAAAAACAAAATAAAAACCGACCAATGTACAAATTTAGCATTCAAACGGTATGAAATTTCCGAAATTTTACGATTTAATTACAACAAAATCTGATATTAAAATATGAAAACCGGGAATTAATATTGCATTTGCAATTCCAGCGGGTACAATGACGCAAAATGCCTATCGGCATAGAGAATGCGGTTTCCTGCATATTTCAATATCAATAAAGACCGCCTGATACGGTTGTATCGTGTTTCAAAAGGGATATATCAGAATGCTCCATATCAAAGTCGTCGTCGTCGGTAGTATCAACATGGATTTAGTAACCCGCGCCACCCAATTCGCGCGCGCGGGCGAGACTTTGCTGGGAAGCTCATTCCATCGCTACATGGGAGGCAAAGGTGCCAACCAAGCAGTTGCCGCCGCACGCCTAGGGGCATGCGTAACCATCATCGGTGCAGTCGGCGACGACGATTTCGGACTGGAAATGGTAACCAACCTCCGCCACGAAGGCATATGTACCGATTATGTCCAAACCATCATGGGACAAAACAGCGGCATGGCAAACATTACCGTTGCCGACGAAGAAAATTCCATCATCGTTATTGCCGGCGCAAATATGTATCTGACCGTTGCCGACATCGAAGCCGCAGAAGAACGGTTTGCCGAAGCCGACATCATCCTCAGCCAGCTTGAAATTCCGATGGAGTGCGTGATAGCCACATCAAAACTGGCAGCAAAATACAACAAACCCTTTATCCTTAATCCCGCACCCGCCCGCGCCATCCCGAAAGAATTGTTGGAGCAAATTACCATCTTAACACCCAACCGCTATGAGCTTGCCGCCAGCTTGGGAGCACCGCAAGGCTTGTCTCCCGAAGAGTTGATTTTAAAATCCCCCTGCCCCGTCCTGATGACTTCAGGCAGTAAAGGCGCTGTATATAAAGACCCCAAAGGCCGTCTGCGCCATGTTTCAGGTTTTAAGGTACAAACCTCCGACACCACGGGTGCCAGCGATGCCTTCAACGGCGCATTGGCAGTATTCTGGCACGAAGGCATAGACATCGCCGTACGCAAGGCCTGCGCCGCTGCCGCCCTGTCTATTACCCGCTCCGGCGCGCAAAACGGAATGCCTTTCGAGTTCGAGTTAAGCGGCTTTCTCGCCTCTCAAAAATAAGGTTTGATGCGGCAGATTTTCCCCTCTGACACACTATCTAAAACTACCTCAAAACGAGAACATCAGAATTTAATATTCTAAAATAATTTATTTTTTTAACTGTTAAGGCGTTTTCCTATGTAAAAAGGACAAACAGATCCGCCGTATTCGAACCTTCTATTAAATTTGGAAATATTTAAATTTTTATATGATAAAAGGTCGTCTGAAACCCAAAATCAGGTTTCAGACGACCTTTTATATTTTCTGATTATCCTTACGGTTTCATCAGAATTTATGAACCATACCCAAAGAAACGGCTTTTTGCTCAACAGACCCTGTTTGAGTCGGCGTCAGGCGGGTTTTGCTGCCCAGTTTCATATAACCGGCATGAGCAAGCATAGAAGTACGTTTGCTGAATTTGTAGTTGGCACCAACTACTACTTGGTCGAATTTATCGACTAGTTTCTCGCCGCTGTTCACGCCTTTTGCCGCCCAGCCGTGGGCGTAAGTGAGGCGCGGGGTCAGGTTGCCGAAGGTATAACCCACGGTAACGGCTGCATCTGCAACTTTGACGGCTTCATTTTTACCGGCATCGGCAGTAATGTCAGTGCCTTTGTACGTATTGAAATCATCGGTAAAGTAACCCAAATATTTATTTGCGCTTTCATGGCCTTTGGTATATTGCGCGCCTACGCCGACGAACAGGTTGTTTTTGTCATAGTAGCTTTCGATTTTAGCGATTTGTGCGGCTTTGATTTTACCGTTCTTGTCGGTGTACGCGCCTTTGTAATGGCCGTAGGCAAGGTTGGTGGTGAAACCGCTGTTTTCATAAGTCAAACCGGCGGTATATTGTTCTTTGCTGGGTTTTTCATGTTTATATTTGTCGTCCGGATTGCGGTTGTCGCGTGGCGCGTAGGACGCATTGAATTTGAACCCGCCGAACGAAGGACTGTCGTAGCGTACGGATGTGGTGCGCACACCGGTGCGTGTGTTGATGCCCAAACCCATCGCGTTGGTTTTATACAACCAAGGGTCGATGGTATCCATCTCGTTGAGCATATTGTTCATATTGCCGACGCGAACCTTACCGAATGAGCCTTCCAAGCCTATGAAGGAATCACGGTTGCCGAAACTTTGGCTATTGGATTCGCCCAAAATGGAAGTGCGCTGTTCCACCTGCCAGATGGCTTTGAGGTCGTCTGAGAGTTTTTCGCTGCCTTTGAAGCCGATGCGCGAGGTATTATCGTTGATGCGGGTTGCAGTCGCGCTTTTTTCCGTACCTTCGTTACCTTTGATTTTCACCTGTCCGGAAGTGATGGTGCTTTTAACTTGTCCGTACAGGACAACTTCGGCGGATGCTGCAAAAGGCAAAGCCGCGATAGTCAGGGCAATAATGGCTTTTTTCATACAAACTCCTCTTTAATCAAAGAATCAAATTTAGGTCTATCGTTTAACAAAAATAAGAGACTCAAAACCAAAAACAGCAAGACCCGTGGAACAATTTGCGCAATCATAATGAACTTTCGATATTTAAACAATCTTTTTCATCTTGATAAGAATTATTATTCATTAGAGTTTAGACTTTTTACAACATTCATCCATTTTTTTATAGTTGATTCAAATAGAAACGCAAACCCACCATTTATGGATAGGTAGGAATTTGAGATTTGAAAGTAGCTTTTCCCCCATACACTTCATCCCGACTCCTAAAACCGGTCTCCACTCTCCCCAAAAATAATGATAAGTCATTTTTATCTGAATGAATATCCGGTATAGTCGTCTGAAAACACAAAAAAGCACCTCAACCGAGGTGCTTTTTCTCTTTTCAGACGACCTTTTTCTGGGCATCAGCCTTTTTTATTGTTCAACGCGGCTTTGACAAACGCGGTGAACAAAGGATGGCCTCTGCGCGGGTTGGACGTGAACTCTGGGTGGAACTGGCAGGCGAAGAACCAAGGATGGTTCGGCAGCTCGATGGTTTCGACCAAGCGTTCACGTCCGGCAGATACGCCACCGATGACCAAGCCAGCCTGTTCCAGCGTGGGAACGTAGTTGTTGTTGACTTCGTAGCGGTGACGGTGGCGTTCACGGATGTGTTCGCTGCCGTAGATTTTGGCGGCAAGGCTGCCTGCTTTCAACTCAACCTCTTGCGCGCCCAACCGCATGGTGCCGCCCAAATCGGCGGATTCGTCACGGGTTTCGACGCTGCCGTCGGCGGTTTGCCATTCGTCAATCAGGGCGACGACAGGCGCGGCGCATTTGAGGTCGAACTCGGTGGAATTCGCGCCTTTCAAGCCTGCCACATCGCGGGCGTATTCGATCAGCGCAATCTGCATACCGAGGCAGATGCCCAAGTATGGCACGTTGTTTTCGCGGGCGTAGCGCACGGCGGCGATTTTGCCTTCCACGCCGCGCGAACCGAAACCGCCGGGAACGAGGATGGCGTCCATGTCTTTGAGCATGGAAACGTCGCCGTTGTTTTTCTCGATGTTTTCGCTGTCAACGAAGGTGATTTGCACGTCGGTTTCGGTGTGGATACCCGCGTGTTTCAAGGCTTCGATCAGCGATTTGTAGGATTCGGTCAAATCGACGTATTTGCCGACCATGGCGATTTTGACGGTGTGTTTCGGATTTTTGATGGCATGGACGATTTTTTTCCACGCGGTCAAATCCGCCTGTTGTACGTTGAGCTGCAATTGCTCGGTAATGATGTTGTCGATGCCTTGGTCGTGCAGCATTTCGGGGCATTCGTAGATGCTGTCCACGTCGTAGCTGCCGACAATCGCGCGCTCTTCCACGTTGCAGAACAAGGCGATTTTGCGGCGTTCGTCCGCGGGCATTTTCCTGTCCATGCGGCAAATCAGGATGTCGGGCTGCAAACCGATACTCAACATTTCTTTAACGGTATGCTGGGTCGGCTTGGTTTTGATTTCGCCGGCGGCGGCAATGTAGGGAACGTAGCTCAGGTGGGCGAACAAAGTGTTGTTGCGTCCCAACTGGCTGCGCATCTGACGGATGGCTTCCAAAAACGGCAGCGATTCAATGTCGCCGACCGTACCGCCGATTTCGACGATGGCGACATCGTAACCCGTCGCGCCTTCGTGGATGCGGCGTTTGATTTCGTCGGTAATGTGCGGGATGACTTGAACCGTACCGCCAAGGTAGTCGCCGCGGCGTTCTTTGGCGATGACGTTTTCGTACACCTGCCCCGTGCTGAAGCTGTTGCGGCGGGTCATGGTGGCGTTGATGAAACGTTCGTAGTGTCCCAAGTCGAGGTCGGTTTCCGCGCCGTCGTCGGTCACGAACACTTCGCCGTGCTGGAACGGACTCATCGTGCCGGGGTCGACGTTAATATAAGGGTCGAGCTTGAGCATGGTCACGTTCAGACCGCGCGATTCGAGGATGGTGGCAATAGAAGCGGCGGCGATACCTTTTCCGAGTGAAGATACGACGCCGCCGGTTACGAAAATAAATTTAGTCATGATGCAGTACCCATGTTGGAATACGGAATTTTACCTTTAAGCGGGTTTTCTGGCAAACGCGGGACGGGATGCGGATGTGGTTTTCAGACGACCTCCACTTCTACCCTTTTGCGTCTAGACAAGGCAATAATTTGTTAAAATAACGTCTGTTTGCGATTACCGATGACGATAAGGTCGTCTGAAAATGTCGGCTTCCTCATCGCCATCCCATGCCGCCGGATGATTCGGCCGGTTTGTTAAGATTAATTGATATGTATAAGTTCCTCCCTATTGTCCACGTTTTGTCCAGACTGGGGCTGCTGTTTTCCATGGTGCTCGCAGTACCGACGCTGATGTCGTATTTTTTTCTGGACAACGCGTTTCCGGCGTTTGCCTACACGGCTTTGGCGACAACGCTGACCTCTTGCGCGGTTTGGCTGCTGACCTTCCATTTCCGCCGCGAGCTGCGCCCGCGCGACGGGTTTACGTTGGTTTTGATGTTGTGGCTGGCATTTGCGCTGGTGGCGGCGATGCCGATCTATATTCACATTCCGGGCATCAGTTTTACCGATGCGTTTTTTGAGGCAATGTCCGGACTGACGACGACGGGCGCGACGGTCATGACGAGCTTGGACACGCTGGCCCCGTCGGTGAATTTTTGGCGGCATATGCTCAACTGGCTGGGCGGCATGGGTATCATCGTGCTGGCGGTCGCGATTCTGCCGATGCTGGGCGTGGGCGGAACGCAGCTCTTCAAGGCTGAAATTCCGGGGATGGACAAAGAAAGCAAGATGGCGCCGCGCATTTCGCAGGTGGCAAAAAAACTTTGGTTCTTCTATACGATGACGACGGCGGCGGCTTTTCTGACGCTGCATTTTGCGGGAATGAGCTGGTTTGACGCGCTTTGCCATGCGATGTCGGCGGTGTCGCTGGGCGGTTTTTCGACACACGATGCCAGCATCGCTTATTTTGATTCGCTGACCGTCGAATGGGCGATCATGTTTTTTACGCTTTGGGGCGGTGTGAATTTTGCCACGCATTTCACGGCGCTGACACGGCGTTCGCTCAAATCTTATTGGCAGGACGAGGAATGCCGCGTACTGCTGGTGCTGCTGGCGGGCAGTATTTTGATGTCGGCGGTGTATCTGTGGCAGAAGGATTTTTATGCAACCTTTGGGGATTCGCTGCGTTTTGTCAGCTTCAACTTTGTCTCCATCGGACTGGCAAGCGGTTTTTCCAACACGGATTTCGCGCAATGGCCGCTGATCGTGTCGCTGTGGATGTTTTTCCTGTCCAACCTGTTGGCAAGCTCCGGCTCTATGGGCGGCGGCATTAAAAACGTGCGGGCGTTGGTCTTGTTCAAATTCAGCCTGCGCGAGATGATGATTCTGCTGCACCCGAAAGCGGTGCGCACGGTCAAGGTCAACGGGCGCATGATTCCCGACCGCATGGCGCTGACGGTGATGGCGTTTATTTCGATTTATTTCATGACGACGATTGTGTTCAGCTTTTTGCTGATGGCAAGCGGGATGGAATTTATCTCCGCCTTCACCGCCGTCATCGCGTGTATTACCAATGCGGGCCCGGGCTTGGGCGAAGTCGGGCCGGCAGGCAGCTATGCGGTATTGAGCGATGTGCAAAAATGGCTGTGTTCAGCCGTGATGCTGCTGGGCCGCTTGGAAATTTTTACGGTGTTGATTTTGTTGACACCGGCTTATTGGAAAAAATAAAGACAGGTCGTCTGAAAACGGATTTCCGGTTTTCAGACGACCTTTTTGCTTCACTGACACATCTTCATTACCGCACAACAGCTTTTCCTACCGTTACGCCTTCTATACATCCTTCTCATGACAAGAATGCTACAATTGGCATATTTTTACCGTTATCGGACAGGTGTTTTATGCAGTATTTCTGCCTACTCATCCCCATCCTCATTGGCTATTTTCTTGACGAAATGACCGTCGGCGTCATTTTCGGCTCTATTTTATGGTTGTTTGCGCGTGAACTCGGCAAACCGCGTCAGGAAGAACATGATGCGAAACTGCAAAATCTGGAAAAAGAAATCGAGTTGCTGAAGCTGCGTTTGACGGCTTTGGAACATGAAACCGTTCATGATGAAGCAGGAGTCGGGCAGGCGCGGAAACTGCGTGCTGTTTTGTCCGAACATGCCGACGATATTCAGACGACCCCTGCGCCGCTTCATGAGAAGGTTGAGCCTGCGGCGACTGCGGACAATGCGCCTGTCGAGCCGCACATCGAACCGGTTGCCACCCCCTCTTTTTCTACACCTGTTCCCCCTGTTTCCGCCGAACCTTCCGTGCAGCCCGAACCTGCTCTGTACGCAGACAGCGTCGAAACACCTGCCCAAGTTTCCGCTATTCAAGAAGACGAACGCAAACAAGACGCGCCTGTCCTGCAAACGTCGTCTGAAAACGAAGCGCCGATGTCGTCTGAAAATATATCTGAAAACGCAGACGCAGATTCTCGTGAAACCGTTATCCATAAAGAGGAAGGTTTCGATTTCAAATTCTCCGAAAACCCCATTGTTGCTTGGTTCCTGCGCGGTAATCCGCTGCTGAAAACCGGTATCGTGGTGCTGTTCCTCGGCTTGGCGTTCCTCTTGCGCTATGCCTCCGAACGGATTTATGTGCCGGTGGAAATGCGTTACCTGACCGTGGCAGGCGCGGGTCTGGCGGCGGTCATCGGCGGCTGGAAGCTGCAAAGCCGCAAGCGCGAATACGGCTTGGTGTTGCAAGGCTTCGGCGTGGCGGTGATGTATCTGACCTCTTTGGCGGCGTTGAAACTGCATCCGCTCTTGCCCGCACCGATTGTGTTCGTGCTGATGGTGGCGATGGTCGTATTGATGGCGTTGCTGGCGATCAGGCAAAACGCGCAGATTATGGCGCAGGTTGCCTTGGTCGGCGGTCTGGCGGCGCCCATCCTGGTATCGGACGGCAGCGGCAATTATTTGGTGCTGTTTTCCTACCTTTCCCTGCTCAATGCCGGCGTAGCGGCGATTGCTTGGTTTAAGGCATGGCGGCCGCTGAACCTGACGGGCTTCGCCGGAACTTTCTCCATCGCCGCGTTGTGGGGCATGCAAAGCTATACGCCGCAGCATTTCACCACCACCGAGCCTTTCCTGATTTACCACTGGCTGCTCTACACCTTCATCGCCTATCTGTTCGCCCGCCGCAAGCTGACGGAAAGCCGCGAAGACACGCTCGCGCCCGTTGCCGACAATGCGACGCTGGAAGAAATTTGGAACAGCATCTGCTCCCACGGCCTGCGCGTCCACGTCCTCGACCATACTTTATTGTTCGGCACGATGGCGGCGGCGTTCGGACTGCAATACCGCATGGTGGAACACTGGCCGTCTGCGGACGCATTCTCCGCGCTGGGCTTCGCCGCCGTTTACGGACTTGCCGCGCTGATGCTGAAACGGCAACAGGGTTTGTATATCCTGCGTCAGGCGTTTTTTGCCCTGTCGCTGCTTTTCCTCACGCTCGCCGTTCCGCTTCACTTTGAACGCGGCAACACCGTCATCCTGTGGACGGTAGAATCCGCGCTCGTGTATTTCTTCGGGCTGCGCCAACAGCGTCCGCATATGCGTTTGGGTGCGCTCGTCGTGTATCTGCTGGCGGCGCTGACCCAACTGAGCGGTTATCAGGAGGGAGGATCGACCATCCTGCAAGGTCAATGGTTTACCACCCTGCTGACCCTGTTCGGCGGCGCAGCAATTTACCTGCAGTGGCACCTCTACCGCCGTAAAGGCTCGGCACACTGGGAACACACGCTTCAAAACGCAACCCTCTGCGCCGCCCTACTCTACACATCCATCCTGCCTTTACTGTTTTTCGCGGAACGCGGCAGCATCATCATTTTCTCTGCTTTGGTGGCAGCTTGGGCGTTCTGCCGAGGCAAAGGCAAGTCGGACGTGTTCAGCACATTCGCCTTGGGCAATGCAATCTTTATCCTGCTCTTCCAAGCCTCGATTAATAATGAATCCAACGGCTTCCTGACACACTGGCACCTCTTTGCCGCCGCGCCGCTGCTGTTTGCCGCTGCCTACATGCTGCAATATTCGCGCGTCCAAACCGAAGCATCGGAAAACCAAGGCAAACAAGACCAAACCCTCCCGTTCTCGCAGATTGCAGGCTGGGCTATCCTCGTTATCGCCCTGATGTTGGGCGGCTTCGCCACCTATACCCAATGGACGGGCGAAGAAACCCTGTTCATCGAGCTTTGGGCATTGCCGATATTCACTACCTTGCTGCTGCTTGCCAACCGTTTGAACTGGAAAGAGCTTTTTCAGACGACCTTGGCATTCCTGCCCTTGTTTGCCCTGCACTTCATCGGCTATCACCTCGAACACCTATGGACGGCCGCTGCAGCCCTGCCGCTTGCCGCCGCTACCGTGTTGAACTTCATCATCCTGAACAACCGCCGAACCAATGCGCCTATCGGCTTGCACAAACTCAACATCATCCTGATCGGCATCCTTTGGTCGCTTTGGGCAGGAATGTATGTCGGCGATCGTCTCGACGGCGTTTGGTCGCAGCTCTCGTGGCTTGCCGTACCGCTGATCATGTGGGTCGTCCTCCATACGCAGCGGCAGCGCGGCTTTTTCAGACGACATCAAGCTGCCTATCAGCATTCCGCCCTGCCGATAGCCGCCCTTGCCGCGGCAAGTTGGATGATATGGACGAACTTCTCTACTCCGTTCCAACCCACGCCGTTGCCGTATATCCCGCTGCTTAACCCGCTGGAACTCGCCTGCGCCGGAATGCTGTGGTTCGCCCTGAAGTCCCTGCCCGAAGCTCTGCCTGCAGAATACCGCCGCGTGAACGCGCCCGGCGTCGCCGCCCTCGCATTCATGGTCATCAGCGCGGGCGTGATGCGCCTGTGGCACTTCTACGATGGCATCACTTGGCAACTCGACATCATGCTCCAATCCTTCGGCCTGCAAGCCAGCCTCTCCGTCGTGTGGGCAGTTACCGCCATCATCCTGATGGTGTACGGCAACCGCCGCAAACTTCGCCCCTTCTGGATAACCGGCGCGGCGCTGATGGCCATCGTCGTCATCAAGCTCTTCCTCATCGAGCTTTCCAACAGCGGCGGCATCGCCCGCATCGCCTCCTTCATCATCGTCGGCGTGCTGCTGCTCTTGGTCGGCTGGTTCGCGCCCGTTCCGCCCAAAGCGGTGGAAAACGAAGAGGACAAAGCATAGCCCAGTCCCCCAAAGCAAAGGTCGTCTGAAAACCGATTCAGGTTTTCAGACGACCTTTTTAGTAGAAAGAACGTTATAGCCCGATTGTCAAGCAGTTCAATATCCCGGTTGAGCCACCGACATCAGGGCAAACGTCTCCGAGCGATTATTTCAGATGAATCGTCGGTTGATAGCCTTTTGCCTCTTCCGAACCGTCAAACGGCACAACAACGCCATCCGCGTAAGTGACATACGCTTTGTATTTCACTGATACATCGCCTTTAGGATTTAGCGCGATAAATGGGAATGAAGTAAATTCGCCCGCTTCCATGCGGCCTTTGTAAGTAATACTGACGATATTGCCTTCCGCATCTTTTTCTGTTTTATAAGTCCAACCCGGAACAGGATGAATGAACAACAGTTTCACACCTTCAGCGACCACCATTTTTACCCCGGTTACCGCCTTACCGCGATTGGTCGGCACATTCAGGCGGAAATGGTCTGATTTTCCAGAAATACTATCAACACCATTAGAATAATTGCGAATCGTAACATGCGCCTGAGCGTCCATCATCAATGCAGACAGAGCCAAAGCAGAAAACAATAGCTTTATTTTCATTGTGTTATCTCCGTAGGAAGAGTGGATAAAAAGATCATTGTTGAAGGCTTGCCCGAATCCTAGCAGAGAATATCCATCAAAAGAGCATATGTTCGCCTTTATTGCACCAACAAGGGAACAGAAAGCCGAATACGCCCATTAAGGTCGTCTGAAAGACAGATTTAGGCTTTCAGACGATCTTTCGAATAATTTGCTTGAGCACTATTCAGCAGCTTTTTGAATCTTGACCCACACTACCTCAAACGCCCGCCTTGCTCCCCCATTGCCGTTATTCCCATTCCTACCGACGCAAGGAAAATACGCAAAAATCCATAAGTTAGAATTTGCAGCAGCCTTGAAATATGCCCGAAATACCAAGGTCTGGATTCCCGCCTGCGCGGGAATGACGGCGGCAGGTTAAGCCATCGAACCCGAGCGGCAAGACAGTATCGACGCAGCGCCATCCCGTAGCGTGGGCTTTGCCCACGAAATCCGTTTGAAAACCTTGAACCAAAGAATAGCTATAAGATTGAACGGATGATGACTGTTTTAAAGCAAAGGTCGTCTGAAAACGGACAGCAAGTTTCGCCAAAACGTTTTCAGACGACCTTTTGGGTAACAACTGTCTCTTAGTCAATTCCCCATAGATTTCTTGCCGGACAAATCGGCAATCTTATTCAACAAATCAAGCACCTTATCCGATCCGAAATCATTGTCCGACTGCTTATCTGCCGATGAATTGTCAGGCAGGTATTGGCTATTGAGTAGGCGATTGCGGATTTGGGTAAAGGTTTCCTGCACATATTCATCTGCTTTTACCGGATTACCAAAGCTGGCGGCAGCATGCTGAGAGGCTTCAAGCAAACCGCTATACAGCTCGATTTGGTGTTTCATATTGGAAAAATGGCGGACTTCTGCTAACAGGTTTTTCTGATGGCGCAGACAGGTTGTGCCAATCAGCATTAGGGTAATAATGGGGAATGTATAAAACAGGATATTCAGATTCTTCTCAACGAAAAATTTAGGATGGCATAAAACGAATCCACTAAGAACCAATAATAAAATTATGGCAAGACCGAACAGAATGATTCCTAGCCATTTAAACCAACAAGCCGTATTTTCATTATTTTGGATCTGACTATCGGTATTTTTCAAAGCTCCTGCCAAAGATTTTTGTGCATCTTTAATTCGATTGCTTAATCCTTCTGTTAATTCTTCAATTTTTGAATTTAACTCTTCCTTTATTTTTTCCTTTTCTATTTTCTCTCTCTCAAGCTGAGTTAATAGCTTTTTGATTTCTTCATCGTTTCGCACTGTATCAGATTGCGCTTGCTTTAATTTTATTTGTAAATCCTGAATAAATGTTTCTGAAGATCGGAGATTTCTTTGCAAACTATCTACTAGCAAAGAGGAAGTTTCAAAGTGTGGTTGATCATATAAATCTAAATTAACTGTCTCTAAACCTGTTCCATCTAAATTTGCTCCATCTAAGTTTACTTCATCGAAACTTGTTCCTTCTATCATTGCTCCACGCAAATTCGCACCACATAAATCTGCCCCATCTAATTTTGTCTCAATTAGACTTGCACCAATCAAATTTGCACCAATTAAACTTGCTCTACATAAATTTGCTTCATCTAAATCTGCTTCATATAAATCTGCTCCATCTAAATTTGCTCCATATAAATCTGCTCCATACAATTTTGCCCTACGTAAATTTGCCCTACGTAAATTTGCCCTACGTAAATTTGCTCTACCTAATTTCACACCAATTAAATCTTTTCCATATAGGTCAGCTCTTTTACCATTTTCCCCACCACTTTCAATCCATAATTGGTGTTGTTCTAATATAGATGCAAGAGTTTCTTGATCTATTTTGATATTGTTATTTTCCATGACGTACTCCCTTTCATTAAATTTATGATTTCTTAAAGCTGATAAACAAAAATTGTTGAATTGATAAAATCTGTCATCTTAAGCAACGTAATCATTGCCCTATTTACCTGCCATGTACGTCATCAACGTCCTTCCGTGGGCAAAGCCCACGCTACGGGTTTCAGACGGCCTCTGCTATCTCCCTTGCCATCCCCCTTTTCACATCTCTTCCAATTTCGCAAACTTGGTATCCAGCTCTTTTACGCCCTGTTTGCCGAAGTTGATGGTCAGTCGGGCGGATTCGCCTTTGTCCACGGCATCGATGATGACGCCGGTGCCGAATTTGGCGTGGCGGACGTTTTGTCCGATGCGGAAGCCTGCGTAGGTTTGGGGCTGTTTGTAGTCGTCGATGATTTTGTCTTTGGGCGCGGCGGTTTGGCGTGTGTTGCCGTAGCTGTCGTAGGCAGGTTTTTTGACGGACAGGTAGTGCAATACTTCGGGTGGGATTTCTTCGACGAAGCGGGAGACGATGCCGAATTGGGTTTGTCCGTGCAGCATGCGCTGTTGCGCCATGGTGATGTAGAGGCGTTTGCGGGCGCGGGTGATGGCGACGTACATGAGGCGGCGTTCTTCTTCGAGGCCGCCGCGTTCGGCAAGGCTCATTTCGCTGGGGAAGCGGCCTTCTTCCATGCCGGTGAGGAAGACGGCGTTGAATTCCAAGCCTTTGGCGGCGTGGACGGTCATGAGTTGGACGGCTTTTTCGCCCGCGCCTGCTTGGTTTTCGCCGGATTCGAGGGCGGCATTGCTTAGGAAGGCGAGGATGGGGAAGGCGGGGTCGTCTGAAATGTTGTCGGGCAGGATTTCGAAGTTGCTGTCTTCGGGTTTGAACTCGATGGCGGCGTTGACGAGTTCGTCGAGGTTGTCGAGGCGGTCTTGGTTGTCGCCTTTTTGGGTTCGGTAGTGTTCGGTCAGGCCGCTGTCTTTGAGGATGCCGACGATGATTTCGGGCAGGGGCAGTTGTCCGACTTGGTTGCGCAGGGCTTCAATCAGGCGGACGAAGGCGGCGACTTTGCCGGCTTTTGCGCCGGCGTTGCAGGCTGCCTGCCAGAGGGTGATGCCTTGTTCGCTTGAGGTCGTCTGAAGGTTTTCGACAGTACGCGCGCCGATGCCGCGCGGCGGGAAGTTGATGACGCGCAAGAGGGCGTTGTCGTCGTCGGGATTGACGGCGAGGCGCAGGTAGGCGAGCGCGTGTTTGATTTCTTGGCGTTCGTAAAAGCGCAGTCCGCCGTAGATTTTGTAGGGGATGCCGCTGCGGAACAGGCTTTGTTCGATGACGCGGGATTGGGCGTTGCTGCGGTAGAGGACGGCGATTTCGTCCAAATCCCAGCCTTCGCGTTCGAGGGCTTTGGTTTCGTCCACGATGAATTGGGCTTCTTCGAGGTCGGTAAAGGCGGAGTAGTAGCGGATTTTGTCGCCTGCTTCGGCATCGGTACGCAGGTTTTTGCCGAGGCGTTCGTCGTTGTTTTCGATAACAGTGTTGGCGGCGGCGAGGATGTTGCCGACGGAGCGGTAGTTTTGTTCGAGTTTGACGGGCGCGTCGATGTGGAACTCTTCCATCAGCGCGGTCATGTTGCCGACGTGCGCGCCGCGGAATCGGTAGATGCTTTGGTCGTCGTCGCCGACGGCAAACACTGCCGCGTTGCCGCCCGCCATGAGTTTGAGCCACGCGTATTGCAGCTTGTTGGTGTCTTGGAACTCGTCGACGAGAATGTGGTTGAAGCGGTTTTGATAGTGCTGGCGCAGGATTTCGTTGCTTTGCAGCATTTCGTAGCTGCGGAGCATGAGTTCGGCGAAATCGACCACGCCTTCGCGTTGGCAGATTTTGTCGTATTCGGCGTAGCATTCAATCATGCGGCTTGTGTGCGGGTCGGGCGCGCTCAACACGGAAGCGCGCAAACCGGATTCTTTTTGCGCATTGATAAAGCCTTGCAGCGAACGCGGCGCGATGATTTCTTCGGCGATGTTGAGACTTTTGAGCAGGCGTTTGATAAGGGAAAGCTGGTCGCCGTTGTCGAGGATTTGAAAGGAAGACGGCAGACCGGCATCGCGGTGGTGCAGCCGTAGGAAGCGGTGGCAGAGACCGTGAAACGTGCCGAGCCACATGGCGCGGACGTTGATGGGAATCATTGCGCCAAGACGGGTTTGCATTTCTTTGGCGGCTTTGTTGGTAAACGTTACCGCCATAATGCTGTGTACGCTTGCCTGACCGGTTTGCAACAGCCATGCGATGCGCGTGGTCAGCACGCGCGTTTTGCCGCTGCCCGCGCCCGCCAAAACGAGGGCGGATTGCGGTGGCCAGGTTACGGCGGAGAGTTGTTCGGGGTTTAAGCCTTGCAGGAGGGCTGCGGAAGAGGACTCGGAAAACATAAATACCGCATGAAAAAAAGTAGGAATACGGTATTTTAATAGAAACGGTTTAAGGTCGTCTGAAAAAGTGCAGCGGCATGGCAGCACTTTTCCAATCGACGGTTTGATGATGCGGCACAGAAGATATTGACAAACCGCCGCCTCTGCATATAGATTCATTAAAACATAACTAAAATGAACAACAAATGAGAATAGAGATCACACCAATCAGCGAATCCGCTTTGGTCTGCCGACTGAATGCACCTTCCGAACTGGGCAAACAGCAAAAGTTGTGGGAGTTTGCCGCTGCGCTCGAACAGCACGACAGGATTGAGGAAGTGGTGGTCGGCATGAACAATCTGACCGTGTTCACCCGTTTCGATACCGATTTGGCGACGCTTGCCGATGAATTGCAATATGTGTGGGAACACACCGCCGTTACAGACCATCAGGGCAAACTGGTGGAAATTTCCGTCTGCTACGGCGGCGAATACGGGCCGGATTTGGCGGAAGTCGCTGCTTTCCATCAGACGGATATTTCCGAAATCGTCCGCCGCCATACGGCGCAAACCTATACCGTATTTATGATAGGCTTCCAGCCCGGTTTCCCTTATCTGGGCGGCTTGCCCGAAGCATTGCACACGCCCCGCCGTGCCGTGCCGAGAACCTCCGTTCCCGCCGGCTCGGTCGGTATCGGCGGCAGTCAGACCGGTGTGTATCCGTTCGCTTCGCCCGGCGGCTGGCAGATTATCGGCAGAACCGAATTACCCTTGTTCCGAGCCGATTTGAATCCGCCGACCCTGCTGGCGGCGGGCGACCAAGTCCGCTTTGTTGCAGAAAGGATTGAGCCATGATTCACGTTTCGGCAGTGCAGGCACCGGCGCATATTCAGGATACTGGTCGCTACGGACACCGGCGTTACGGCATCGGTCATGCCGGTGCGATGGATACGGTTGCTTTGGCGGCGGGCAATATTTTATTGGGCAACGACGAAGGCACGGCCGCAATCGAAATCGCTTTGGGCGGGATAATGCTGGTGTTTGAACGGGATATGCCGTTTTGTCTCACCGGTGCCGTGTATCAGGCGGAATTGGACGGCGAACCGGTCCATTCGTATTGGCGTTATACCGCCCGCAAAGGGCAGACCTTGAAGCTGGTGCGTGCCGTGCAGGGCATGTACGGCTATGTGTGCGTGGCGGGCGGATTTGATGTGCCGGAAGTGATGGGTTCGAGAAGCACCGACCTGAAAGCCGGTTTCGGCGGCTATCAGGGCAGAATGCTGCAAAAAGGCGATTGTCTCCCCATCGGCAAAGGTGCGCAGGAATTGTCCAAAGTCGGCATCGCCCCGATACCGTTTACCGATACCGTCCACCTTGTTCCTTCGTCGGAATATGCCTCTTTCAGTGAAAAAGGGCGTCTGAATCTGGAACGGGAAACGTGGACGCTGCAAAGCGACAGCAACCGCATGGGCTACCGCTTCGACGGACAGCCGCTGACCCTGTCGCAACCTTTGGAAATGCTGTCCCACGCTGTTCAGGCAGGAACCGTGCAGGTGCCGCCCGGCGGCAAACCGATTATCCTGCTGGCCGATGCGCAAACCACCGGCGGTTATCCGAAAATCGCCACCGTTGCCGCCGCCGATTTGGGCAGGCTGGCACAGGTGCGTTTCGGCAGCAAAGTCAAATTCAAAATAATCGGCTTGAAAGAAGCCTCCGCCCTGCGGCGCAAAAACCAAGCCTATCTGAACCAAATACGGAGAATCGCCCATGAAGCAGGTTGATTTAAACGCCGATCTCGCCGAAGGCTGCGGCAGCGACGAAGCCCTGTTGCAGGTGATTACTTCGGCCAACATCGCCTGCGCCCAACACGCCGGCAGCATTGCCGATATTCGGGCGGCATTGGCGTATGCCCAACAAAACGGCGTACGCATCGGAGCACACCCCGGCTATCCCGATCGGGAAAACTTCGGCCGTACCGAAATGAATCTGTCCGAAGCCGATTTGCGGGCGTGTCTGAATTACCAGTTGGGCGCATTGCAGGCCTTGTGCCGTGATCAGGATTTGGAAATGGCCTATGTCAAACCGCACGGCGCAATGTACAACCAAGCGGCGAAAAACCGTGCGCTGGCGGATACCGTTGCCCGAATTGTGGCGGATTTCGACCCGAAATTGAAACTGATGGCACTTTCCGGCAGCCTGCTCTTGGAAGCCGGAAAAGCCGCAGGCTTGGGCGTGATTTCCGAAGTTTTCGCCGACCGCCGCTATATGCCCGACGGCACGCTGGTTCCCCGCAGCCGCCACGATGCGCAGGTGGACAGCGACGAAGAAGCCATTGCCCAAGTATTGCAGATGGTGCGGGACGGGCAGGTCAAAGCAGTGAACGGCAACCTGGTTGCCGTGCAAGCCGACAGCATCTGTCTGCACGGCGACGGGCCGCACGCCGTGGTGTTTGCCGAAAAAATCCGGCAGGAACTACTGGCGGCAGGCATCAAAGTTTCTGCTTGAAAAACAGTTCATAGGCGGTCTGAAAACCGCAGGCTGAAAACCGCAGGTTTCGCCCAAACACAGTAACAGCCAATTTTATAGAGAATAAGCGATTATGTCTGATCAAAAAAACCGCAGAAATGCCTTAATCGGCGCTGCATTCCTGATGGCAACTTCCGCCATCGGCCCGGGCTTTCTGACCCAAACCGCCACTTTCACCCAAGCACTGGGGGCAAGTTTCGGCTTTGTGATTCTGCTCTCGATTCTGCTCGACATCGGGGCGCAGCTCAATATTTGGCGGATTGTCGCCGCTTCCGAAAAACGGGCGCAGGATATTGCCAATCAGGTCTTGCCCGGCGCAGGCTATTTCTTGGCTGTGCTGATTGTGATGGGCGGTTTGGCATTCAATATCGGTAACGTCGGCGGCGCAGGCTTGGGTCTGAACCTGCTGACCGGACTGTCGCCGGAAACCGGTGCCGTGATCAGCGGCGTGATTGCCATCGGTGTGTTTCTGTTTAAAGAAGCAGGCAAAGTGATGGACAAATTCGCCCAAGTGATGGGTTTCGTAATGATTGCGCTGACGGTTTATGTGGCATGGCAGGCGAATCCGCCGCTGGCAGATGCCGCCGTGCATACCTTTATGCCGGAAAAACTCGATGCAATGGCGATTGTTACACTGGTGGGCGGCACGGTCGGCGGCTACATCACCTTCGCCGGTGCGCACCGTCTGCTGGACGCAGGCATCAAAGGCAAATCGGCGTTGCCGGAAGTGAGCCAAAGCTCGGTGCGGGCGATCCTGATTGCCTCGATTATGCGGATTGTATTGTTTTTGGCGGTTTTAGGCGTGGTCAGCCAAGGCGTACAGCTCAATCCCGACAACCCTGCTTCCACACCGTTTGAATATGCGGCGGGATACATCGGCCTGCTGATTTTCGGCGTGGTGATTTGGGCGGCTTCGATTACTTCGGTGATTGGTGCGGCTTATACTTCGGTGTCGTTCTTCTCCGGTCTCAGCCCGTCTATCGAACGCAATAAAAACAAATGGATTATTGCCTTTATCGCCGTGTCTACCGCCGTATTTTCCACTATCGGCAAACCGGCGCAGGTGCTGGTGTTCGTAGGCGCATTAAACGGCCTGATTTTACCGATTTCCCTCGGTCTGATTCTGATTGCCGCCTACAAAACCAAAATTGTCGGCGACTACAAACACCCGCTGTGGCTCACTGTTTCCGGCGTGATAGTGGTCGGTTTGATGGCAGTACTCAGCGCCATCACCATCAGCAAATATATCAGCGGTTTGTTCGGCTGAACCTTGTAGCGCAGATGTTTGATTTTGTATATGATCCGAAGTTTGCCGCCTGATATGGAAAGTCCCTGTTTCAGACGATGTATCCGGTCTGAAACCTATTTACAACTATGAAACGCTTCACCTATCCTCTTTCCGACGGTTTGTGCATCGAAATCGAACTCAAACGCAGTGCCAAGAAAAATCTGATTCTTCGCCCCGTCAATACGCAAACGGTCAGCATCAACGTCCCACCCTTTTTTCAAGACCACGCGTTGGCAAACTGGCTGGCGGCAAACGAAACGATTTTGCGGAATACGCTTGCCAAAACGCCCGTACATCCTGTTTCCCACCCAAACTTACCCGAGTGGATTTGGTATCTGGGAGTAAAGACCAAGCTGGATACCCACAGCCAAAGCCATATCCGCATCACGTCGTCTGAAATCCTGCTTCCCAGAAAAGAAACTGCCGCACAAATCGACCACCTGCGCCGCCTGTTGAACGAACGCGCCCGCGAATACCTGCTGCCCCGCCTTAAAAAACACGCAGCCGAAACAGGACTGACGCCCGCTGCCACAGACCTGAGCAACGCTAAAACCTTTTGGGGCGTATGCCGCCCGCACACCGGCATCCGCCTCAATTGGCGGCTGATCGGCGCGCCCCAATACGTCGCCGACTATGTCTGCATCCACGAACTCTGCCACCTCCGCCACCCCGACCACAGTCCGCGCTTTTGGCATTTGGTGAACACGCTGACGCCGCATACCAACAATGCTAAAAGTTGGCTGAAGGCGCACGGGCAGGAATTGTTTGTTCTTGGGTGAAGGGTAACCGTAGCGTGGGCTTCGCCCGCGAGAATCCGTCCTCTCCCGTCCGGCTGGAGAGAATTGGAGAGAGTGTGGCTCTTGCCCCTTATACCGTATATCCGCAAGCCACCCCCATCCTAACCTTCCCTCACCAGCCGTGGGAAGGGATCAGGTTGCCGTAGCTGAAAAAAGGTCGTCTGAAAAACCTATTTCGAGCTTTTCAGACGACCTCTCTGTATTACCGCATCAACTCAAATCAGCTTCTGCTGTTTCAACTCATTCTTCAGATACGCATAATAAACCGGTGCGACGATGATGCCGCCGACGCCGAAAATCCGTTCGAACACGACCATCGCCACCAAGAGTTCCCATGCGCTTGATTCGATTTCCGAGCCGATGATTTTCGCGTTCAGGAAGTATTCGAGCTTGTGGATGACGACCAGAAACACCAGCGAGGCGACTGCCACATATAAAGACGCGCCGAGGCTCAAGATGATAATGATGGTGTTGGAAATCAGGTTGCCCGCCACGGGAATCAGCCCGACGATGAAGGCGATCACCAACACGGTTATTTTAAACGGCAACTCCACGCCGAAAAGCGGCAGGATCAGATAGAGGTACACGCCCGTCAGTGCGGTATCGATCAGCGAGATTTTGACCTGCGCCAAAAACACGCGTTCGAAGCTGGTTTCGAAGTTCACAATCCGCCGCACCAGCTCTGCCTTGAAGGGCGGCATTTTGCGGCGGTTTTTGCGCATGTTGAGGCGGTGGAAACTGAGCATTGCGCCGATGATGATGCCGATAAGGATGTACACGAACGAGGTGAAGCTGTTTTTGCTGATGCGCGTCAGCGCGGCGCTGTATTCTTCAATCAATTTGACCGCATAGGCTTTGATTTCGGCGGTATTGTTGGGCAGCATGTTCAAAACCGACTGCGGCAGGCTGCTGCTGTTTTTCGTGTCTTCCAGAATCGCCGCCAGCTTGGTCAGCATCACGGTGATGTGCCCGCCGTGAATCAGGTGGTAAATCCCCAGCGACATCAAGAGGATAACCGTCAATACGATGCCTATGGTCAGCGTGGTCGAAATCAGGTTGATATTGTGCGCGTTGAGCGATTTGTGCAGAAACGTATTGCGCGCGAGCGTACGGCGGCGCAGCCAAAGAATCAGGCCGTTGGTCTTGGTGATGAAGACGTAGGTCAGTATCACGGCGAGCAAAAGGGGCAAAAAGTGGAAATACAGCACCGCAAGCAGGGCAAGCCCCATCAGGATGTAGGATGCATTGCGGAATCGGGGGTGTTCGAAAATCATCGGATGTAATGCCATGAAATATATAAATTTAAACAATCAAGCTATGAGGTGCGATTAATAAAGCAGGACAAAGGGGTTAACCCTCCTTTTGAAACTTTATTTCAATTTCGCTCGAGCTGACTTCGGTTTACAAACAAACCGTTACAATAAAAACTCAATCGCACCAAGTGGTTATGCGGTTGTCTTTACGCAAATTGCCATTTGGCATTTGACGGAATGATTTTATCAGACAAATTTCCCGAAAGGATATTACACATGAAAACATTGTCTAAATTGACCTCTCTCGTTCTTGTTTCTGCCGGTCTGATCGCTGCTCCTGTGGCTATGGCCCAACCTGCTTCCGGTAAAGCCGCTAAGGCAGAACACGTTCACAAAAAAGCCAATAAAGCTAAAAAACAAGCCAACGAATTGAAACAAGACAAAGCCGCCGAAGCTGCAACAACTGAAGCCACTTCCGCTGATGCCGAAACCAATGCGTTGGGCGAACAAGGTCAGGCTGCAACCCAAACCGCACCCGCAGCCACTCCGACCGAACAAGTTCCTGCAAAATAAGCAGGATGATAGTGGACTGAATTAAAAGAGGGATTTCATTTCCCACGCACCGTTTTGACGGCTGTCGTCCTTTTTGAATTTAGGCCATTAAATGTCTACCGCAGGCAAAAGGTCGTCTGAAGATTGAACTGGCCCCCAAATCTTGGACACTCATAAAAGCCTATTCAGGCGCTCTGTGCAAGCTGGGTTCTGTATGCGACAGGACTCAGCTTTTTCAATTTCAAACTGCAACGCTCCCGGTTGTAGTAATCCATATAGTCATCTATCTGTTTCATCAATTCATCCACCGTCAATTCTCCTGCGTTATAGAAACACTCCGTCTTCAACACCGCAAAGAAGCTTTCCATCGGCGCATTGTCCCAGCAGTTCGCCTTACGCGACATGCTTTGAACCATGGAATGTTTTGCAATCAATTTCCTATATTCCGCCGTACGGTACAGCACACCTTGGTCGGAATGAAGCATCGTTCCTTTAGCAGTCAGACGGGGGGCGGCTTTTTCGAGCATTTCCTTCACCATTTCGCTGTTGGCATTGCGGCTCATGGCGTAGGCGACGATTTCCCGGTTGAACAGGTCCAATATCGGCGAGAGGTACAGTTTGCCGTCCTTCCCTTTGAGTTCGGTAACGTCGGTCAGCCATTTTTCGTTGGGCTTTCGGGCTTTGAACCGGCGTTTGAGGAGGTGTTCCGATATCTCGCCCATAGCGGGATGGCGGTAGGCTTTTTTCGCCCGTATGAGGGCTTTCAGTTCCAACTGCCTCATCAACCGCGCCGCTTTTTTGCGGTTCCAACCCAATGCGGCGGCAATGCGCCTTTGTCCGTAGCGTCCTTTATGCCGCCGGTAGGTTTCGACGAGGAGGGCTTTGTCGGCTGCGTCGGGGTCGGGTCGGTCTTGGTGGTGGTAGTAAAAGCTGCTTTTGGGCAGGTTTGCGATGTGCAGCAGGTATTTGAGCGGGTGTTGCACCCTCAGTGCTTGGACGGTTTGGCTTTGTCCTTTTCGGTCTGCTTTTGGCTGAGGGCTTTTAACTCCTTTAGGTAGGCGACCTCTGCGCGCATATAGCACAACTCTTCAATAAGCTCTGCCTGTGTTTTTTCTTGGTCGGGTTTATCTGCGATGAAGGGGTTTTTTCGATGTTGGGGCATGGTTTTGGATTGGGGATGTTCGAGTGCGCCGATACCGCCTTCTTGATAGGCGCGTATCCATCGTCTCAGGTGGGTTCGGGAAATGCCGTAGTGGTCTGCGGTACGCTGTTGGCTGCGTATATGCAGGTAGTGGAGTACGGCTTGGTATTTGAAGTGTAATGTATATTTGCTCATAAAAAAACTGCACCTTGTGAGTTGGAGGGGATGTCCAACTTTTGGGGTGCAGTTCAGATTTCAGACGACCTTTTGCCGTTCACGATTCACACATATTCGCTTTTATCGTTTTCTTTCCAAGCCTGATGCGAGCAGAGCCAAAGCAACACAATCCCGCACGCCGTCGAGGCCAGCATCATGCCCGCCATCACCAACGCAGAACCATTGTGCAGCCGCGTCGCCAACAGCCCCACGCTTGCGCCGATGATGGATTGGAACACGCCCAATACCGCGTTTGCGCTGCCGCTTTCCTGCTTGAAATAAGCCATAAAGCAAGCCTGCGTGTTCGCGCCGACCAAGCCCTGCGTGCCTACCGAAAACATTACACAAAGCACCAAAGCCCACATCGGCGGCAGTCCCATCGACCAGACCAGCAGTACCATCGTCAGGTTCGCCACAAACTGCACGATAATGCCCCATTTCAAAATACTTTGCGGGTGCGCCCCCGTTTTCAGCCGCCATGCCGTGATGCGGTTAAACGAAGCCATCGTGAGGATGTTCAGCGCAAACACCCAAGCGTATTGGCGCGGCGTAACATGGTACAGCTTTTGGTAAACAAAAGACGATTCCGTCAAAAATGCAAACATCGACGCAAAGCTGAATGCCTGAAAAAACAGATAGCCCATCGCCGCCCGCGTCTTCAGCACTCTGGCGAACCTGCCCGCCACTAGTCCGAAAATGTCCATCCCGATTTTGCCCGTCTGCTTTGGACGCGGCAGGAAAGCAAACACCAAGATGAACAAAATAAACGAATACGCCGCCAAAAAACCGAAAATAAAACGCCAGCCGCCCAATTCCTGCAACAGAGAGCCGAACATAGGTGCAATCAGCGGCACGACCATCAGGATAATGCCGATTAAGGCAAACATTTGCGCCGCCTCCCTGCCCGAATAATAATCGCGCACCATCGCCCCGACGATGACCACCGTCATCCCCGCTCCGAACGCCTGTACGGCACGCAGGTTCAAAAGCCCGTCCACCGACTGCACCATCGTCAGCGCGGCAACGGCCGCAAAATAAATGCTCAAACCGACCAAAGCCACCGGTCTGCGCCCCTTGATGTCCGAAACCGCGCCGCCGACAATCTGACCGAACGCCACGCCGAACATAAACAAAACCAAACTCTGCTCAATGCGGTGTATATCCGCGCTCAGCGACTGCGCCATTTCCGGAATGGCGGGCAGGTAGGCATCAACCGAAAACGGCATCAGGGCAACCAACATCGCCATCAAAACCGCCATTTGCTTTTCGCCCAGCGGGGCGGGGGTGGATTGGGACATAAGGGACTTTCAGAATGTTCAAACGAAACAAACCGCCCTGACATATCCTAGGCGGTTGAAATAAAAAGAAGTATATCATGTTTTCATACCAGGCCGCAGCATACTCCCCCTATTAACAAAGAGGTCGTCTGAAAAACGTCCCGACAGATTTCAGACGACCTCTCCCGTTTTCCGTTACAATAAACACCCCCCGAATCACAGCACACGACCGTCCATGTACGACAACATCCGCTTCCACCTAGACGAAGAATATCCCGAAGGCCTGCCGTCCGAAAACGCCGCCACGCATATCGGTATGTACTGGATATGGGCGGCGCAGGCAGGGCTGGCGAATCCCGTTTGGCAAACTGCCCCCGAAAGCGCGGAAGATTTCGCCAATATGCTCAAAGGCAGAACCAGCGGTCGCCGCTTCCTGCTCAAACACATGGACGGCGCGCTCACGCCCGACGACTTCACCGAACAAGGGCGGCAATTCACCTCCTATTACTACGACAATGAAGAAGACGGCTACGGCGCATTCTTAGAAGACTACGTCCGCACCCTCGACACCCCGTCGCTCGGCGGCTTCTACCACGTCCCCAACACCCCCGAAATCTACAAACGCCTCAAACCCGTCTTTCAGGCAGCGTTTGAGCAATGGAAAAACCATTTGGAACAGTCAAAAAATGATTAAAACAATCGACTTGACCATTAATTGCCTCCGGCATGGAGGCGGCATGGAAAGTTATGCCTTCGACCTGATCCGCGGTTTGAGCGCGCAAAATATCAACATCAACGCTTACGCCGCCAAAATCGACACAAGCACGGCAGAATACGCCCTAGTCAACGCCTGCCTTGTCAATCAAAACCTCATGCCCAAAAAACTGCGGCCGTTCTTCTTCAGCCGCGCCTTCAAAAAAGTCCGCCGCGAAACCAACCTGCTTATTGCCTGCAACCCCTGCGACCATGCGGATATATTCGCCTGCGGCGGCACACACTTGGGCTACCTGCATAACATGGAGCAAAAAACAGGCCTGCTCGACCGCCTCACCATCCGCCGCAACCGCAGCAACTACGCGACGGCCAAATCCATCATGGCACATTCGCACCTGATGCAGCGCGAACTGACCCAACTCTACGACGTACCGCCCGAAAAAATCCGCGTCATCCACCCGCCTGCCGATACCGCCCGCTTCTGCCCCGCTCCCGATGAAACTGCCGCCGTCCGCGCGAAATACGGCTTTCGGGACGACGAAACCGTGTTCCTGTTCCCCTCGACCGGCCACAAGCGCAAAGGACTCGATTTGCTGGCGGACTTTTTCGAACACACCGACCTGCCCGTCAAACTCGCCGTCGCCGGTTCGCCGCTGCCGCGTCCCATGAAAAACGTCGTCGAACTGGGTTTCTGCAAAAACATGCCCGAACTCTACCGCGCCGCCGACTTCACCATCATGGCGTCCCTGTATGAGCCTTTCGGACTGGTCGGCGTCGAATCCGTCTTGTGCGGCACGCGCGTCGTCCTCTCCGACAACATGGCATGTACCGAAGTCATGAACGATGAAGCAGGCTTTTTCTTCTCGCGCAGCCGCCCCGAAACACTGGCCCAGGCCGTCGTCCAAGCGGCCGCCCTCAAACAACAAGGCAAACATAAACTTACCGACCCGATGCAGGCATTAAACTACAACCCGACATTAGAACACCACATCAGCCAAACCATAGATATGTTGGAGACCGTCCGAATAAACAAACCACCCGTTTTCAGACGACCTTAATATCTAAACCGACCCCAAACTTCTGACAGGAACATCCGTGAAACTCATCATCCTCGACCGCGACGGCGTCATCAACCAAGACCGCGACGACTTCGTCAAATCCGTAGACGAATGGATACCCATCGAAGGCAGTATGGACGCCATCGCCTTCCTGACGCAGGCAGGCTACAACATCGCCGTCGCCACCAACCAATCCGGCATCGGCCGCAAATACTTCACCGTCCAAGACCTGACCGAAATGCACGCCAAAATGCACCGCCTCGTCCGTCAGGCGGGCGGCGAAATCGACGGCATCTGGTTCTGCCCACACACTGCTGCCTACAACTGCGACTGCCGCAAACCCAAGCCCGGCATGATTTACGACATCCTCGAACGCTTCAAAGCCGACCCCGCCGAAACCTGGCTGGTCGGCGACAGCCTGCGCGATCTGCAAGCCATGCACGAGGCTGGAGGAAAAACCGCGCTCGTCATGACCGGCAAAGGCAAGAAAACCCTGTCGCAACAGGAAAAAGAATTACCCGAAAACACCCAAATCTTCGACAGCCTGCTCGCCTTCTCCCAATACATCATGCACGAGTCCGCACAAGACCTTACAGACGGACAGGCAAACCCGTAAATACACGAGGTCGTCTGAAACCCTGTTTCGCCCCGTTTCAAGCACAAACAAGATTTCAGACGACCCATCCGACAGGTAAAAACATGCTCCTCATCCGCAATCTGACCTACTGGTTCATCCTCAGCACCAGCCTGATTTTACTTTTCCCCTTCATGCTCCTCGCCCTGCCCGTCCAAGGCGGTGCGCACAAAATGGCGCAAATTTGGGTACGCATCCTCAACTGGTCGCTCAAACACATCATCGGACTCAAATACCGCCTCATCGGTGCCGAAAACATCCCCGACCGCCCCTCCATCATCTGCGCCAAACACCAAAGCGGCTGGGAAACCCTCGCCCTGCAAGAAATCTTCCCGCCGCAGGTTTACGTCGCCAAACGCGAATTGTTCAAAATCCCCTTTTTCGGCTGGGGACTGAAACTCGTCAAAACCATAGGCATAGACCGCAGCAACAGCCGCGAAGCCAACAAACAGCTGATGGAACAAGGCATGGCGCGTAAAAACGAAGGCTACTGGATTACTATCTTCCCCGAAGGCACACGCCTGCCGCCCGGCGAAAAAGGCCGCTACAAACTCGGCGGCGCGCGCATGGCGAAAATGTTTGAAATGGACATCGTCCCCGTCTCCCTCAACAGCGGCGAATTTTGGCCGAAAAATTCCTTTCTCAAACACCCCGGCACCATCACCGTCGTCATCAACCCCGTCATCCCACACAGCAGCGGCACGGAAGCCGAATTGATGGCGGAATGCGAAAAACGGATTGAAACGCAACAACCCCTTATCGAAGGAAAAGGACCGTTTGCCGCAAAAAATAAGAAAACAACAGCATCGCCATCATGATAAAAGGTCGTCTGAAAATCAGTTTTCAGACGACCTTTAGCTTACATGAGAGTGTAGGAAATCGTCGAATTGTTTACACCACAGATTGAGAGAAATAAGCCTGCAAGGCCTCAAACGGCGTATCGCCGTTCAAACTTCGATACGGCTTCACCGTGTTATAGAAATTATAGTGGATTAAATTTAAATCAGGACAAGGCGACGAAGCCGCAGACAGTACAGATAGTACGGCAAGGCGAGGCAACGCCGTACTGGTTTAAAGTTAATCCACTATACTGTAAACAACGCTACTAGTTTCTAAAGGTCAAAATTAGAAAAAGGTTGTCTGAAAAAACAAATTTTGTTTTTTCAGACAACCTTTTCACTTTAGAAACAGTTAGAAAACCACCTGCAACACCAAATAAGAGATCACAGACAAAACTGCGGCTGCGGGCAAGGTAATTACCCATGCCAAACCGATGGGTTTCATCAGTTTCCAGTTGGCATTGCGGTTAACCAAGCCGATCCCCAAAACCGCTCCGACCAGGATATGGGTACTCGATACAGGCAACCCCATGAATGATGCACCCATCACAACGGCGGCAGCGGAAAGTTCGGCCGCAAAACCCGAAGCGGGATGCATTTCCGCCAGACTGGTTCCGACGGTCTTGATAACCTCTTTACCGACAAACCATAACCCGACAATCAATGCGATACCAAAGGTCAACATAGCGATAGGAGGGACGGCATTTTGCGCGGTAATGCTGTTGGTACGCAATGCATCCATAATGGCGGCAAACGGTCCGATGGCATTGGCAATATCATTTGCTCCGTGGCTGAATGCAAAGCCGCATGCGGTAAAAACCTGCATCCAAGAAAACATTTGAAAGGTTGATTTGCCAAGGTCTTTGCGTTTGAGACTTTTGGCGAATACGAATGTCGCCATCCAAATCGCCGCGCCGACCATGAAGATAATCAGGAAACTGTTGACATTGCTCATGCCCAAATGCAAGTTGTTCAATCCTTTGAAAATCAGCATTGCAGCAATCATCATACCGCCTATCGAGCCGATAAAGGGAACCCAGGAATGAAGGGCTTTATAGGAATCGACATTGTTTTTCCGGTTATCCAATTCATACAGCCCGCGATAATAGTCAGACTGTAATTCGGAAGGTTCGAAATCGGGTTCGTCGTAAATTTGCGCATCGTGCGCTACTTTGGTTGCATATTCGACTTTTTCAGTTTCACTAAGGGCTTCAAAGAAAAGACGGTGCTGCTCTTTGTATGACTTCTTTTCCTGCTTGATGGTTTTAAGCGTTCCTTCTGCCCAGTCGTTGTAGTCTAATACGTTTTTCTTAATACGGGAGAAAACGAGGTAGGAAACCAACCCACCCAACATCGGGGATAATACCCATGAAAGGGCAATCTCTCCAAGCTTACCCCATTGGATAAGCGTACCCGCATCAATTTTGTGCATAAACGCCATACACAACGCACTGCCGACAATACCGCCGATAATGGCGTGGGTAGTCGACACCGGCAGCCCCTTACGCGAAGCAAACAAAAGCCATAATGCCGCTGCCAAAAGGGCTGACATCATAATGAAGACGAATTGCATGGGTTGCAAATCCAACCCGTTCAAATCGACAATACCTTTACGGATGGTATCTGTAACCTCGCCACCCGCTATAACGGCTCCGCTGACTTCAAATACAGCGGCAATCAAGAGTGCCTGCGGGATGGTCAACGTGCCGGAGCCGACACTGGTTCCGAACGAGTTGGCAATATCGTTGCCACCGACATTAAATGCCATAAATACGCCGAACATCGTGGCAATGATGAAAAGTATAGGATTGTTGTAATGGGTATATCCCAGACCCCAATAAATAAAATAGCCGACCATGCCCACCAGCATAGCGGCAAAAGCGGCGTTAATAAGCTTCAAGTTCGCACTCGGTTGAGTTTGAGCCATGGAAGTTTTCCTTTGGAAATACGAAAGTTGGCAGATTCGGAATCTCGACCTAATTGTAACCTTTTTACAATCTTTCTTGAAATATTTCTTTATCTTCTCCAATCCTGAATCCAAATAAAATCTGAAACAGCGTTACAATGTTTCTTTTTGCCTACTTCAAAATCACAATTTTATGAATATCCGAAACTATATCGGCATTATGTCCGGCACCAGCATGGACGGTGCGGACGCAGTTTTAATCCGCATGGAAGGCGATCAATGGCGTGAAGCTGTCTCCCACGCATTCATCCCCTATTCAGACGACCTTAGGCATGAATTGCTGGATTTGCAAAATATCGGCAATAACGAACTGCATCTCAGTATGCTGCTATCTCAAAAACTAAGCTGCCTTTACGCAGATACGGTTTCTTTACTGCTCAAACAAACCAACCTGCAAGCCCACGATATTGCCGCCGTTGGCTGCCACGGACAGACTGTCCGCCATGCCCCCGAAGCAGGATACAGCATACAACTCGCCGATCTACCGCTTTTGGCACATCTGACCGGTATCTTTACCATCGGCGATTTCCGCAGCAGGGATTTAGCGGCAGGCGGACAAGGCGCCCCTCTTGTCCCCGCATTCCATCAAGCCTTGTTCCAAAGCGACTCCGAGACACGCGTTGTTTTGAATATCGGCGGTATTTCCAACATCAGCGTCCTACCAAATTCCTCTCCGGCATTCGGCTTTGATACCGGCCCGGGCAATATGCTGTCTGACGCATGGATGCAAGCCATTTGGCAACGTCCTTATGACAAAGACGGCTTGATTGCGGCAACAGGAACCGTTTTACCCGATCTACTAACCCGCCTGCTCGACCACCCATATTTTTCCTCCACATACCCCAAAAGTACCGGGCGTGAATTATTTTCATTGGATTGGTTGAAAGGTCGTCTGAAAGGTGGTGAAAAACCGGAAGACATTTTGCGAACGCTACTCAGGTTTACTGCCCAAACGATTTATGATGCAACCATCTCTGCTGCTCCTGATGTTTGCAATCTTTATATTTGTGGAGGCGGTATCCGCAATCCCGTTTTAATGGAAGATTTGCACCAACTTTTTTCCTCTACCACGAAATTACATAGTACAGCAGCACTCAATCTTGATCCGCAATGGGTCGAAGCCGCTGCCTTCGGCTGGCTTGCGGCCTGTTGGATGAATAAAATTCCAAGCAGTCCGCACCATGCGACAGGGGCAGAAAAATCCTGTATTTTGGGTGCAGGACATTATCCCTAATATGTCTCACTAGTTTCATTAGTTACTTTGCGACCCATAGCAAACCATAAGCTGTTCCCTGTATTTCATACACATTTAAGATAAAGACAGAAATTAAATTGCTCTATGAAGACAGATGGCTTGACCATAAAAAAACGCACCTTATGAAAAGGTGCGTTTTAATTTCTACGGTTTAGAATTTAGCGCCGGATTGGTTGGCCATATAGTCAACCGCTGCTTTGACTTCGTCATCACTCAGGCTTGTGTTACCGCCTTTGGCAGGCATGGAGTTAAAGCCTTCGAGCGCGTGTTTGTGCAGGGTATCTTTACCTTGCTTGATGCGCGGGGCCCACTCGTCTTTCTTGCCTATGCCTGGAGCACCAGGGATGGTACCGCCGTGACACATTTTACAGTTAGCTTCAAAAACGGCTTTACCGTCCACTTTGGCAGAAGAAGCATCTGCTTTTTCCACCGGCTTGGCTTCGGCAGGAGCGGCCGCTTTTGCATCAGCTGCTGAAGCTGCTTTTTCAGCTTGTGCAGGTGCGGACGCAGATGAAGCGTCAGCGGATGATGCAGCAGCAGAAGCAGGTGCCGGTGCGGGAGCAGGTTCGGCTTTTTTCACGGGCGCTTTGCCGTCTTTGTTGGACAGACCCCATACATACGCAGTCATAATGTGGAGTTTGTCTTTATCCAAGAAACGACCCCAAGCCGGCATTTGACTGTGTCGGCCGTTGGTGATGGTTTCGATAATCGATTTTTGAGTACCGCCCCACAACCATACGTTATCGGTCAGGTTCGGACCCAGTCCTTGGATACCTTGACCTTTGTCGCCGTGACAGGTAAAGCAGTTTGCCGGTGGACCACTGAACAATACTTTACCGCGTGCGGCACGTTCTTCATCGTATTGGTCTTTGGATTTGGATAAGGACATGACATAGTTTGCCACATCTTTTACCCGCTCTTCACCCAATGCAGGACCCCATGCCGCCATCGTCGCCGTACGGCCTTTTTCAATGGTCTCGTGGATTTTCTCAGGTTCGCCGCCCCACAACCAATCGTTGTCGGTCAAATTCGGGAAGCCTTTGGAACCTTTGGCATCAGAACCGTGACATTGGATACAGTAGGTATTGAAGAGGTTTTGACCGATGGCGCGTGCTTCAGGATTTTTTGCCACTTGCTCAATCGGCATATTGGCAAACTTGGCATAAACTTTGCCGTACTTCTGATCTGCTTTAGCCATTTCCTGATCATATTGTCCGTGGCTGCTCCATTTCCACTGTCCTTTATAATCGCCCAAACCCGGATACATGACCAGGTAGCCGATACCGAACAACCAAGTGCAGACATACAGCCAAAACCACCAGCGTGGCAACGGGTTGTTGTATTCTTCGATACCGTCCCATTGATGGCCTGTCGTTTTGACCTCTTCGCCCTTTTTAGGACGCTTCACAACGTTTTGGGAAAGCAGCAGCCATGCCAAGCCGATAAAGCTGAGCACGACGATGACTGCAATGTATATATTCCAGAAATTGCTGGTAAATTGGGTTGCTGTGTTCATTATTTTGCTCCGTGATCACGGACTAAACTGTTATCGCCCGTCTTTTTCAGACGACTCTTTATCCTCATCATTTTCGAAAATACTGTTGGCGGCATCATCGTAGTTCTTTTTATTGCGTCGGTTGAAAACGATATAAAGCACTAAGATAAAGCTGATAAAAACCCAAACAGTAAAGAGCGAGCGGGCCCAGTTTACGTCCATGATGTTACCTTACGTTTTTCAATGCCAAGCCTAAGCCTTGCAGGTATGCAATCACCGCATCCAGCTCCGATTTGTTTTCCAAGGCTTCAGGTGCTTTGGCAATCTCTTCATCGCTGTAAGGCGTACCGACTTTACGCAGGGCTTTCATATGCGCCACGGTTGCTTCGGCATCGACTTTGTTGCGGGCAAGCCATGGGAAAGCGGGCATATTGGACTCCGGCACAACGTCGCGCGGATTCAGCAGGTGGATACGGTGCCATTCGTCGGAATAGCGGCCGCCGACACGTGCCAAGTCCGGACCGGTACGTTTGGAACCCCATTGGAACGGATGGTCATAAACAGACTCGCCGGCAACGGAGTAGTGGCCGTAACGTTCGGTTTCCGCACGGAACGGACGGATCATTTGAGAGTGACAGTTGTAACAACCCTCGCGGATATAGATGTCGCGACCAGCCACTTGCAAAGCGTTATAAGGTTTCACACCTTCAATAGGCTGGGTGACTGCCTTAGTAAAGAACAGCGGCACGGCTTCAATCAACAGGCCTACGCTGACTACAAGCAGGGTAAATACAATCAGGACGCCGACTTTTTCTTCAGCTAATTGTTGTAATTTCATTTTGGTAGCCTTTTCTTATGTTTTTAGTGGTGCTGGGTTTGAGACACCGCGGGAATCTCGGCATCAACCGCTTTGCCACTGATGGCCGTACGGTAAACGTTGTATGCCATGATACACATACCGCTCAGGTACAGCAGGCCGCCGGTGAAACGAATCATGTAGAAAGGCATGGTGCGTTTAACTGACTCTACAAACGAGTAGGTCAAAGTACCGTCCGCATTCAAAGAACCCCACATCAGACCTTGCAATACCCCTGCAATCCACATGGAGGCGATATACAGAACCACGCCGATGGTCGCAATCCAGAAATGCGCTTCCACCAATTTGGTGCTGTACATTTCATTTTTACCGAACAGGCGGGGAATCATGTAGTACACGGAACCAATGGTCACGAAGCCCACCCAGCCCAATGCGCCGGCATGAACGTGTGCAACGGTCCAGTCAGTGTAGTGGCTCAAAGCGTTGACGGATTTGATGGACATCATCGGACCTTCGAAGGTGGACATACCGTAGAAGGACAGAGAAACGATCAAGAATTTCAAGATAGGGTCGGTACGCAGTTTGTCCCATGCGCCGGACAAGGTCATGATACCGTTAATCATACCGCCCCAAGAAGGTGCGAACAGAATCAGGGACAACACCATACCCAAGGACTGAGTCCAGTCAGGCAGCGCGGTATAGTGCAAGTGGTGGGAACCTGCCCACATGTAGGTGAAAATCAAAGCCCAGAAGTGGACGACGGACAGGCGGTAAGAGTAAACAGGACGACCTGCCTGTTTCGGCACGAAGTAGTACATCATGCCCAAGAAGCCTGCGGTCAGGAAGAAACCTACGGCATTGTGGCCATACCACCATTGAACCATAGCATCGATTGCGCCCGCATAAACCGGATAGGATTTCATGAAGCCCGCAGGAATGCTCAGGTTATTGACGATGTGCAACAGGGCAACGGCCAAAATGAAACCGCCGTAGAACCAGTTGGCAACGTAGATATGTTTGATTTTACGTTTGGCAATCGTACCGAAGAATACGATGGCGTAAGCAATCCAAACCAAAGCGATCAGGATGTCGATAGGCCATTCCAATTCGGCATACTCTTTAGCTTGGGTATAACCCAAAGGCAGGCTGACGATTGCCGCAACGATAACTGCCTGCCAGCCCCAGAAGGTAAATGCCGGCAGCCAACCGCCGAACAGGCGTGCATTACAGGTACGTTGAACAACGTAGTATGATGTACCCATCAGACCGCAACCGCCGAACGCAAAAATCACCGCATTGGTGTGCAACGGACGCAGGCGGCCGAAGTGGAACCAAGGGCCGACATCTGATAAATCAAGGGACGGGGCAAACAATTGGGCGGCAACGATGACACCGACCAACATGCCCACAATACCCCAAACTACGGTCATGATGGCGAACTGACGCACCACTTTGTAGTTATAAGTTTGTGTGTCCATGAGAGTCTCCATGAATTATGGGAATAAAAATTTTTTATCTCACTTTGCCGTATGCGTTTTGAACAAACGCAATAAGGGCTAGGTTTAAATTTTTCTAAATTTAACATATAAGACAAGCCTAGCCAAGCGGAATTACATTTCACTCCATCTGGCGACTTTATCGATTTTTTATATTTTTTACTTTATAATCATATTATTATTTAACAACCTCCCCTACAGCGCCACTTTATTTTTTCAAGCCTCCCTTTTGAAGGGGACTTTATCGATATAAATCAAACTGCATAATTCGACCTTTTTATTCATAAAATTTAACAAATGTATTAATAGTCATGATTAATTACGAAATCACCCCCAACCCGATCGCCCACGAGTGGCATATCCGCCTAACCTTCCGACAAGAACATGATTTGGAAACAGAAATCAGCCTGCCGAACTGGGTTCCCGGCAGCTATCTGATACGCGATTTCTCGCGCCACATCACCACCATCCGCGCCTTTTGCAATGGAGAATATGCCCATCTGACCCAAGTCAAAAAAAACCGGTGGCGCACTGCCCCGCAGTCCGGCGAGTGGGAAATTTACTACACCGTTTACGCCTACGACCTGTCCGTCCGCGGCTCGTTTCTGACTGCCGAACGCGGATTCTTTGACGGCGCGTGCCTGTTTTTGCAGGTAAACGGACAAGAAAACAGCGCGCACCAAATCGAATTCCCCATCCTGCCGAAAACATGGCGGATTGCCACCACCCTGCCCCAAACCGACGTCCACAGCTTTCAGACGACCTCCTACCACGACTTAATCGACCACCCTGTCGAACTGGGCAACATCGAATTTCTCGATTTCGAAGCCGGCGGCATCCCGCACCGCATCGCCTTGAGCGGCCACTACCCCGATTTCGACCGCGACCGCCTCGTGTCAGACATCCGCACAATCTGCGAAACCGAACTGGCCATGTTCCCCTCCCCTGCACCGTTCACCCATTACCTCTTCCTGCTCCACGTCGGCGACAACATCTATGGAGGACTGGAACACATCAGCAGCACCGCCCTGCTCGCCGACCGCCACAGCCTGCCGCCGCACGGCATGACCGACGCCAACGATGCCTACACCCAACTACTCGGACTGTTCTCACACGAATACTTCCACGCCTGGAACGTCAAATCCATCAAACCCGCCGCCTTCACCCCCTACGACCTCGACCGCGAAAACTACACCGAGCAGCTTTGGGCATTTGAAGGCATCACCTCATACTACGACGACCTTTTCCTCGCCCGAAGCCGTACCATCGCCCCCGAAGCCTACCTGCGCCTGCTCGCCCAAAGCATCACCCGCGTGCAGCAAACCAAAGGTCGTCTGAAACAAAGCCTTGCCGAATCCAGCTTCACCGCTTGGAACAAATTCTACAAACAAGACGAAAACAGCCCCAACGCCATCGTCAGCTACTACCAAAAAGGCGCACTCGCCGCCCTCTGCCTCGACCTCGCCATCCGCAGCAAAAGCAGCGGACGACACACCCTCGACAGCGTCATGCAGCAACACTACCGCGATTGGCTGGAGACCCGGCAAGGCATCCCAGAAAAACAATGGCAAGCCCGTTGCCAAGCGTTTACCGGTCTAGACCTCGAAGACTTTTTTCAGACAACCCTCTACTCCACCGCCGACCTGCCCCTTGCCGAACTCCTCGCCACCATAGGCATCGGACTGCAATGGCAGGCACAGCCGCGCAGCCACGGCGGCGCATTCCTGTCCGAACCGCCAACCGAAACGCCCGCTCCCGCGTCCGACTTCGGCGCAAGGTTCAAACAAAGCAGCGACCACGCCACCTTGACCCACGTCTTCAACGGCGGCAGCGCAGAAAACGCCGCCCTCTGCCCGCAGGACAAAATCATCGCCATCGACGGCTACGCCTGCACCGACCTTGCCGCACAGTGGGCGCAACTCCCCATCGGCACCACCGCCCGCCTCCACTACTTCCGTACCGGCATCCTGTACGTCGCCGACATTACCGTCCAAGCCGCCGAAGCCGATACCGCCGTCCTCTACATTACCGACCGCGAATTATTTGAAAACTGGCTTTATAATGACCGAGCCTAATTTTCAGACGACCTCAAGTGCCGGATCGAGGTCGTCTGAAAACCACTTACAGAAAGGAAAACCCATGTCTATCCAAAAACTTGCCGACAACCTCTACATCGCCCCGCAACTGACCGAAGCAGACGTACAAGAAGCCGCCAAACTCGGCATCCAAACCGTCATCTGCAACCGTCCCGACGGCGAAGAAGAAAACCAAGTTACGTTCAAACAAGTCAAAAGCTGGCTTGAAGCCGCAGGCATCCGCGAACACCACCATCAGCCCGTCGTCGCACCCGCCATCAACGCCGCCGATGTCGCCGCTTTCCAAAACCTGCTTAAAAGCGTTCCCCAACCCGTTCTCGCCTACTGCCGCACCGGCACCCGCTGCTCCCTGCTTTGGGGCTATCATCAAGTGCAAAACGGCGCAAGCGTCGCCGACGTCGTCGCTGCCGCACAACAAGCAGGCGTCAATCTAAGCAACTTCGAAGCCCGCCTGCAAGACGCGCAACAAAACGGTCTGGCATAACACATTCTCCGTTTACCCAAACGCAAAGGTCGTCTGAAAATACCGTTTCAACGAATGGAAACCGTTTTCAGACGACCTTTTTTATAGTGGATTAAATTTAAATCAGGACAAGACGACGAAGCCGCAGACAGTACAGATAGTACGGAACCGACTCACTTGGTGCTTCAGCACCTTAGAGAATCGTTCTCTTTGAGCTAAGAGCGTGTTCATAGTCTTCGTAGCAGGACTCCCAAGAAAGCCAAAGCTACCATTTGCAGACTGGTACTCAACTTACGCTCGCAGTTTTTCCAAAGCCGCCTGTTCTTTTCCAACCAGGAAAAGCTGCGCTCTACTACCCATCGCTTCGGCAATACTGCAAAACGGTGCAATTCGTCTCGTTTGGCAATCTCTACCTCCGCACCAATCAACTCCTGTACCGACGAAGCAAATGCCTTACCCGTGTAACCACCGTCAGCAAGGATTTTTTGTATCGCACCAAGATTATCCCGCCCACGTTCCAATGCCACCAGGCAGCCTTTTCTATCCGTAACATCCGCCGTCGTTACCGCAAGGGCATGCGGCAAACCTTGCGTGTCAACCGCTATATGCCGCTTGATACCGCTAACCTTCTTGCCCGCATCGTAGCCTTTTTCCATGGCGGTATCCGTGTTCTTCACACTCTGCGCATCAATAATCAGGAAAGTAGTTGCTTCATGGCGCCCCTGCTTGCGGCGCTCCGCAACTACCTGATTTTTTTAATGCTTCCTCAAGGATGCTGATGCCACTCTCGCGTGGTTCGGTCCATCTCTGGAAGTAGGAATGCACGGTGCGCCATTTGGGGAAGTCGCCCGGCAAAGCGCGCCAGGAGCAGCCAGTGCGTTGCAGGTAGAGAATGGCACAAAAGACATCGTACAAGTCCACCTGGCGTGGCGCTGTGCGTTTACGGGCACTTTCCAGCAGGGGAAGGAGAGGCGCAAATTGCTCGCGACTGATATCGCTTGGGTAGGTTTTTCTGTTCATGCCGATAGTTTACAGCAGAGGCTGAGACAATGAACACGTTCTAAGGCGAGGCAACGCCGTACTGGTTTAAAGGTAATCCACTATACTGTTCCATCAAACACATTCATGCCTATTCTACAAGCCCGAATCACGTTTTAATCATCTTCACAACAACCTGTGCTTCAAAGCGGGCAGTCTGGTGCGTACACTTTGCAGCCTCGCAGCGTCCAAATCGGCGATGACGATGCCCTCGCCTTCGGGCAATACGTCCAAGATTTCGCCCCACGGGTCGATAATCATGCTATGACCGAACGTGCGCCTGCCGCTTTCGTGTTCGCCGCCTTGCGCCGAGGCGATGACGTAGCATTGGTTTTCCACCGCGCGGGCGCGCAGCAGCAATTCCCAATGCGCTTTGCCTGTCGTGTAAGTGAAGGCGGCGGGCAGCAGCAAAACGTCAAACGGCTGCTGGGCGCGAAAAAACTCGGGAAAGCGCAAGTCGTAGCACACGCCCGCGGCAAGCGGCACGCCGTCGGCAGCCAATTTCGGCACATCGCCGCCTGCGCTGATGGTGTCCGCCTCGGCATAGCGTTCGCCCAAGCCTGAAAAACCGAACAGGTGCATTTTGTGATACAGCCCGATTTGCGTGCCGTCGCGGTCGTACACCAACATAGTGTTCATCACTTTGCCCGCATCGGGGCTTTGCAGCGGAATCGTGCCGCCGAACAGCACCACGCCGCATTCCGCCGCCGTCTCGCTCAAGGTCGTCTGAAAACGAGCGTAGCGAGTTTCGCCAAAACGAGCGCAGCGGGTTTCGCCAAAACCAGTGTGGCAGGTTTCGCTAAAATTACTACCGACTAAAGGTTCGGCAAAAGCCAGTTTGTCAGTATCCTTGCACCCCATCAGCGGCCAATATTCGGGCAACAGCACCCAATCCGCGCCTTGCTCGGCAGCTTGGCGAACGAGGCATTTCATGGTGTCGATATTGGCATCGGGATCGGTGGACGAAATCATTTGTACGGCGGCTGCGCGGATGTTTTTTTGCATGTCAGTCCCTATTTGTGTGTTCAGACGGCCTGCCGACAGGTCGTCTGAACAAAGATTCACGGTATGTCCAAAGAAAAATACCTGTACCAATTTATCTCTGTAATTTGAAACAACGGCATAGGCTTTTTTGATACGGCACACATCATCAGCCGTCATTTCCGTCCACACGCAATACGCCGATAAATAAACCGTATCGAAAACAGGACAAAGGTCGTCTGAAAATCAGTTTTCAGACGACCTTTATTCATTGCTTGCAACGGCGCGGCGTTATTTGCTAGCAGCTTTAATTCAAGCCGCCGGCAGCCATCCGCGTATGCGTTTTTCCATTGCGTCGGCACTCAAGCCCAAATCGTCCAAAAGTTTTTTCGGATCGCCGTGTTCAGTTACGGTATCGGCAACGCCCAAAAGCAAAACGGGTTTGCAGATGCCGTGTTTCGCCAACACTTCCAGCACCGCGCTGCCTGCGCCGCCTTGTTCGGCGTTTTCTTCGGCGGTAACGATGTAGTCGTGGCTTTGGGCGAGGCGGACGATGAGTTCCTCGTCTATCGGTTTGACGAAGCGCATATCGGCGACGGTGGTGTTCAATTTTTCGGCAACAGCCAATGCGGGGGCGACCATGCTGCCGAAGGCGATGAATGCGGTTTTCTCGCCTTGGCGGCGGACGATGCCTTTGCCGATGGCTACGGTTTCAAGGTCGTCTGAAACATGCGCGCCTGTTCCCGTGCCACGCGGGTAGCGGACGGCGGCGGGGGCATCTGCCTGATAGCAGGTCGAAAGCAGCAGGCGGCATTCGTTTTCATCGCTCGGTGCGGCAACAATCATGTTCGGCACGCAACGCAAGAAGCTCAAATCGTACAAACCGGCATGAGTCGGACCGTCCGCGCCGACGATGCCCGCGCGGTCGACGGCAAACAAAACGGGCAGGTTTTGCAGGGCGATATCGTGCACCAGTTGGTCGTAGGCGCGCTGGAGGAAGGTGGAATAAATGGCGACGACGGGCTTCATGCCTTCGCAAGCCAAACCGCCGGCAAAGGTAACGGCGTGCTGCTCGGCGATGCCGACATCGAAATAGCGGTCGGGAAATTGTTGTTCGAATTCGACCAGTCCGCTGCCCTCGCGCATGGCGGGAGTAATCGCTGCCAATCGGGAATCTGCCGCCGCCTGGTCGCACAGCCATTTGCCGAACACTTGCGTATAGGTCGGTTTGGCGGCGGGTTTGTTTTCTTTTTCAGACGACGTTGCGGTTTTGAGGTCGTCTGAAACGTCTTTGGGCAGGTTGGCGACGGCGTGATATTTGACGGGGTCGTTTTCGGCGAGTTTGTAGCCGTTGCCCTTTTTGGTGATGACGTGCAGCAGTTGCGGGCCTTTGCGGCCGCGCAAGTCTTTCAATACGTCAACCAGATGCTCGACGTTGTGACCGTCCACGGGGCCGGTGTAGCGGAAACCGAAGTTTTCAAACAAAGACAGCGACTGCTTGGCGTGTTCGGCTTCGCCCGCCAGCGTTTTGATTTTGTGCTCGACTTTTTGGGCAAGCTCCATCGCACCGGGCAGCTTGTCCAAAACCTTGCTCGATTGCGCCTTGATGGTGCTCAACACGCCGCGCATATCGCGCACGACGTTGCTGGCGAGGTATTTCGGCAGCGCACCGACGTTTGGGGAAATCGACATTTCGTTGTCGTTGAGGATGACCAGCAGGTTCACGTCCATATCGCCCGCGCAGTTCAAGGCTTCAAACGCCTGACCCGCCGTCATCGCACCGTCGCCGATAATGGCGACGCTGCGACGGTCGCTGCCCAAGAGCTTGTCTGCCGCCGCCATGCCCAAAGCCGCGCCGATAGAGGTGGACGAATGCCCTACGCCAAACGCGTCGTATTCGGATTCGCTGCGCTTGGGGAAACCCGCCAAGCCGCCGTAGCGGCGCATGGTGTGCATCCGGTTTTTGCGGCCGGTGAGGATTTTGTGCGGATAGCTTTGATGGCCGACATCCCAAACCAAATGGTCTTCGGGCGTGTGATAAACGTAGTGCAGAGCCACGGTAAGCTCGACCGCGCCTAAATTGCTGGCGAAATGACCACCGGTTTGACCGACGGATTCGAGTAGGAATGCCCGCAATTCGGCGGCAACCTGCGGCAGCAAGCCTTTATCCAGCCTGCGCAAATCCTGCGGCAGATGGATGGTGTCTAATAACGGAGTGTGGCTCATGGTGTGTCTTTGCGGGCTTATTGTGTCTATCGGGCAATTATAGCAAGAGTTGTCCTGTTCGGATAAAGGGTTTTGATGAAGCTTTGTTTTCAGACGACCTGATTTAACTATCTATTTATATAAAGGTCGTCTGAAACTGCCTCTTTCAAACCTAAAATCATTCTACTGCCGCTCCAGCCATTCATCGCGGGTTTGTTTGGCAGCGGCAAAATAGCGGTAAAGGGCGGCGCGGTCTTCTTCGGACAGGATGCGTTCGAGTTCGGATAACTGGGTACGCAGGCCGCCAATCAAATCCAACAGGCTGTTTTTGTTGGCAAGGCAGATGTCCGTCCATACGGCGGGATGACTGGATGCGATGCGCGTAAAATCACGAAAGCCCGTCGCGGCAAATTCAAGATAATGCCGACCGTCGGGATGATCGGCGATTTGGTGGACGTAGGCGAAGGCGGCAAGATGCGGCATATGGGAAACGGCGGCAAAAACGGCATCGTGTTCTTCCGCGCTCATGCGGAAAGTTTTCGCCCCGACTGCCAGCCACAGGTTTTCAACCAGGCTGACCGCCTGTTCATCTTCGTCCCCGTGCGGCGTGATCACCAGTTTCCTGTCCTGAAACAACCCGAACTGTGCGGAAAGCGCGCCGCTCCTGTCAGATCCTGCAATCGGATGGGCGGCGATGCAACGGGACAAATGTTTGGGTAGGACGCTGCGGAAAGCCTGAACGGCAGATTGTTTGGTACTGCCCACATCGGTAACCACGGTATGCGCGTTCAAATAAGGTCGGACGGTGCGGCAAATGTCTGGAAATGTGGAAACAGGCGTAGCGATAACGGCCAAATCCGCTTCGTGCATACTCAAAGCGTCGATTTGCGTATAGGCGCGATCGATGACGCGCCGTTCAAGCGCACGGTCAAGGTTGTCGCGATCCAAATCGATGCCGGTTACCGTATCGACCAATCCGAGCCGTTTCAAGTCCAACACGAACGAGCCGCCGATCAACCCGACACCAATGAGGACGATATGTTTGAGTGTATTCATGGCAGGTGCGCGGGACAAAGGTCGTCTGAAAACGGTACGCCCGCTATTCTAGGGATTAATTGTCCACATTCTATCGTATCCGAAAGGCAAGCGCATATCGTGCAGCGATACTGCCTCGAACACCATCCTTCCGACCATAAAAAGGCAGTTCGCCATTGTGCCGTTTCGTTTTACAATAGGCAGACCGAAATCCATCCGCCGAAAGCAAACTATGTCCCTGGCCCAACCGAAACGTATTTTAGTCATCAAGCTGCGCCACCACGGCGACGTCCTGTTAGCCACGCCCGTCGTCCACGCCCTCAAGACCCGCTTTCCCGATTGCGAAATCGACATGCTGGTTTACCGGGAAACCGCCGACATCATCAGCGACAATCCTGAAATTGCCGAAATCTTCACCATAGACCGCTCCTGGAAAAAGCAGGGGTTGAAAACCCAGCTATGCGAAGAGAAAAAGCTGTTCTCGCGCCTGAAAAAGCGCAGGTACGACTGGGCGTTCAACCTGTCCGACCAATGGCGCTCGGCAATACTCGCCAAATTCTGCGCACAATGCAGCGTCGGCATCAGCCATATCAAACGCGACCACTTTTTCTGGCGTTGGTGCCACGACTTCCTCAACCCCGAAGCCGGACGCGGCTGCCACATTACCGAATATCATATGAACGTTTTGCCGCCGCTTATCCGGCCTGAGGAAACACCGCCGGCAAAAGTGATGATGGCAATCGGCGAAGATGCCTGCTCGAATTTGCAAAGCAAGCTGAACAAACAAGGCTGGAACGGGGAGGATTATGTCTTATTCCACCCGGGCGCGCGTTGGGAATTCAAATGCTGGGAAGACGGCAAAAACGCCGCCATCGTCCAATTACTGCTCAACCACGGTCAAAACGTCGTTTTAACCGCCGCACCCTCAGCAACCGAACAACAAATGATCGATGCAGTTTTAGAACGCGTCAAAATTCCCGAAGGCGGTAAATTATGGACACTGTCGGGCAACCTCAACCTGCGCGAACTGGCTGCCGCCATCGACGGTTGCAAACTCTTCATCGGCGTAGATTCCGCCCCCATGCACATCGCCGCCGCACTGGACAAACCGCAAATCGCCCTGTTCGGCCCCTCATGGCTGGACAGATGGCATCCCTACTCCGACAATGCCGAGGTTATTTGGGCGGGTGATTTCGGCGACCTACCCCACCCCGACAGCATCAACACATCCGGCAACACACGCCTGCTCAAAGCCATTCCGCTGGAAGCCGTGTGGAACAAAATCGCTGAAAAGCTAGGTTTAAACAAAGAAACTTAAACAAAACGGCAAAGGTCGTCTGAAAACCCCAAAATCGGTTTTCAGATGACCTTTTCATTACACGAACGACAAAAAATTCAATATTTCCCAAACTGCCCTGCCGCATCGTCTCCCATATTGCCCGAATGGGGGGAAGGACTATGCCAAACCGTGCGCGACAGGCTGCGCGAACCTACCGGCGTATCCTGTTCTGCCTGAAACAACACATTATTCCCACTACCGATAGGTAGCGAGCCGCGCAAACCGATATAACTGCCTGAATCATATATGCCGCTATGTGATACCGAACTGTCTCTCGATTTGATGTGCGACGCTTCAACGCCGCTTTTGATTTCGCCATAAAGGCGGACTTCTGCTGTCGCCAACACAGGCAAAGCCGTCAAAGCAGCAACCAAAATATACAAGGGTTTCATCCTGTCCGTTCCTTTCAAATATTTCTTACACAACCGAATAGCGATAACCAATTTGACCAACCAGTATATGCCCCTCTTGCGTAAACAAACCATAAATCGTGAAAACGTCGTCTGAAAAGACACATCGCAACCCATATCCGTTTCATATTGATTTCACTATAATCCCGGTTTCACCGCCTCAACAGCATAATCATGACTTCCGCTTCACAAACCACCCGCATCCTGGGCATAGACCCCGGCAGCCGCGTAACCGGCTTCGGCATCATCGACGTCCGCGGCCGAGAGCATTTCTACATCGCATCCGGCTGCATCAAAACTCCTCCTGACGCACCGCTGTCGGAACGCATCGCCGTCATCGTACGCCATATCGATGAAATCGTCCGAACTTACCAGCCGCAACAGGCCGCCGTGGAGCAGGTATTCGTCAACGTCAATCCTGCCTCCACACTCATGCTCGGACAGGCGCGCGGCGCGGCATTGGCAGCATTGGTCATGCATGGCTTGCCCGTATCCGAATACACCGCCCTGCAAGTCAAACAGGCCGTCGTGGGTAAAGGCAAAGCAGCGAAAGAGCAAGTACAGCACATGGTCGTACAAATGCTCTCCCTTTCCGGCACGCCCCAATCCGATGCCGCCGACGGCCTCGCCGTCGCCCTGACCCATGCCCTGCGCAACCACGGACTTGCCGCACAGTTGAACCCGAAAGCAATGAAAGTCAAACGGGGACGCTTCCAATGGTGAAAAGGTCGTCTGAAAAAGAGCATAGCAGGTTTAGCCAAAACAAGTTTACTCAGACTCCTACTCTCTGACTAGACAACAGACCTTTCCGTTATAATTCCCTTTTTCCCGCCCCATTCCTCAATAGACGACATGAAAGCCGCCTTTTTCCTCCTCTACCTCATCCAGCTCCTGCCCTTCAAAGCCATACACAAAATCGCCGACGCAGTGGGCATCCTCGCCTATTACGCCGTCAAACCGCGTCGCAAAGTCGGCGAGACCAACCTTAGAAAATGCTTTCCCGAATGGAGCGAAGACAAGCGCGAAGCCGTGCTCAAACGCCATTTTCAGCACATGGCAAAGCTGATGCTCGAATACGGCCTGTATTGGTACGCACCCGCAGACAGACTGCGCAAGTTTGTGCATTATCAAGACAAACACCATCTTGACGACGCACTCGCGGCGGGAGAAAAAGTCATCCTGCTTTATCCGCATTTCACCGCATTTGAAATGGCGGTTTACACCCTCAATCAGGACGTGCCGCTGACCAGCATGTATTCGCACCAAAAAAACAAAGCGTTGGACGAACAAATCCTCAAAGGCCGCCACCGCTACAACAACGTCTTCCTCATCGGCCGCACCGAAGGCCTGCGCGCGATTATCAAGCAACTGCGCAAAAGCGACGCCCCCTTCCTTTACCTGCCCGACCAAGATTTCGGCCGCAACGACTCCATTTTCGTCAACTTCTTCGGCATCCCCACCGCCACGATTACAGGCTTAAGCCGCATCGCCGGCATGACGAAAGCCAAAGTCATCCCCGCCATCCCCACGCGCAATGCCGACAACACCGTTACGCTGCGCTTTTATCCGGCATGGGAAAACTTCCCTTCAGACGACGTTGCAGCCGACACCCAACGCATGAACGACTTTATCGAAGCGCGGGCAAGGGAAAATCCCGAACAATATTTCTGGCTACACAAACGCTTCAAAACCCGTCCCGAAGGCGAACAGGGATTTTATTGAATTACATACAGTTACAACAAAAAGCAAAGCCCGTCATATTCGGGCTTTTATCATTTCTATTAAATCAAAAATTAACGACGATAGTAACAAATTTTCAATTGAGAATTTTTCACATTAACTCTTTGGATAAAATAGAGATTTAACCCTAATTAACCTAAAGTGCAGTCGAATCCCCAAGCCATATCCTCAAAACGTAAAGATAATATAACTTTTTAATTAATATATTAAATTTAATTTCATTTAAAATCAAAAAGTTATAAAATAACATTTTATCCAAATTAATATCATTAACCACACAATCAAGAATATAATTCCAAAGTTATGAAAATATGATTCTTATTTTTATATAAATATTAATTTAATAGCATATAATTTTAAATAATTTAGATTTTTTGAAATATTGCAAATACAAAAACAGCATAAAAAAATCATATCCCCCTCTTGGCAAACCTGAAAATTTAGCGTAAATTTCACTACATCGAATTACAGCCCTACTGGCAAATACGATACTCTGGTTTCCCGTAGCAAGCTCCTTAGTTTGCAGCGGATGTTCCGAGCCTCACTCCCTCGGAGCAAAAGTTTACCCGCACGGAGTTGAGCCGTGCAGGTAAAGCCGCAGGCGAAAGCCTGTATTGTTTGTGAAGCGTAAATCTCTGATTTGAGGTATTGGGGCAATCCTGTGGGGGATTGCCTCCTTTTTTTGTTTCCTACATTTCCACCATTTCATTATTGCCTCCGACCTCAAATTGTCTTGAGGTATTCGGACATCCGGCCCGCATTACTTCCATATAAAAGGTCGTCTGAAACCTGATTTTGTTTCAGACGACCTTTAAACTTTATCTGCAGACGGATAGCTTATTACATTTGTTGTTGCGCTGCTTTGATGGCGTTTTGATCGGGATTGATCAAAATCTCAACGCGGCGGTTTTGGGCGCGGCCTTCGGCTGTGGCGTTAGATGCAATCGGGTGGCGTGAGCCGTAGCCGGCGGTGGTCAGGCGCGAGCCGTTCACTCCGCGGGATTGCAGGTAATCGGCAACGGCAAGTGCGCGGTTGCGGGACAGCGGTTCGTTGATGGCGTCATTGCCGGTGTTGTCGGTATGACCGTTAATCGTCAAGGTCGTGTCGGGGTATTGCACCAGCGTTTCGGAGGCGGTCGCCAAAGCGTTACGCGCCTGATCGCTCAATGCCGCGCTGCCTGTGGCGAAGGTGACGTTTTCAGGCATCACCAGCTTGATTTGGTTGCCTTGGCGTTCCACTTCGATGTTGGTGTTTTTCAGGTTTTCGCGCAGTTTTTTCTCTTGGTAGTCCATGTAGCCGCCTACGCCCGCACCAATCGCACCACATGCCAACGCGGAATTGCGCGCGCCTTTGCCGCCGTGGGTCAGTGCACCGACGATGCCGCACACTGCCGCGCCGCCTAAGCCGTACATGGCGGTTTTGCTGGCATTGCGTTGTCCGCTTACAGGATCGGTTACACAGCCGGTCAGTGCCAAAGGGATTGCTAACGCGGCAACGGTCAGAGGTTTCAAGAATTTCATTGAGATGTCCTTTCAAAAAATACCGCTCCGACACAGAAGGTCGCCTGAAAAGCGGCTTGATGTATTTCAACGATGTTTCGGCGGGCTGCAAACCCTTCCAAACAGATTGAAGCAGCATGATAGCCAAGATTGCGGCGTAGTAAATCTCGCTTAACCCGATATTACCTAACTGACCGCAAACTGACATTTCGGTTTTCTATTCTGCGTATTCAGTAAGATTACCGTAATGAAGTTTGGTTCCTCAAGGCGTTTGCAACACCTATTTTTTCCCATAACGGCCGCGGACATACCTTATCAACATATATTTCAGCCTCAAACGCACATCGTAATCGACCGATCCCGCGCCCAACACAAACAACACCAGCGCGACCGGCAAGGCAAAATGGTGTCCTATCTGATGATAGCCCCATGCACCAATCACACCACCTAACAAAAACGACCACATCAATCCGCCCAAAAGCCACATCTTCGGCTTATTGACACGCACATGCGGCAGGCGCGGATGATGTTTTTTCGAATAATACAGCGCGCGCGAAAGCTCGATGCCCAAGTCGGTTGCCGTGCCGGTCATGTGCGTCGAACGGATGGCACCGCCGGATAAAAGCGTCATCACCGTATTGTGCATTCCCATGATGAAACACATTAAAAACAAAGCCAACGACGGGAAAACCAAATTCCCATCCCCGATGTTCCACTTCGATGCCGTCAGACCGAACAAGCCGAATATCAACAGATAAACCGCTTCCAGCCACATGGAAAAACCGAAGCTGCCGCGAAACCGTTTCTGCTGCGTCCATAAAACCACCCAGCCCGAATGCGCCGCACCGACCACAAAACACAACACGCTGATTAAAGCCACCGCCGCCGTTACCCATTCGCGCAGATAAACAGCGTCCGCCAGCAGCGACATCGAGCCGGTAACGTGCGACGTATAACGTGAAAACGCAAAGAAACCGCCCGCATTGATCGCACCCGCCAACATCGCCATGATGTAACCCAACCTGCGGAAGCGCGCATCGGAAATATGGTGTTCGTGCAGATACGGCCTGTCTGCCTGCCAAAACGGCGGGGCATGCCGCCGCTTGTCATGCAGCCTGATCTGCTTATCGCGTCGTAGGTGTATTTGCGGTTCTTCCATATAACGTTATCCCTTTTGCAATAATGGATGCAAGGCAAGTAAACACCTTTCCGATTAAAATTAATCCATCATCCGAACAGTATGTTCAGACGACCCCGCCATCAAAAATCTACAATATTAAGGTGTTGTACCTACCACCGATGAAAAATGACGGCAGGCAGGAATTTTTCTATTTCCATTAGCCATAAAAAAGGTTGTCTGAAAAGCATTTTATCCTTTTCAGACAACCTTTCCACCGATTGCATCAATACAAAATCAAATCAGCACACTTCAACCAACCAGCCATGTTTGTCTTCCGCCAAACCGTATTGGATGTCGGTTAAGGCTTTACGCAAAGCGTAGCCGCGTTCTTGGCTCTTCACTTCGATTTCTTTGCCGTCGATAACGAAAGAAGTAACGGGCGAGATAACGGCGGCTGTACCGGTCAAAATCGCTTCCGCGCCCTCTTCGACTGCGGCTTTGAGTTCGTCCACGGTGAAATTGCGTTCGCTAATGGTGTAGCCCAAGTCTTTGGCTACGGTCAGCACGGAATCGCGGGTTACGCCGTGGAGGAATTCGTCGGTCAACGGCTTCGTGATGATTTCGTTGCCTTTAATCAAGATAAAGTTGGACGCACCGGTTTCCTGTACGTCGCCGTTCGGGCAGAACAGGACTTGATTTGCACCATGTTCAGCTTTTGCCTTCAGTACCCAAGGCATGGCAGAAGCGTAGTTGCCGCCGCATTTGACGCGGCCCATGTGCGGTGCGCAGCGGATGTGTTCGGTTTCAACCAAAATTTTCACGGGCGAACCGGCTTTGAAATAGTCGCCGACCGGAGAAGCGAGGATATAGAGTAGCGCAGTTTCGGACGGTGAACCGGCTTTGCCGATAACAGGGTCGGTACCGATGAGCGTCGGGCGCAGATACAGCGCTGCAGGCGCATCGGGAATTTCATCGGCGGCGCGTTTGACCAATTCGATCAGTGCATTCAGATAGGCTTCGGTTTCGGGTCGCGGCAGGTGCAAAATGTCTGCGCTTTGCTGCATACGGGCGATGTTTGCCGTCGGACGGAACAAGACGATTTTGCCGTTTGCCTGACGGAAGGCTTTTAAGCCTTCAAAGCATTCGCTGCCGTAATGCAGGGCGTGTGCGCCGGGTGCGAGGGTGAGGTCTGAGGAAGTTTGCCATTCGGTCGGCTGCCATTTGCCGTCCTTGTGGGCGATAACGGGCATTTGGGCGTGGAAGACGCTGCCGAACACGGCGGGTACGGTTCTGCTCATGGTGATTGCCTTTCTTATTCTGTTTGGTTCTGTTTAGATATTAAAAGTTGAAAGATACGCCTGTACGGATGGTTTTGACAAGTCCGAATACTTGTTTCGCAAACAGCTTTCGCCCAAGCCCTTGCCTGATAACGAAATACGGAAAACCATCCATTCCGATACGCATACGAATTGTCAGCAATCATGCCTACCGTGTACTACATATATATAATGAAGCCTAAGGTCGTCTGAAAACTGCCGCACATCCTATCCGAAACAATCCAAATCGTTTAAACTAAGTCGCATCTGCGGCAAACGGATTCGGAAACGGAATCCCTATCGACCGCCTATTGAATTTTCAGACGACCTTTTCAAAACTTTCCGACAGGCATACCGCCGGAGACATCCATGAAACTGATTTACACCATTATCAAAGTCATCATTTTATTATTGTTTTTACTGCTCGCCGTCATCAATACCGATAGCGTCGCCTTCCACTACCTGCCCGGTCAGAAAGCCGATTTACCGCTGATTGTCGTCCTCTTCGGTGCGTTTGTCATCGGCATCGTGTTCGGCATGTTCGCCCTGTTCGGCAGACTTTTGGCGCTGCGCAGCGAAAACAACCGCCTGCGTGCCGAAGTCAAAAAACACGCGCATTTGAGCGAAAAAGACCTTGCCGCCCCCGTACCGCAGCAACCCGCACCGCAAACGACTGCCCCTGCCAAACAACCCGTACAAACGCCCAAGCCTTAAAAAAGGAATCACATGGACAACGAATTGTGGGTCATCCTCCTGCCCATTACCCTTTTGCCCGTCTTCTTCGCCATGGGCTGGTTTGCCGCCCGTATCGACATGAAAACCGTGTTGAAACAGGCGAAAAGCGTGCCTGCCGGCTTTTACAAAAGTCTGGACGCATTGGTTGACCGCAACAGCGGCCGTGCCGCCCGCGAACTGGCGGAAGTCATTGACCAGCAGCCACAGTCTTACGACCTCAACCTGACCTTGGGCAAACTCTACCGTCAGCGCGGCGAAAACGACAAAGCCATCAATATGCACCAAGCCCTGCTCGACTCGCCCGATACCGTCAACGAAAAACGCGCGCGGGTATTGTTCGAACTCGCGCAAAACTACCAAAGCGCAGGCTTGGTTGACCGTGCCGAACAAATCTTCATCGGCTTGCAGGAAGGCAACATGGCGCGCGAAGCCCGTCAACACCTGCTCAGCATCTACCAGCAAGACCGCGACTGGGAAAAAGCTATCGAAACCGCGCAGCTCCTCAGCCACGACGAGCAGACCTACCAATTTGAAATTGCACAGTTTTATTGCGAACTTGCCCAAACCGCGCTGTTCAAATCCAATCTTGACGCCGCCCGTTACAACGTCCAGAAAGCCTTGGACGCCAACAAAAAATGCGCCCGCGCCAACATGATTTTGGGCGACATCGAAACCAAACAGGGCAATTTCCCCGCCGCTGTCGAGGCATACGGCGCCATCGAACAGCAAAACCATGCCTACCTGAGCATGGTCGGCGAAAAACTCTACGAAGCCTACGCCGCCCAAGGCAAACAGGAAGAAGGGTTGAATCGGCTCATCGGCTACATGCAGACTTTCCCCGATTTAGACCTCATCAACGTCATCTACGAAAAAGCCCTTCTGCTCAAAGGCGAAAGCGAAGCCGCCCAACTTGCCATCGACCTCGTACGTCAAAAACCCGACCTCAACGGCGTATACCGCCTGCTCGGTTTGAAAATCAGCGACATGAATCCCGCATGGAAAGCCGACGCCGACATGATGCGCTCCGTCATCGGCCGCCAACTCCAACGCAGCGTCATGTACCGCTGCCGCAACTGCCACTTCAAATCCCAAGTCTTCTTCTGGCACTGCCCCGCCTGCAACAAATGGGAAACCTTCACGCCCAATAAAATCGAAGTGTGAAGCAAACCAACAAAAAGGTCGTCTGAAAAAAGTTGAACTGCACCCCAAAAGTTGGACATCCCCTCCAACTCACAAGGTGCAGTTTTTTTATGAGCAAATATACATTACACTTCAAATACCAAGCCGTACTCCACTACCTGCATATACGCAGCCAACAGCGTACCGCAGACCACTACGGCATTTCCCGAACCCACCTGAGACGATGGATACGCGCCTATCAAGAAGGCGGTATCGGCGCACTCGAACATCCCCAATCCAAAACCATGCCCCAACACCGCAAAAACCCCTTCATCGCAGATAAACCCGACCAAGAAAAAACACAGGCAGAGCTTATTGAAGAGTTGTGCTATATGCGCGCAGAGGTCGCCTACCTAAAGGAGTTAAAAGCCCTCAGCCAAAAGCGGACCGCAAAGGACAAAGCCAAACCGTCCAAACACTGAGGGCGCAACACCCGCTCAAATACCTGCTGCACATTGCAAACCTGCCCAAAAGCAGCTTTTACTACCACCACCAAGACCGACCCGACCCCGACGCAGCCGACAAAGCCCTCCTTGTCGAAACCTACCGGCGGCATAAAGGACGCTACGGGCAAAGGCGCATTGCCGCAGCATTGGGTTGGAACCGCAAAAAAGTGGCGCGGTTGATGAAGCAGTTGGAACTGAAAGCCCTCATACGGGCGAAAAAAGCCTACCGCCATCCCGCCATGGGCGAGATATCGGAACACCTCCTCAAACGCCGGTTCAAAGCCCGAAAGCCCAACGAAAAATGGCTGACCGATGTTACCGAACTCAAAGGGAAGGACGGCAAACTGTACCTCTCGCCAATCTTGGACTTGTTCAACCGCGAGATCGTCGCCTACGCCATGAGCCGCAGAGCCGACAGCGAAATGGTGAAGGAAATGCTCGAAAAAGCCGCACCCCGTCTGACTGATAAGGGAACAATGCTGCATTCCGACCAAGGTGTGCTGTACCGTACGGCGGGGTATAGGGAATTGCTTGCGGAGCATTCCATGGTTCAAAGCATGTCGCGAAAGGCGAACTGTTGGGACAATGCGCCGATGGAGAGCTTCTTTGCGGTGTTAAAGACGGAGTGTTTCTATAACGCAGGTGAATTGACAGTAGATGAATTGATGAAGCAGATAGATGACTATATGGATTACTACAACCGGGAGCGTTGCAGTTTGAAATTGAAAAAGCTGAGTCCTGTCGCATACAGAACCCAGCTTGCACAGAGCGCCTGAATAGGCTTTTATGAGTGTCCAAGATTTGGGGGCCAGTTCAAGTTTCAGACGACCTTTTTTCACAAACAAACGGTAGTTTATCTTGCCAAGCGGTACAAAAAACAACAGTTTTTTCGAAAAAATCTACTTTCTCAAATTAATTACTAAATATAATTTGTAATATTTTCAATATATTAAATTTCCAACCCAAATATTTCATTATGAACTTATCATTTTCTTATTTGTCATGCTAGAATTACTCTCAATTACTCATTTCGAATATTAGCTCACTTCCCCAGTCAAAAAGGAACATTTATTCTGGTTACAGTGAACTAATAAACAATCTCGCAATCTTACTTAATCTAGGTTAAATTACCTAAATAACCCAAAATACAGTACAGATAACGTGAATGAATGAAATGATAAGAGGTTCGACCGTCTAGATATGCAACAAACAATCAAAACGGCCGGAGTCCGAACCATAAAAGGTTTTCCTTATTCTCTAAGGCAACACACCATCAGAAAAACGAATAGATACGGCCCGCCCGATTGAAGATAACAACCTTTAAATCGGTTTTTAGTCGAAAACTTCTGCCGCAAGCAGTATTTTTCTTACACAGGGAAACTCCTCTATTTGATAAAAGGAACACCATATCGTTACATTGCTACGGGTATGAATCCGTAATGTTCAAACATGGGAAATACAAATTATGTCAAAACAAACTCTGTCTGCACTCGCTAATCATGGGCAAACTACCATCCACACATCTCCTGCGATCTCAAACACAACAGGACAAGGGCAAACGACTTCTTCTACACTAAACGCTTTGATTTTCGAACACTCAATGGGTGGAATAAATATCGCTACCGCCCTACCGAAGCAAACTTATGGCGAAACCAACATTACCGATACCTCAAATATGCAGCCAACCAAGTTTTCTATGAATAAAGCCAAACTGACGCCTTTCGAAACCCAGTTGCTTGCCCAAGCCAAAGCTGCTGCCGAGAAAAAAGCAGAACAAGAAAGAGCTGAAGCAGCACATAAAGCAGCCATAGCCGCAGCCGAGAAAAAAGCCGCAGCCGAAAAAAAAGCCGCTCAGGAAAGAGCCGAAATTGCGCATAAGATTGCCATGGCCGAAGCCGAGAAAAAAGCCGCGGCCGAGAAAAAAGCCGCTCAGGAAAGAGCCGAAATTGCGCATAAGATTGCCATGGCCGAAGCCGAGAAAAAAGCCGCGGCCGAGAAAAAAGCTGCTCAGGAAAGAGCCGAAATTGCGCACAAGATTGCCATGGCCGCAGCCGAGAAAAAAGCCGCAGCCGAGAAAAAAGCCGCTCAGGAAAGAGCCGAAATTGCGCATAAGATTGCCATGGCCGCAGCCGAGAAAAAAGCCGCCGCCGAGAAAAAGGCCGCTCAGGAAAGAGCTGAAGCCGAGCGCAAAGCAGCCCGAGAAAAAGCTGAAGCCGAACGTGTAGCTTTGGAACAAAAACGAGAAATCGATCGTAAAGCAGCCATCATCAGTGCTCGCGAAAAGGCAGAAGCGGCCCGTAAAGCTGCTGATGCTGCTGCAAAAGCCGAGCTGGCAGAAAAAAACCGTGCAGAACAAATCAAACATTCGGAAAATAAACTGGGCAATCATTCTTCAAACGAAGAAGAAATGAGCAAACCTGCAAAAAATACCGGCTCTAAAACAGACAACCCATCATCCGATAAATCCCATGTCGGCAAGAGTACGCTGCCGGCACAAGACAACACCGGCAAAGTAACCGACCTTTCCGATGACAATAATAATGCAACACAACACCAAAACAACAAAAATGTTTCTCCTACGCAACCTGCTGCTGAAAAAGGAACGACTGCGACTGCCCATATCCATAATCCTGCCGAAGGCAAACAATCGGAATCCGGCGACTATAAAGTATATGAATCCAAACAATATGGTCGCTACATTAATGTAAATGATTTCGGTGCGGATCCTACAGGTAAAAAAGACAGTCTGACTGCCATCAAAGCTGCACTCGAAGCCGCCCACAAAGAAAAAGCCATGCTGTTTATGGACGGTACTTATTACATTTCTGATCAAATCGTTATCGACAATAATACCTCCGGCGTTAAAGGCATCTTCGGTTCGGGTATGGGTAAAACCCAGATTAACTTCGACAAAGCCCAAGTCGGCATATTCAATTCCAACACCAACCACGACGATGTTCGTGCCTTTGCAGGTATCTTGGTGGATGGTCAAAATGGTAAAACGATTGCCGACCTATCGGTTCGATATACCAATGCTGACTTCTACCGGAAAGATTTAAGCTACTTCGGTAAAGTAAACGGTATTTTAGTCAACGATGCAGACAACACCCTGATCAGCAAAGTGGAAGTATCCGGTGCAAACCGTGCAGGCGTAACCTTTACCTCTACCGCCGCACTCATGCGTGAAGCCGGCTATAAACTGTCTTATAAAGATCGCGTTGCCAACGGTTCCATCGACGACAAATACGATTCACTGCCTTTAGGTGAAAACAACCGTATTATTGATTCCAAGCTGCACCACAACCGCGTTGCCGGTGCTCTGGTTTCCTATCAGAAGAATTTCCTTGGAGAAGGCAATCTCTTATCTTGGAACGGACACCAAGATGATGGCGGTACCGGCTATGGTATGGCTGCCGCTGCAGGTAGCTACAACTACGGGATTACCTACCGTAAAAACACAACAGATCACAACTATCGGAAAGGTTTGGATGTACATGATGGCACAAACGTCTTGATTGAAAACAACACATTAAATGGCGACCGCCTGTACGGGATTGCCGTCTATAACCGCCAATTCTCGCTGGACAACGTCAAAATATCCGGTAATGTCATTACACAGGACACTTCGTTCCGTCTTGCCGTCGATGACACCCCGGGATACGACTACCATATGTATTCAGGTATCCAAGTACAGACCAATACGCAACGCCGGGACTTACACAGTAAAGATAAAGGCTATTTTGACATCAGCAACAACACAATCAATAACTTGGAGGTCTATAAAGACAATATCCAAACCTACGGTATCGAATTCCGTAACCATGAACAAAAAATGGATTACACACTAAACATTACCGGTAACAAAATCAGTGGCGAATCCACCAAATACCTGATGGCGGTTATCAATGATACCTACGCCCCGCAAACTCATGAAAAAGGTATCGGTACCAGCACCATCAACATCAGTGATAATGTTGCTGATATTGGCAAAATAAAGAGCGGAGCTGTTCCTTTCTATATTGAAGAACATCACTCCGACGTACCGATGCATGGCTCGGTTACGCTAAACAACAACGCCGTTACCGTTCGTGAAGAATCCGGCGGTTATGCTGAATTTGCCTTTATGCGTACAAATGCCAAGGAATATAACGTTACCAATAATACCCTGTCGCTACACGGACACCTGGATAACGGTATCGTTGAAGTCCGCAGTACCGGGGATGGTAAGGTTAATGCTAATTTAAATATGGCAAATAATACCTTGGTAACCGACATCAAAGGCCAAATCTACAAAACCTGGCTGCGTTATGAATCGGATATTGATGTTTATGCCAACTCCAACACCCATAACGGCGATACGCTTGATAATGTCAATACCAAAGGCAGCAACGTCAGCATGTCTGATGTATTAGTCAGCGTCAGCAAAAACATCAACACCATCCAAGATGCCGTCTATTCCTACCAGCATAAAACCTTACCAGTAACAGAAGACCACGTGCACACCAACGGCATCCTATAAACCCGCCGTAATCAAAAGGTCGTCTGAAATTTCAGACGACCTTTTAGCTATTTTCCATCCTACACTGCCACGGCGGCCTTGATGTGCGGATGCGGGTCGTAGCCTTCCAACTCGAAATCTTCAAACTTAAATGCAAACAAGTTTTTGACTTCCGGATTGATTTTCAACACCGGCAGCGTACGGGTGCCGCGGCTCAATTGCAGTTTTGCCTGTTCGAAATGGTTGCTGTACAGATGCGCATCGCCGAAGGTATGAATAAATTCTCCTGCTTCCAACCCGCAGACTTGGGCGACCATCATGGTCAACAGCGCGTAACTGGCAATGTTGAACGGTACGCCGAGGAAAATGTCCGCACTGCGTTGGTAAAGCTGGCAGGACAATTTGCCGTTGGCAACGTAAAACTGAAACAGCGCATGACAAGGCGGCAATGCCATTTCGTCTACCAACGCGGGATTCCATGCCGACACAATCAGACGGCGGGAATCAGGGTTTTTCTTGATTTGTTCCACCACATTGGCAATTTGGTCGATATGGCGACCGTCGGGGGCAGGCCAACTGCGCCATTGGTAGCCGTACACAGGCCCCAAGTCGCCATTTTCGTCCGCCCATTCGTCCCAAATGGAAACATTATTATCTTTCAAATATTTGATGTTGGTATCGCCTTTGAGAAACCAAAGCAGCTCATGGATAATCGAGCGCAAGTGCAGCTTTTTGGTAGTCAGCAGCGGAAAGCCTTGACTCAAATCGAAGCGCATTTGATAACCAAACACCGAACGAGTGCCTGTACCGGTACGGTCGGATTTATCGGTACCGTTTTCGAGAACATGACGCATTAAATCAAGGTAGGCTTTCATTGGTGTCCTTTAAGGATGTATGTTATTCGAGAGATTATAGGGTGTATTGTATAGGATTCAACGGAACAGGAATACCAAGGTGTAAGAAATCACCGCGTTGTTTATACAACATTTAGGGGATTTCCCATGAGCACCTTCTTCCAACAAACCGCACAAGCCATGATCGCCAAACACATCGACCGCTTCCCATTATTGAAGTTGGATCAGGTGATTGATTGGCAACCGATCAAACAGTACCTGAATCGTCAAAGAACCCGTTACCTTAGAGACCACCGAGGGCGTCCCGCCTATCCCCTGTTGTCCATGTTCAAAGCCGTCCTGCTCGGATAATGGCACAGCCTCTCCGATCCCGAACTCGAACACAGCCTCATCACCCGCATCGATTTCAACCTGTTTTGCCGTTTTGACGAACTGAGCATCCCCGATTACAGCACCTTATGCCGCTACCGCAACTGACTGGCGCAAGACGACACCCTGTCCGAATTGCTGGAACTGATTAACCGACAACTGGCCGAAAAAAACCTAAAAGTAGAGAAAGCATCCGCCGCCGTCATTGACGCCACCATTATTCAGACTGCCGGCAGCAAACAGCGTCAGGCCATAGAAGTCGACAAGGAAGGACAAGTCAGCGGCCAAACCACACCGAGTAAGGACAAAGATGCCCGTTGGACAAAGAAAAACGGCCTCTACAAACTCGGTTACAAACAACATACCCGTACCGATGAGGAAGGCTATATCGAGAAACTGCACATCACTCCTGCCAATACCCATGAGTGCAACCATCTATCCCCTTTGTTGGAAGGCATTGCCGAAGGTACGACCGTCTATGCCGACAAAGGCTACGACAGTAAGGAAAACCGGCAACATCTGGAAGACCATCAGTTGTTAGACGGCACTATGCGCAAAGCCTGCCGCAACCGTCCGCTGACGGAAGCGCAAACCAAACGCAACCGATATTTGTCGAAGACCCGTTATGTGATCGAACAAAGCTTCGGTACGCTGCACCGTTAATCAAGACTGTCTGAAAACCCAAAATCAGTTTTCAGACGACCTTTCTGGTTTACAAGGCAGCCTATTTTTTACGCAAAACCCATTTTACGTCCTGCCCGATCAGCTCTACCGAACGACTTTCCCACTCGCCTTCCGAAGTCAAAACGGCGGGGTTAGCAGGGAGGGTAAGCAGGCTTCTGCCTTCGCCTAAGATTTTCGGCGCTTGGTACAACACGATTTCGTCTGCCAAGCCTGATTCGATAAAGGCGGAGGTCAGCGTCGCACCCGCTTCGACCATAATTTCGCCGTAGCCCAGTTCTGCCAACCGGGGCAGCAGTGCGGCAAGGTCTATACGTCCGTCAGCGTTTTCAGACGACCTCAAGATGCGGATATGACTGAACGCGCGGTATGGTTTGAGGCGTTCTTCATCATCAACGGTGGTTACGATGACGGTGGGGCTGAGGTCGTCTGAAATTATGTGGCTGCCCAACGGCGTTTGCAGTTTGCTGTCCAACACGATACGCGCAGGTTGGCGCAGGGTCGGGAAGGCGCGGACGTTGAGGCGCGGGTTGTCGGCAAGCACCGTGCCGATGCCGGTCAGGACAGCGCAGCTTTCCGCGCGCAAGGTTTGTACGTCCGCCCTTGCGGTTTCGCCGGTAATCCAGTAGCTGCGTCCGTCGGCGAGCGCGGTTTTGCCGTCCAGGCTGGCGGCGCATTTGATACGGACAAACGGGCGGCCGCGTTCGATACGGGAGAGGAAACCGCGGTTGAGTTCGCGCGCTTCGGTTTCCAGCAAACCGCTTTCGGTGCGGATGCCTGCGGCTTCGAGCATTGCCAAACCTTTGCCTGCCACCAAAGGATTGGGGTCGGTCATGGCAGCGACCACACGCGACACGCCCGAGCCGATTAGGGCTTCGGCGCAGGGCGGCGTACGGCCGTAATGGCTGCACGGTTCGAGCGTCACATAAGCCGTCGCCCCGCGCGCCATTTCGCCCGCCTGCCGCAGTGCATGCACTTCGGCGTGCGGTTCGCCCGCTTTGACATGAAACCCCTGCCCGACGATTTGGCTGCTGTGTGCAATCACGCAGCCGACGCGCGGGTTGGGGGAAGTGGAAAAACGCCCGAGCCGCGCAAGGGCAAGGGCGTTTTGCATCATTTGGGTATCAATACAATCAAACATAACTTAGGTTTCTTAAAGTTTTCCGTTTTCAGACGACCTTTTCTTTCGCCGTATTCCGTTCGTCAAAGCATTAACGCGACAAGCTCAATTCTTTCAATACTTCCGACAATTCCTTCTGACTTGCATGATGGCTGTACGCGCAAACGGTATAAATATTGGCCTCGTGAATGGCGATGCAGTATTGGTTGAACGTACCTTGCCGGTCTTCGCGGTCGGTTTGGTAATTCATGCGGTTGTCGGTGGCGATGCCGACGCGGACATTTTGAGTCTCGTCCGATTGCAGGGCGGTTTTGAGTTCGGCGAAATAGGTTTTGGCATCCGTTTGCGCCGGGCCGTTGTTCGCCGCATAAATGGTAATGCGCGCTTCAGGGTCGTGTTGGAGCAGAATCAGGTTGGAAGCGGGAACGTTTTTCGGATGGCGGGCGGAATCGGCGATGATGTCGGTGAAGTGGCTGTTGTGAACAGAGATGGAAATTTTGCCGTCCATGCTCGTCAGCGTTTGAACCGTATCGGAGGCGGCTTTCGACACCGCATCGCCCTGTTCGGGGCTGCAGGCGGCAAGGCAGAATAGTGCGGCGGCTACGGATAAAACTCTTTTCATAAACATCCTCTTCATCATCAACACACCGCTTTCAGACGACCTATTTCCCGTCAGTCTGCACCAGCGTGGCGATTGCCTGAGTAAACTCGGACACGTCGTTGAAACTTTTATACACGGAAGCAAAACGGACATAGGCGACCTGATCGATTTTTGCCAACTCCTCCATCGCCATTTCCCCCACCATGCGCGACGGCACTTCCTTGTTGCCCGACTGATACAGACGCTGCTCAATCAGCGCGACCGTTTCATCGATTTTTTCCTGGGCGATCGGGCGTTTGTGCAAAGCCCGTTCCAAACTGGTTCTCAGCTTGTGCGGATTAAACGCCACGCGCGTACCGTTGGATTTAATCACCTGAGGCATCCGCATTTCGACCGTTTCAAACGTACTGAACCGCTGTCCGCACTCCACGCAACGGCGGCGGCGGCGGATGCTGTTCGTCTCTTCCAAGAGCCGCGAATCAGTGACTTGAGTATTGGGATGCTGACAAAACGGACATTTCATAAGTTTTTGAATTTATTTGTTTGTGAAACGGAATTGTAGCCGATTGAGCTATTCCCGTATAGTCGGTGGGTTTATTAACAGCTCATAAAGTACAAAACTTTTGTAAAGCCACTTTCAATCCCAAAAATCCCCCAGCAGAAATCTTTGAAATAACATGAATTATCAGCATTTATGCTCAATACCGTTTTCAAAATGAAGAGTCTGAGACCTTTGCAAAAAAGCCTTTCCCCCGACAGCCGAAACTTAAACACAGGTTTTCGTCTATTTCCGCCCCTAATTGCTCCTGATTTTACCCAAATACCCCCTTAATCCTCCCCGGATACCCCATAATCAGGCATCCGGGCCGCCTTTTAGGCGGCAACAGGCACACTTAGCCTGTTAGCCGCTTTCAACAGGTTCAAACACATCGCCTTCAGATGGCTTTGCGCACTCACTTTGAGCAGACCAAAATAGGCTGCCCGGGCGTAGCGGAATTTACGGTGCAGCGTACCGAAGCTTTGTTCGACCACATAACGGGTCTTCGACAAATATCGGTTGCGTTTGGTTTGCACTTCCGTCAGCGGACGGTTGCGGTGGGCTTTGCGCATAATGCCGTCTAACAACTGATGCTTTTTCAGATGTTGCCGGTTTTCCTTACTGTCGTAGCCTTTGTCGGCATAGACGGTCGTGCCTTCGGCAATGCCTTCCAACAAAGGGGACAGATGGTTGCACTCATGGGTATTGGCAGGAGTGATGTGCAGTTTCTCGATATAGCCTTCCTCATCGGTACGGGTATGCTGTTTGTAACCGAGTTTGTAGAGGCCGTTTTTCTTTGTCCAACGGGCATCTTTGTCCTTACTCGGTGTGGTTTGGCCGCTGACTTGTCCTTCCTCGTCGACTTCTATGGCCTGACGCTGTTTGCTGCCGGCGGTCTGAATAATAGTGGCGTCAACGACGGCGGCGGATGCCTTCTCTAATTTTAGGTTTTTTTCGGTCAGTTGTCGGTTAATCAGTTCCAGCAATTCGGACAGGGTGTCGTCTTGCGCCAGCCAGTTACGGTAGCGGCATAAGGTGCTGTAATCGGGGATGCTCAGTTCGTCAAAACGGCAAAACAGGTTGAAATCGATGCGGGTGATGAGGCTGTGTTCGAGTTCGGGATCGGAGAGGCTGTGCCATTGTCCGAGCAGGACGGCTTTGAACATGGACAACAGGGGATAGGAGGGACGGCCGCGGTGGTCTCTAAGGTAACGGGTTCTTTGACGATTCAGGTACTGTTCGATCGGTTGCCAATCAATCACCTTATCCAACTTCAATAGTGGGAAGCGGTCGATGTGTTTGGCAATCATGGCTTGTGCGGTTTGCCGGAAGAAGGTGCTCATGAAAAATCCCCTAAGTGTCTTGGTGGGAATTTAGGGGATTTTGGGGAATTTTGCAAAGGTCTCAATCCGTGTTTCGATTTCGGTTGTTAGATGAAACAATGAAGAGGGATATTTTGAAAAGGTCCCACTCTGTTCCACGGTAACAAGATTATTTCAACAAACAAAAACGCCCGCTCCCTTCCGGGATTGGACGTTTTTTAGTTTGGCCATTGTATTCACCTACAATTTCACGAATACGTGGATAGGTTTATTTTTTAGATAATGGGACGGCGTTTTTAGCTTTTGTGTTTGCAGGTGCGGGCGCGACGGTTGCTTCGGCCTTCAGTTTGGAGAAGATACCCTCGCCGATGCCTTTAACGTTTTTGAGCTCTTCCACTGATTTGAAGGCACCGTGCTGCTGGCGGTAGTCCACAATGGCTTTCGCTTTGGCCGGACCGATGCCGGGCAGGGCTTCCAATTCGGAAGAAGAGGCGGTATTGATGTTGACGGCGGCCAGCGACAGCGAGGCAGTCAAAACGGAGAGTGCGGCAAAGAGGAATTTTTTCATAAGGGCGTTTTCCTATCATTTCATTAATATGGACGGCACCGCCGTGGAGGCGTTACCACTAAATATTTTATTATCATATGCTTCTCATCATTTTAATTCAAACAATTTTAAATATTTCCAACTTCACTATCCCCAAATGTATTTATTCTGCAACATTCTCCAACTTACTTCAATTCCGGAGCGGCCTCCTCCCACATCAATAAAGCCCATCCTTCTGCAACCGGATCATCCGGAATATTACCCCACTCCACCGCCGCCATACAGGGTAATGATATTCGCCAAACCGAAACAATACAAAGTAAAAGCCCCCGACATCTGTCGGGGGCTTAGGATAGGTGTTTGGCAGTGACCTACTTTCGCATGGAAGAACCACACTATCATCGGCGCTGAGTCGTTTCACGGTCCTGTTCGGGATGGGAAGGCGTGGGACCAACTCGCTATGGCCGCCAAACTTAAACTGTACAAATCGGCAAAGCCTTAATCAATATATTCGGTGATGACTGGATCAGTCAGTAAGCTTTTTATTTGAAGTTCTTCAAATGATAGAGTCAAGCCTCACGAGCAATTAGTATGGGTTAGCTTCACGCGTTACCGCGCTTCCACACCCCACCTATCAACGTCCTGGTCTCGAACGACTCTTTAGTGCGGTTAAACCGCAAGGGAAGTCTCATCTTCAGGCGAGTTTCGCGCTTAGATGCTTTCAGCGCTTATCTCTTCCGAACTTAGCTACCCGGCTATGCAACTGGCGTTACAACCGGTACACCAGAGGTTCGTCCACTCCGGTCCTCTCGTACTAGGAGCAGCCCCCGTCAAACTTCCAACGCCCACTGCAGATAGGGACCAAACTGTCTCACGACGTTTTAAACCCAGCTCACGTACCACTTTAAATGGCGAACAGCCATACCCTTGGGACCGACTACAGCCCCAGGATGTGATGAGCCGACATCGAGGTGCCAAACTCCGCCGTCGATATGAACTCTTGGGCGGAATCAGCCTGTTATCCCCGGAGTACCTTTTATCCGTTGAGCGATGGCCCTTCCATACAGAACCACCGGATCACTATGTCCTGCTTTCGCACCTGCTCGACTTGTCGGTCTCGCAGTTAAGCTACCTTTTGCCATTGCACTATCAGTCCGATTTCCGACCGGACCTAGGTAACCTTCGAACTCCTCCGTTACTCTTTGGGAGGAGACCGCCCCAGTCAAACTGCCTACCATGCACGGTCCCCGACCCGGATTACGGGTCTGGGTTAGAACCTCAAAGACACCAGGGTGGTATTTCAAGGACGGCTCCACAGAGACTGGCGTCTCTGCTTCAAAGCCTCCCACCTATCCTACACAAGTGACTTCAAAGTCCAATGCAAAGCTACAGTAAAGGTTCACGGGGTCTTTCCGTCTAGCAGCGGGTAGATTGCATCTTCACAACCACTTCAACTTCGCTGAGTCTCGGGAGGAGACAGTGTGGCCATCGTTACGCCATTCGTGCGGGTCGGAACTTACCCGACAAGGAATTTCGCTACCTTAGGACCGTTATAGTTACGGCCGCCGTTTACTGGGGCTTCGATCCGATGCTCTCACATCTTCAATTAACCTTCCAGCACCGGGCAGGCGTCACACCCTATACGTCCACTTTCGTGTTAGCAGAGTGCTGTGTTTTTAATAAACAGTCGCAGCCACCTATTCTCTGCGACCCTCCGAGGCTTACGGAGCAAGTCCTTAACCTTAGAGGGCATACCTTCTCCCGAAGTTACGGTATCAATTTGCCGAGTTCCTTCTCCCGAGTTCTCTCAAGCGCCTTAGAATTCTCATCCTGCCCACCTGTGTCGGTTTGCGGTACGGTTCGATTCAAACTGAAGCTTAGTGGCTTTTCCTGGAAGCGTGGTATCGGTTACTTCATGTCCGTAGACACTCGTCGTCACTTCTCGGTGTTAAGAAGACCCGGATTTGCCTAAGTCTTCCACCTACCGGCTTAAACAAGCTATTCCAACAGCTTGCTAACCTAACCTTCTCCGTCCCCACATCGCATTTGAATCAAGTACAGGAATATTAACCTGTTTCCCATCGACTACGCATTTCTGCCTCGCCTTAGGGGCCGACTCACCCTACGCCGATGAACGTTGCGTAGGAAACCTTGGGCTTTCGGCGAGCGGGCTTTTCACCCGCTTTATCGCTACTCATGTCAACATTCGCACTTCTGATACCTCCAGCACACTTTACAATGCACCTTCATCGGCCTACAGAACGCTCCCCTACCATGCCAGTAAACTGGCATCCGCAGCTTCGGTTATAGATTTGAGCCCCGTTACATCTTCCGCGCAGGACGACTCGACCAGTGAGCTATTACGCTTTCTTTAAATGATGGCTGCTTCTAAGCCAACATCCTGGCTGTCTGGGCCTTCCCACTTCGTTTACCACTTAATCTATCATTTGGGACCTTAGCTGGCGGTCTGGGTTGTTTCCCTCTTGACAACGGACGTTAGCACCCGCTGTCTGTCTCCCGAGGAACCACTTGATGGTATTCTTAGTTTGCCATGGGTTGGTAAGTTGCAATAACCCCCTAGCCATAACAGTGCTTTACCCCCATCAGTGTCTTGCTCGAGGCACTACCTAAATAGTTTTCGGGGAGAACCAGCTATCTCCGAGTTTGTTTAGCCTTTCACCCCTATCCACAGCTCATCCCCGCATTTTGCAACATGCGTGGGTTCGGTCCTCCAGTACCTGTTACGGCACCTTCAACCTGGCCATGGATAGATCACTCGGTTTCGGGTCTACACCCAGCAACTGTTCGCCCTATTAAGACTCGGTTTCCCTACGCCTCCCCTATTCGGTTAAGCTCGCTACTGAATGTAAGTCGTTGACCCATTATACAAAAGGTACGCAGTCACACCACATGGGTGCTCCCACTGTTTGTATGCATCAGGTTTCAGGTTCTATTTCACTCCCCTCCCGGGGTTCTTTTCGCCTTTCCCTCACGGTACTGGTTCACTATCGGTCGATGATGAGTATTTAGCCTTGGAGGATGGTCCCCCCATATTCAGACAGGATTTCACGTGTCCCGCCCTACTTTTCGTACGCTTAGTACCACCGTTGAGATTTCGAATACGGGACTATCACCCACTATGGTCAAGCTTCCCAGCTTGTTCTTCTATCTCGACAGTTATTACGTACAGGCTCCTCCGCGTTCGCTCGCCACTACTTGCGGAATCTCGGTTGATTTCTTTTCCTCCGGGTACTTAGATGGTTCAGTTCTCCGGGTTCGCTTCTCTAAGTCTATGTATTCAACTTAGGATACTGCACAGAATGCAGTGGGTTTCCCCATTCGGACATCGCGGGATCATAGCTTTATTGCCAGCTCCCCCACGCTTTTCGCAGGCTTACACGTCCTTCGTCGCCTATCATCGCCAAGGCATCCACCTGATGCACTTATTCACTTGACTCTATCATTTCAAGAACTTCTCTGACTTTGCCTGACATTCCGTTGACTAGAATATCAAACTTGAATTTCCTACTCTGATAAAGCTTACTGCTTGTTGTGTCTTAATCCCGCCTTTTGTCTTTCGGGATTAAGTCGATACAATCATCACCCAAATACTGTACCTGTTTTTCTTTTCCTGTTCAGGAGACAACTGACCGTTTGCAATCGGTCAATCATCAAAAACAGACACATTGTCTTTGTTTGTTGATTTCGGCTTTCCAATTTGTTAAAGATCGATGCGTTCAATATTGCTATTTACTTCGCAAATCAAAATGAGCTGATTATTATAGCAGCCTTTCTTTTTCCGTCAAACTAATTCGTCAGCAGACTTCTCTTTAGAAAAAAAGAAAGCAGTCACACTGCCTTTTTAACTCGCTTTGATTTGGAAAGTATTGGTGGAGGCAAACGGGATCGAACCGATGACCCCCTGCTTGCAAAGCAGGTGCTCTACCAACTGAGCTATGCCCCCGTTCTTGGTGGGTCTGGGAGGACTTGAACCTCCGACCCCACGCTTATCAAGCGTGTGCTCTAACCAGCTGAGCTACAAACCCGGATTCTCTTCTTAAGCGAACCTTGTCTTCACTCAAGCATTTTTCCGCATCTTCTACAGTTTACCGATAAGTGTGAATGCGACAACCTCTTCTTTCTCTAGAAAGGAGGTGATCCAGCCGCAGGTTCCCCTACGGCTACCTTGTTACGACTTCACCCCAGTCATGAAGCATACCGTGGTAAGCGGGCTCCTTGCGGTTACCCTACCTACTTCTGGTATCCCCCACTCCCATGGTGTGACGGGCGGTGTGTACAAGACCCGGGAACGTATTCACCGCAGTATGCTGACCTGCGATTACTAGCGATTCCGACTTCATGCACTCGAGTTGCAGAGTGCAATCCGGACTACGATCGGTTTTGTGAGATTGGCTCCACCTCGCGGCTTGGCTACCCTCTGTACCGACCATTGTATGACGTGTGAAGCCCTGGTCATAAGGGCCATGAGGACTTGACGTCATCCCCACCTTCCTCCGGCTTGTCACCGGCAGTCTCATTAGAGTGCCCAACTTAATGATGGCAACTAATGACAAGGGTTGCGCTCGTTGCGGGACTTAACCCAACATCTCACGACACGAGCTGACGACAGCCATGCAGCACCTGTGTTACGGCTCCCGAAGGCACTCCTCCGTCTCTGGAGGATTCCGTACATGTCAAGACCAGGTAAGGTTCTTCGCGTTGCATCGAATTAATCCACATCATCCACCGCTTGTGCGGGTCCCCGTCAATTCCTTTGAGTTTTAATCTTGCGACCGTACTCCCCAGGCGGTCGATTTCACGCGTTAGCTTCGCTACTAAGCAGTCATGCTGCCCAACAGCTAATCGACATCGTTTAGGGCGTGGACTACCAGGGTATCTAATCCTGTTTGCTACCCACGCTTTCGGGCATGAACGTCAGTGTTATCCCAGGAGGCTGCCTTCGCCATCGGTATTCCTCCACATCTCTACGCATTTCACTGCTACACGTGGAATTCTACCTCCCTCTGACACACTCTAGTCACCCAGTTCAGAACGCAGTTCCCAGGTTGAGCCCGGGGATTTCACATCCTGCTTAAGTAACCGTCTGCGCCCGCTTTACGCCCAGTAATTCCGATTAACGCTCGCACCCTACGTATTACCGCGGCTGCTGGCACGTAGTTAGCCGGTGCTTATTCTTCAGGTACCGTCATCAGACAGGGGTATTAACCCCGCCCTTTTCTTCCCTGACAAAAGTCCTTTACAACCCGAAGGCCTTCTTCAGACACGCGGCATGGCTGGATCAGGCTTGCGCCCATTGTCCAAAATTCCCCACTGCTGCCTCCCGTAGGAGTCTGGGCCGTGTCTCAGTCCCAGTGTGGCGGATCATCCTCTCAGACCCGCTACTGATCGTCGCCTTGGTAGGCCTTTACCCCACCAACTAGCTAATCAGATATCGGCCGCTCAAACAGCGCAAGGCCAAATGGTCCCCTGCTTTCTTCCTCAGAATATATGCGGTATTAGCTAATCTTTCGATTAGTTATCCCCCACTGCTCGGTACGTTCCGATATGTTACTCACCCGTTCGCCACTCGCCACCCAAGAAGCAAGCTTCTCTGTGCTGCCGTCCGACTTGCATGTGTAAAGCATGCCGCCAGCGTTCAATCTGAGCCAGGATCAAACTCTTATGTTCAATCTCTAACTTTTTAACTTCTGGTCTGCTTCAAAGAAACCAACAGGACAATGTCTAAAACATCATCTTGTCTGTCTTTCAAACAGTGTGAGGCTGTCGCACTCACACTTATCGGTAATCTGTTTTGTTAAAGAGCAAAAACGAATTATAAAGCATTTCATCTCGTTGTCAATCAAAACTTTTCTCAAAACCTCGAAAAATCAGACCAACTGTGATATACTTACCTGTTCGTTCAATCACCGCCGAAGCAGCGAAGAACCGAACTATACCCCTCCCCTCAAAAACCGTCAACTCCTAAACCGCAAAAAATTCCACAAAACTAAACAACAACCTGAAATACAAAGACTTTTATTTCAAATCAAAAACAGCAAAGGTCGTCTGAAACCTCTTTCAGACGACCTTATGAGACCTTTGCAAAAAAGCCTTCCCCCCAACAGCAGAAACCCAAACACAGGTTTTCGTCTATTTCCACCCCTAATTGCTCCTGATTTTACCCAAATGCCCCCTTAATCCTCCCCGGATACCTGATAATCAGGCATCCGGGCCGCCTTTTAGGCAGCAACAGGCACACTTAGCCTGTTAGCCGCTTTCAACAGGTTCAAACACATCGCCTTCAGATGGCTTTGCGCACTCACTTTACACAGACCAAAATAAGCTGCCCGGGCGTAGCGGAATTTACGGTGCAGCGTACCGAAGCTTTGTTCGACCACATAACGGGTCTTCGACAAATATCGGTTACGTTTGGTTTGCACTTCTGTCAGCGGACGGTTGCGGTGGGCTTTGCGCATAATGCCGTCTAACAACCGATGCTCTTCCAGATGTTGCCGGTTTTCCTTACTGTCGTAGCCTTTGTCGGCATAGACGGTTGTGTCTTTGGCTATTCCTTCCAGCAAAGGCAACAGGTGGTTGCACTCATGGGTATTGGCGGGGGTGATGTGCAGTTTCTCGATATAGCCTTCCTCATCGGTACGGGTATGTTGTTTGTAACCGAGTTTGTAGAGGCCGTTTTTCTTTGTCCAACGGGCATCTTTGTCCTTACTCGGTGTGGTTTGGCCGCTGACTTGTCCTTCCTTGTCGACTTCTATGGCCTGACGCTGTTTGCTGCCGGCAGTCTGAATAATGGTGGCGTCAATGACGGCGGCGGATGCTTTCTCTACTTTTAGGTTTTTTTCGGCCAGTTGTCGGTTAATCAGTTCCAGCAATTCGGACAGGGTGTCGTCTTGCGCCAGCCAGTTGCGGTAGCGGCATAAGGTGCTGTAATCGGGGATGCTCAGTTCGTCAAAACGGCAAAACAGGTTGAAATCGATGCGGGTGATGAGGCTGTGTTCGAGTTCGGGATCGGAGAGGCTGTGCCATTGTTCGAGCAGGACGGCTTTGAACATGGACAACAGGGGATAGGCGGGACGGCCGCGGTGGTCTCGGACGTAACGGGTTCTTTGACGATTCAGGTACTGCTCGATCGGTTGCCAATCAATCACCTTATCCAACTTCAATAGTGGGAAGCGGTCAATGTGTTTGGCGATCATGGCTTGTGCGGTTTGCTGGAAGAAGGTGCTCATGGAAAATCCCCTAAATGTCTTGGTGGGAATTTAGGGGATTTTGGGGAATTTTGCAAAGGTCTCCTTATGTTATTCAATTTCGCATCATGTTTTACCAATCTTGCTCATTCAGAAAATATTTACCCTCCTGAATATTACATCACCTCGTTGACATATATGGATCTTCCTCAAAATTGCTTGTTTATTCTTTATCCATGTTAGTATAAACATATTTTGAACACGTATTTTAATCATGAGTAAACATATTCTGCTGGGTATTAGTGGCGGCATTGCCGCTTATAAGTCTTGCGAGTTGGTACGCTTGTTGAAAAAACAGGGGCATTCAGTCAGTGTGGTAATGAGCAAAGCATCAACCGAATTTATTTCACCACTGACTTTTCAGGCCTTAAGCGGAAATCCTGTTCTAACAGATACGCATGAAAATAGCTTAGGAAATGGCATGGCTCATATTAATTTAACACGTGAGGCAGATGCGTTGGTCATTGCACCGGCAACAGCCAATACGATTGCCAAAATTTCCCATGGCATTGCGGATAACCTCCTGGCTAATCTTGTTGCCGCACGGAAATGTCCTTTAGCAGTTGCTCCCGCCATGAATGTAGAGATGTGGAACAATCCTGCCAATCTACGCAATATCGAACAACTACGTTCAGACGGTATTACTGTCTTTCAGCCGGCATATGGCGAACAGGCCTGTGGGGAAATTGGACTTGGTCGAATGCTTGAAGCAGCTGATTTGGCTGATTTAATTTCCGACTTATGGACACCTAAAATCTTATTAGGCAAACGTATTTTAATCACAGCCGGAGCAACGTTTGAAGCCATTGACCCTGTACGCGGTATTACAAACATCTCTAGCGGACAGATGGGTACGGCTTTAGCACGGACATGCAGGGCTGCAGGGGCTAAAGTAACTCTGATTTATGGGCAACTCCAAACTACTATTCCAACCGGGCTTTTTCATACAGAACAAGCCGTAAGTGCTGAAGAAATGTTCCGTGCTGTTCACAATCATATTACCAACCAAGATGTATTTATCTCCGTTGCAGCTGTTGCTGACTATAAGGTGAAAAATAGCAGTTCCCAAAAAATGAAAAAAGATGGTTCCGGTAAAGTTCCTATTATCGAATTAACGGAAAACCCTGATATTCTCGCTTCCATTGCTTCTTTACCTACCCCTCCCTTCTGTGTCGGGTTTGCCGCTGAAAGCGAACGCGTTCTAGAATATGCCAGAATCAAAAGAATCAGGAAAAATATCCCTATGCTGGTTGCAAATCAAATTTCCCAGTCAATGGGAAAAACGACTAATCAAATTACCATTATTGATGACGAAAATGAGATTTCATTCCCAGAAACAGATAAACGTCAAGCAGCAGATAACATTGTCCAACATCTTGCAGCTCGTCTGAATCGTTGATCATGAACAATATAGCAAAATAATTCTCAAAATAAGCAAGAACAATGCTATTTTTTTGAAAAGTCCAAAGGTCGTCTGAAAATTTTAACGAAACCCGTTTCCCTGTTTTCAGACGACCTTCATCTTTAATCTAAACAAAAAAAGGAAGAAAATGAGGTTTCTTCCTTCTTCGTTTAAGGTTAAATTTTAACCGCCGAAGTCATCCAAGAGGATGTTTTCATCTTCCACGCCCAAGTCTTTAAGCATTTTGATGACGGACTGGTTCATGATCGGCGGGCCGCACATGTAGAATTCGCAGTCTTCCGGTGCTTCATGGTTTTTCAGGTGGTTTTCGTAAACCACGTTGTGGATGAAGCCTGTGTAACCGTCCCAGTTGTCTTCAGGCAATGGGTCGGACAGGGCAACGTGCCATGTGAAGTTCGGGTACTCTGCCGCGAGTTGGTCGAAGTCTTCAACATAGAACATTTCACGTTTAGAACGGGCACCATACCAGAAGGTAATCTTACGTTTGGAGTTCAAACGTTTCAGCTGGTCGAAAATGTGGGAGCGCATCGGTGCCATACCTGCACCGCCGCCGATAAATACCATTTCCGCATCGGTGTCTTTGGCGAAGAATTCGCCGAACGGGCCGGAGATGGTTACTTTGTCGCCGGGTTTGAGCGACCAGATGTAAGACGACATTTGTCCCGGAGGCGCATCGGGTACGCGCGGAGGCGGCGTGGCGATACGCACGTTCAGCATGATGATGCCTTTTTCTTCTGGATATGAAGCCATGGAGTAGGCGCGCAAAATCGGCTCGTCCACTTTGGAAACGTATTGCCACAGATTGTATTTGTCCCAGTCTTCGTGATATTCCTTAGGAATGTCGAAGTCTTTGTAGGCAACGGTGTGCGGCGGGGCTTCGATTTGGATGTAGCCACCGGCACGGAAGGGGACTTCTTCGCCTTCGGGAATGGCAAGCTTGAGTTCTTTAATGAACGTGGCTTTGTTGTCGTTGGAGATGACGGTGCATTCCCATTTTTTCACGCCGAACACTTCTTCCGGCACTTCGATGTCCATGTCGGTTTTGACGTTGACCTGACAAGACAGTCGACAGCCTTCGCGTGCTTCGCGTTTGCTAATGTGGGATAACTCGGTCGGCAGAATGTCGCCGCCGCCGCTTTTCACGACAACGCGGCATTGTCCGCACGAACCGCCGCCGCCGCAGGCGGAGGGGACAAAGATGCCTTGGCTGGCAAGCGCGCCCAACAGTTTGCCGCCGGCGGGCATAGTCAGCTCTTTTTCATCATTGACTTTAATGGTGATGTCGCCTTCGCTCACCAACTTGGATTTGGCAAACAGAATCATCAGTGCCAAAGCCAAGACGATGACGGTGAACATCACGATACCTAAAATAATTTCCATGCCGAATCCTTTCTTATAACTGGATGCCGGAGAACGACATAAACGCCATCGCCATCAGGCCGGCGGAGATGAAGGTGATGCCCAGTCCTTTGAGGCCTTTGGGGGCATCCGAATATTTCATTTTTTCGGTAATGCCCGCCAAAGCGACAATCGCCAACATCCAGCCTAAACCCGCGCCGAAGCCGTACACGACGGATTCGCCGAAGTTGTATTCGCGTTGCGCCATAAACGAAACAGCACCAAAAATCGCGCAGTTTACGGTAATCAGCGGCAGGTAGATGCCCAGCGCGTTATAGAGGGCGGGAACGAATTTGTCCAAGAACATTTCCAAAATCTGCACCAAAGCCGCAATCACGCCGATGAAGGTGATGAATTTCAGGAAAGTCAAATCCACGCCTTTTACAATCGCGCCGTCTTTGAGCAGCGAGTAAACGAGCTGGTTGGCAGGGACGGACAGGCCGAGTACGAAGGTAACGGCAACGCCCAAGCCGAATGCGGTGGATACTTTTTTCGATACCGCCAGAAAAGTACACATGCCCAAGAAGAAGGACAGCGCCATGTTTTCAATGAAGACGGATTTCACAAAAAGGCTTAAATAATGTTCCATGTCTTATTCCTCCGCCTGTTCGGGTTTCCATGTACGCAAACCCCAAATTAAAAAGCCGATGATGAAGAACGCGCTCGGTGCCAGCAGGAAGAGGCCGTTGGTTTGATACCAGCCGCCGTCCTGCACGGTTTGGAAAACGGTGTAGCCCAAGAGTTTGCCAGAACCGATAAGCTCGCGGATGGTTGCGATGATAATCAACATCATGCCGTAACCTGCGCCGTTACCGATACCGTCCACCAGGCTTTCCAGCGGCGGCTCTTTCATGGCGAAGGCTTCGGCACGACCCATCACGATACAGTTGGTAATAATCAGGCCGACGAATACGGAGAGCTGTTTGGACAATTCGTAGGCATAGGCCTGCAACAATTGGTCAACCAGCGTAACCAGCGACGCGACAATCGCCATCTGCACAATAATGCGGATGCTGTTGGGGATGTAGTTGCGCACCAGCGAGATGAAGAAGCTGGAAAAACCGGTTACCAAACTGACAGAAATACCCATCACGATGGCCGTCTGAAGTTTGGTGGTAACCGCCAGCGCCGAACAAATACCCAAAACCTGCAAGGCAATCGGGTTGTTGTCGATAAAGGGTGAAAACATCAAATGTTTCAAGCGTTTCATATCAGCCATTATTGTGCTCCTGCTGATTTCAATTTGTTCAGGTAGGGTATATAGCCGTTTTCGCCGAACCAGTAGGCAAACGAGCCTTGTACGCCTTTGGAAGTCAGCGATGCGCCAGAAAGGGCATCTACGCCATACTCTTTGTCCGAGCTTCCGCCTTTGGAAACATGCAGGGCGAGTTTGCCTTGTTCGTCAAAGAGTTTTTTGCCGACGAATTTTTGTTGCCACAACGGATTGCCGATTTCGCCGCCCAAGCCCGGAGTCTCGCCTTGGTCGTAGTAGGTAATACCGTTGATGGTATTGCCGTCGGGTTGGATGGCGACAAAACCGTACATCACTGACCACAAACCGTTTCCATGCATAGGCAGGATGATTTGGCTGACTTTGCCGTCATCGCCTTTTACCAAATAAACTTCGGTGTATTTGGCGCGGCTCTTGATGCCTGCCAAATCGTCTTCAGGTTTGATTTGGATGCTTTGCGCGGGGTCTTTGGCGGCAACGCGCGCGCTAAAGTCTTTCGGTGCGTCTTTCACATATTCGCCGGTCGCCAAATCGACCACGCGCTGTTCGATGCGGTCGGCAAAGGTTTTACTGATGTCGGTATTTTTATCGAGCAAACCGGCAACGCTCAGGATATAGCTTTGTTTATCCTGAACCTTTTGTTTTTCCTGAACTGGTTTCAAGCCGACAACCGCGCCCGCCACGATGACCGAGCAAATCAGGCTGACTGCCAACACCACAATCAGCGTGCCGCTGAAGCTGTCTTTATCGAATTTCTTAGCCATTGCTGCGCGCCTTTCTGCGTTTGATGTTCGCTTGTGCGACGAAATAGTCGAAAATCGGGGCAAACAGGTTGGCAAACAAAATCGCCAACATCATGCCTTCAGGGTAAGCCGGATTGACCACGCGGATTAACACGCACATCACACCGATTAGCGCGCCGTACCACCATTTGCCGACATTGGTAAAGGAAGCGGAAACAGGGTCGGTCGCCATAAACAGCATACCGATGGCGAAGCCGCCGACGACCAGATGCCAGTACCAAGGCATGCTGAACATCGGATTGGTGTCCGAACCGATAACATTAAACAGCGAAGACATCGCAATCATACCGATCATCACGCCGGCAATAATGCGCCAAGAAGCGATGCGGGCAAACACGATAAACGCGCCGCCGATTAAAAGCGCCAAAGTGGATACTTCGCCGATAGAACCGGGCAGGTTGCCGATAAACGCATCCATCCAAGTGATGGATTTACCGGTAACGGCATTTTTCAGGCCGTCTGAACCGTGTGCCGCCCACTGAGCCAACGCGGTTGCGCCGGAATAGCCGTCAACCGCCGTCCAAACGGTGTCGCCGGTAATATTGGCGGGATAAGCGAAGAACAAGAAGGCACGACCTGCCAGTGCAGGGTTCATAAAGTTTTTACCCGTACCGCCGAATACCTCTTTCGCAACCACCACGCCGAAGGTAATACCTAAGGCAGCCTGCCACAGCGGCAGCGTAGGCGGAACGATTAAGGCAAACAGAATCGAAGTCACGAAGAAACCTTCGTTGATTTCGTGTTTGCGTACGGTGGCAAACAAAACTTCCCAGAAACCGCCGACGATAAATACGGTTGCGTAAATCGGCAGGAAGTAAATCGCACCGAACAGCATTTTGCCCAACACGCCCGCTTCAGACGACATATTGATGCCCAAAGCGTTGGCAAAGGCGTAATGCCAGTCGTTGGCGATGCTTTGTTGCAGCAAATCGGGCGTTAACGCACCGAATGCCTGAGCGCCGACGTTGTACATACCGTAGAACATGGCGGGGAACAAAGCCAGCCACACCAAAATCATCATGCGTTTGGAGTCGAGCGCGTCGCGGACGTGTGCCGCTTTGCGCGTTACCGCGCCGGATGTGTAGAAAATCGTCGCCGCAGCTTCATAGAGGGCATACCATTTTTCATGTTTGCCGCCCGGCAGGAAGTGCGGTTCGATTTTTTCCAGAAAATGTTTCAAGCCCATAATCAGCCTTCCTTCTCAATGGTTTCCAGCACCTTGCGCAACAGCGGGCCGTATTCGTATTTGCCCGGGCAAACGAAACTGCACAAAGCGAGGTCTTCTTCGTCCAATTCCAAGCAACCCAAAGCCTGCGCGCTGTCGGTATCGCCGACGATTAAATCGCGCAAAAGCAAGGTAGGCAGGATGTCCAGCGGCATCACGCGCTCGTAAGTACCGATCGGCACCATGGCGCGGTCGCCGCCGTTGACGGCTGTCGTGAACTTGAAGAGTTTGTTTTTCAGGAAATGACCGAGGGTCGTACGCGTAATCGAGTATTTGTCCGGCTGCGGCGCAACCCAACCGAACAGCTCTTTACTGCGGCCTTCTTCGATAACGGAAATCTGATTGTGGTAGCGTCCCAAATAATCATGCGCGCCTTGTGCAATCGCGCCGTTCAATACCGAACCGGAAATCACGCGGTTGTCCGCATCAACCAATTCGCCGGCGGTAATTTGCGACACCTTCGCACCCAAAACGGTACGCAAGAGGCGCGGTTTATTGACTTGCGGGCCGCCCAAAGCAACTACGCGCTCGGGATTCAGACGACCTGTTACGAACAAACGTCCGATCGCAATTACATCTTGATAATTGATGGTCCACACGGTTTTATTCGCGCCGACAGGCTCGATGAAATGAATGTGCGTGCCGCTCAAACCCGCAGGATGAGGGCCGCCGAATTCGTGTGTTTCAATGTTGGCGGCGTTTTCAGACGGCACGTCCGCACCGGCTGCTTTACAAACATGGATTTTGCGTTCGGTCAGTCGGCTCAACACCAGCAAACCTCGTCTGAAATCCTCGGCGGCTTCTTTGATCACGACCACAGGGTCTGCCGCCAGTGGATTGGTGTCCATCGCATTGACGAAAATGGCGAACGGCTCGGCATCAACGGCGGGGATTTTGCTGAACGGACGGGTACGCAGCGCAGTCCACAAACCGGATTGAATCAGATTGCGGCGCACTTCTTCGCCGCTTAAGTTTGCCAACGCATCGGGCGCGTAGCGTTCGAACTCGATTTCGTCATCGCCCTCAACGGCAATCACGACCGACTGAAGCACGCGCTTTTCGCCGCGGTGAATCGCAGCGATTTTGCCGGAAGCCGGCGCAGTAAACACCACGCCCGGATTTTTCTTGTCTTCAAACAGCACTTGGCCTTTTTTGACGGCATCGCCTTCCTTGACTTTCATCGAGGGGCGCATACCGACATATTCTTCGCCAAGCAACGCGACTTCGGTAATGGCCGGACCGTCGTAAACGGCTTGCTCCGGTCTGCCCGCGATGGGCAGGTCTAGGCCTTTTTTGATTTTAATCATAGATTTGCATTACTTGTGATGAGTTAAACAGAATAAAATGTTCCAACTTTTCAGACGACGTTTGAAATGGCAAAGCATGGGGAAGGTCGTCTGAAAGTAAAGCCTTACTTACGGAAAACAACAATTAAATGAAAACTGTAAAACGTTTGATTTTAGCAGGAACAGCCCGCCTTATGTCAGATTTACGCAGATTTTTTCCAGCTTCCTGCCCCGAATCCCACGCAAAGCAGCCCTCCAATAAAATTACAAGATATTGATGCCCCAAATTAATCCCTGGCAGAATGCAAAAGGTCGTCTGAAAACCGAATCAATAAGAATCAGGTTTTCAGACGACCTTTTGAAGTTTAGGAATCAGAACAACTGCCAAACGAAGAAGATCAGTGTGTGTAGTATAAACAGCGGAATCAATACCCCTACCGACCACATCATATAACCGAAGAAAGTCGGCATCGGCACGCCGCGCTGCTCGGCAATCGCTTTAACCATAAAGTTCGGCGCATTGCCGATATAAGTGAGCGCGCCCATAAACACCGAACCCATGGATACTGCCAACAGCGAATGGAACAGATGCCCCGTCATCAGCACCTGAGCATCACCGCCCGCCATATTGAAGAACACCAGATAAGTCGGCGCATTATCCAAAAATGCGGACAACAAACCGCTCATCCAGAAATACATCGTATTAATCGGATTGCCCGAAGCGTCATGCACCAACGACACCACCGCGCCCAGCGCACCCGCCTCGCCTGCCTTCAAAATCGCCAAAACAGGGGAAATCGTAATGAAAATACCCAAAAACAGTTTGCCCACTTCGGCAATCGGGTCGAAATTGAATTCATTGCCCGCCCTGACCTGTTTGGGCGTAATCAGCAGCGAAACCATGGTCAGTACCAGCAAAATCACATCGCGCACCAAGTTTTGCAACGCATAGTGGCTGCCTAAAATCTCAAACCCCGGATGATCGGGCTTCCACAAGCCGGACAGCAAAACCGCACCAACCACGCCCGCCAGCAGCAGGAAATTCCATTTGCCGGCAATGCGCAAATCTTCATCGACCTCCTCTTCCTGACGAATCTGTTCCACATTGGCTTCACGCGCGTAATAACGGCTGTCGATAATATAAAACACCAGCAACAGCACCACCGTACTGATCAATACGGGCATCAACATGTGTTTCACCGTCCACATGAAATCCACGCCCTTCAAGAAGCCTAAAAACAGCGGAGGATCGCCCAACGGCGTCAGGCCGCCGCCGATATTTGCCACCAAAAAAATAAAGAATATAACGACATGCACCTTATTCTTGCGGTAATGGTTTGCCTTAAGCAGCGGACGAATCATCAGCATTGCCGCACCGGTCGTCCCCATAAAGGAAGCCATCACCGTCCCCGCCGCCAGCAGCCCGGTATTCAGCGCAGGCGTACCATTGAGCTTACCCCAAACCAAAATTCCGCCCGAAATCGTGTATAAAGCCAAAAGCAGCAGGATAAACGGGATATATTCCTCAACCAGCGCATGGGCAACCGTATGCACACCCGCCCCGAAACCGAACACAACGGCGAACGGAACCAAAAACAGCAGCGTCCAAAACGCTGTAATCTTGCCGAAATGGTGATGCCAGGTATGCGCGAAAAAGAGCGGCCCCAACGCGATAGACAAAAGAATCAACGCGAACGGCGCACCCCAAAACAGACTGAGCGTCGCGCCGTCAAAATCAGCGGCGTGAGACACAGCGGGAAGCAGGATGAGGGATAGAATTGGTAAGCGGCGCATTGTTTTTCCTTGTTTTTTTTTTAGTTTTTCTTATGAACGAAAAGCCTAAACAAACACATCCGCACAATGCCGTGAAATCAAACAAAAACGTCTGCAACCAACCTTGGCATCAAGCGGCGGAGTGTTGCCATATGTAAACCTTGTTTGATTGTAAGTGAAAACCCCGCCCCAAACCAGTCAAAATAACCGACCGCCCTACCCTGTTTCCCAATCTTCAAGCCCCTCTTCCGCCCTATCCGCTGAATCATATTTTCAAAATCCTTTTGAAAATAAAATGCTAGGCAAGCAGCAATGTAAACTATCGAAATATAACTTTAGATTTATTCTTTCAAAAATTTACACAATATGCCCTTACTCAAATAAAAAAGCTAAAGGTCGTCTGAAAAATTTCAGACGACCTTTTATTATTCAAACCAAACACAATCAGAACGTTTTACTGAACTCGACAAACATTCTGGTTTTGCCGTATTCATTATATTTGTCGTTACTCCATGTTTTGTGGTGGGCGACGGTCAGGCGCGGGGTGATGCCTTTGAAGTGAAAAGCGCGGTGCCACACGGCGAGCGAAATATCCGCTTCTTTATCGCGGCGGTTTTCCTGACCGCTCAAAAGGCTGGGCGTTTGATAACGGCGTTGCGCCGCACTCAGCCGCAACATGGTGGACAGCCCTTTGCCCCATTCCTGCCCCCATGCGGTACGGAGGCTGTAACGGTCGAAGCTGTCCGATTTGTCTTCTTTATTGCGTTCCTGATAGATGTCGAAACCGCCGACCCAGTATTGGCGGGCGTTTCGGTAATAGACGACGGAATTGCTCAACAGGCGGTTGTTGCTGTCGGAACGGGCGCGTCGGGTATTTTTTAGACGACCCATTTCAACGGCGCTCAAGGTTTGCAGCTTAGGCTGCCACCAGCGGTTGATGTGCAGGCGCGCACCGCTGGAGTAGGTATACGGGTCGTTGCCGTAGAAGCGGCGTTCGTGGAACGGGGTCAAGCCGATGTCGTTGCGCTGGTCGGCGTAGCCTGCGCCTACCGAAAAGCGGGTGGTTACGTCGTTATACTTGGTTTGTTCGGGATAAATTTTGCCGTAATTGTCCGCGCCTGCCGTAACGTACCAGCCTTTGGGCAGCGACCATTTTTTCTCTGCGCCGAGTTGGTAGTTGATGGCGGTAGCGTCGATAGGCTCAGGAAAGGTCCAGTTGCCGTATGTGCGGCGGCTGGGGGCCTGGTTGATGTTTTGTTCGCGGGTAACGCTCAAGCCGGCGTTGAATTTCCACGAATCGCGCTCGCGCAATGCTTTGCGGTAGGATTCGATGCCTTTGACGAGCTGCTCGGGCAGGTTGGCTTCTGCTTTGAGTTTGTCGAACTGGTCGGCGGCAGCTTCGTTTTGCTTGTCTTCAAACAAAGCGGTGGCAAGCTGCCAGCGGACGACGGGGGCATCGGGGTTTTCGGCGATAAATTGACGGTAATACCCGATGGCTTCTTTCATTTTGCCGTCGTCTTGAGCAACCAAGCCGTGCGCGTAGAGCGCCATGTTTTTATCGTGTCCCTGCCATTGTTCGTAAATCGGCAGGACAACCTTGATGCCCGCGATGTTGCGCGACACAACGGCAGAATACATGGCGCGGGAAAGTAATTGGGGATTGTCGAGCAGGGTTTTGGCATCGACGTTGACGACTTTTTCAGACGACGTTTCAGCAGCAGGTTTGGCCGCTTCTGCTTCGACGGGGTCAGGTTCTGCCGTTTTAACCTGCAACTCGGGGGCAGGCTGGTTTTGAGGCTCGGACGGCACGTCGGCGGCTTCCGCTGCGGACACGGCGAGCAGGGAGAGGAGTAAGAGTGTTTTTTTCATGATCTTTGCAATGTGTGAACGGTAGTATTGTAGTGATTGCGTCAATATTTTTTATTTGAGATCGGACAACACCATTTATTCTCTTCGGTACTGTTTTGTCTCAATATTATGTTGAGCGCGGATTTTACCGTGTTTTACAGTAAAACAAAATATTGCGGAGGCAAATAAAACGATACGGCATGATTCGGCTTTGTTCTGTTTCGGCGCAAATCCGCCCTGCCCTGTTGATTGAATGCCGTTTGCCCAATCCTATTGCAAAGGTCGTCTGAAAAGAGGTTTCAGACGACCCGTGTTTTCTTCCAAACGGTTTTTACGGATAAAACAAATGTTGTAAAAACCATAAACAATTGTTAACGCCGCCATGTAAAAAGGTCGTCTGAAACCTCTTTTCAGACGACCTTTCCAGTATTTCTTGATTTAGCGTTTGTCTAAGTCCAAATCAGCTTTGTATTCGATGCGGCCGTGTCCTTTGTTTTCGATGGATACGTCCAATTCTTGTCTGCCACGTTTGAATTTCAAATCGGCATCGTCGTGTTTGATTTCAGATTCGACCACTTGAAAACCTTTGCTGCGCGCGTGGGCGATGACTTTTTTCGCCAAAGACGGAATCGGGTTGCCGCGTGCGGGCAGCTCGGCTTCGTATTCGAATTCGCCGTTGCCCTGACGGTCGGCTTTAACCGTATGCGCGCCTGCGGGAAGGTAAATTTCGGCAGGAAGCGGGGCGGCGAAAGCGGTGGCGGAGAAAAGCGCCAAAATGCCGGTTGCCAATAAAGATTTTGTTTTAGCCATACTGTATCCTTTCGGGGAAGGCATATAAAAACGCCGCCATGTTATCGGCAAGGCAACACCCTATCAAGCAAATAAACCTTGTTTTACGTATGACAGTGTTTTTGCGCGCAGCGTTTACGCGGTTTTGCGATAACCCTGCAAAACCCTGCGTCTCGCCCTGTAATAAAAGGTTTTCAGACGACCTTTTGAAACACGGCTTTTGCGCTTTCGGGTAAAATAGCCGCTTTGTTTATTCAGGCAGCTTCACCAAATGTCTTCCTCCCTTTCCAAAAAAACCGTCTACCTGCTGATCGCGCTGACCGGCATCGCGCTTGACCAACTGACCAAATGGGAAATCCTCGCCCACTTCCAAGAAGGCGAGCGACTCAACATCATCCCTTCCTTATTCGACCTGACCCTTGCCTACAACCCCGGCGCGGCGTTCAGCTTTCTTGCCGACCAGGGCGGCTGGCAGAAATTCTTTTTCTTAGGGCTGGCACTCGTTATCAGCGCCTATCTCGCCCGCGCCATCCTGCGCGACGAGTTCCGCCTTTCGGGCAAAATCGGCGCAGCCATGATTATCGGCGGCGCGCTCGGTAACGTCATCGACCGACTGATTCACGGTCATGTGGTTGATTTCTTACTGTTTTACTGGAAGGATTGGTATTATCCCGCGTTTAACGTTGCCGACAGCTTTATCTGCGTCGGTGCCGTTTTATTGGTTTTGGACGGACTGTTCCACAAAAAACAACCCAAACCAACCGACGAACCAACAACCGACAACCCATAAGGTCGTCTGAAATCCGGACCATACACATGACCCCAAAAACCATCATCCTTGCCAACCCGCGCGGCTTCTGCGCCGGCGTTGACCGCGCCATCAGCATCGTCGAGCGCGCGCTGGAAGAATTCGGCGCACCGGTTTACGTCCGCCACGAAGTCGTCCACAACAAATTCGTCGTCGACAACCTGCGCGAAAAAGGCGCGGTATTCATCGAAGACCTCGCCGACGTACCCAAAGGCGCCATCCTGATTTACTCGGCACACGGCGTCTCCAAAGCCGTACAGCAGGAAGCCGCCGAACGCGGGTTCCGCGTATTCGATGCCACCTGCCCGCTCGTGACCAAAGTCCACAAAGAAGTCGCCCGCCTCGACGCGCAAGATTGCGAAATCATCATGATCGGACACAAAGGCCATGTCGAAGTCGAAGGCACCATGGGACAGCTTCCGCCCGGCAGGATGCTGCTGGTCGAAACCGTTGAAGACGTCGCCGGGCTGCAAGTCAAAAACCCCGACAAACTCGCCTACGTCAGCCAAACTACCCTGTCCGTCGATGAAACCAAAGACATCATCGCCGCGCTGAACGCCCGTTTCCCCAACATCCGCAATCCCCACAAAGAAGACATCTGCTACGCCACGACCAACCGCCAAACCGCCGTCAAAGAATTGGCGGAAGAATGCGACATCGTCATCGTCGTCGGCTCGCCCAACTCTTCCAACAGCAACCGCCTGCGCGAAGTCGCCGCCCAACGCGGCGTCGATGCCTATATGGTCGACAACGCCGGCCACCTGCAACGCGAATGGTTCGAAGGCAAACACAAAGTCGGCGTAACCGCCGGCGCGTCCGCCCCCGAAGTTTTAGTCAGAGAAGTCCTGCAAACCATACAGCAATGGGGACACGAAACCATACGCGAAGGCGAAGGCGCGGAAGAAAGCATCGTCTTCGTCCTCCCCAAAGAGCTGCGGCGCGAAGGCGAAAACAAACAGATACTCAATAAAGGTTAAACTGTTTACCCAACCTTTTCATCCAAGCGGCAAAACAAAAAGGTCGTCTGAAACCCGTTTTCAGACGACCTTTACCTATTTACCCCTTGCACTCGACCAGCCGTCAGCGTACATTGGTTATCATCACCTTAAAGGGGCAACATCATGAACCCATTACGCTTTTTATCGCTCTCCACCCTCGTCTTCCTGACTGCCTGCGCTGCCACGCCGGAGCAACTCGCCGCACGCGCACAGGCTCGGAAACAGGAAGAACAAAACCTGCAAATCCACTTGGCCGCTCAGTGCGACCCTGAAACCGCCCGATTGATACAAAAACAGTTCGAGCTGGCGGACAACCGCTCCGTTCAAACGACAGAACAGCAAAAATCCTTCCGCTTGAAATATATAGATAAAGTTTCCGACCCCATGTTCCAAGCCTGCTACAAAATGGCATGGCAAAACCACATCTCCCAGCAGCAACTCCAAGAAGCACGCTATTATTACAACTATTACGACCCTTGGAGCTACCCTTTTTACCGTCCGCCGTTTTGGTGGTAAAGACGACACAGGTCGTCTGAAAACATATTCAGACGACCTGTGGTTTATATAAACACCAAGAACGTTTACAATACCCGTCCGTTTACGAACCGCATAAATGACTCATGAAAATCTGGCTCGGTCAGCATCGCATGCCCGACTTCCCTCAGGGAAGTGCCGTTACCATCGGTAATTTCGACGGCGTGCACCTCGGACACAAACACATTCTCCAAAAACTCAAGCAAGAAGCCGATGCACGGGGGCTTCCAGTTGTCGTCGTTATCTTCGAACCACAACCCAAAGAATTTTTTGCCCGACAAACCGGTAAAAAACAGCCCTACCGTATCAGCCCTTTGCGCACCAAACTAAATTTGCTTGAACAAACCGGCTGTGTCGATGCAGTTTGGGTGCTGCGGTTTAACCAAACATTTGCTGATATGGATGCCCAAGACTTTATCAACCTGCTTTTACGCAAGACGTTGAATACGCGTTATCTGCTGATTGGAGATGACTTCCGTTTCGGAGCAGGTCGCCGTGGCGATTTCGAACTTTTGGCAGCACAACCGGATATTCAAACCGATCGCACCCCATCTGTTATCGTAGAAGACATCCGTACCAGCAGTACTGCTGTGCGCAATGCGCTTTCCGACGGTCGATTAGACTATGCCAAAAAACTGCTGGGACACGATTACACTTTAAGCGGCAAAGTCAAACACGGTAAAAAACTCGGCCGCACCATCAACACTCCCACCGCCAACATCCAACTCCCTCCCCACCATTACGCCTTAAGCGGGGTATTTGTCGTTGAAGCAGACGGCACTTTCGGCACAAAACGCGGCGTGGCAAGTTTCGGATTCAACCCCACTGTCAGCAACAACCGCGCCCAAAAACTTGAAGTCCATTTGTTTGATTTCAATGAAAACATTTATGGACAACGCCTGAACGTCCGTTTTCTGCACAAATTACGCGACGAAAAAAAATTCGACAGTATCGCCGAATTAAAAGTACAAATCGAACAAGACATGAAAAATGCCCGACATTGGTCTGAAACATAAGTTTGGACAGCCATTACCATAATGGCATCCTACCAAGCAAATGCCTACCAAGGAGAAAAAAGCGGGGCTGCATAGCCTCACAAAAACGTATTAAATACAGCTTATTGTAAGCCTCCGACCATTGAATCAGATAAAGTATCATCTTCTTCCGCTGCAACCGTATATTTCTCTTGCGCCCATTCGCCTAAATCAATCAATCGGCAGCGTTGACTGCAAAAAGGTCGGTATTTACTCTCTTCATTCCATATCACCGGCGTTTGACAGGTCGGACATTTCACAATCGTTACTTCAGTCATTATTTGTTCCTTACAAATCATTTATGCTTTGTCTTTTGTTCAAGATATTTCACGTTAGGGCAATGATGTACCAAATTTCGAGTTGCCGGAATATCCCAAATAAAACCTATGCAAGTCCTGAATTTTTTTGGTCAATTCAGATAAAGTCCCTTCATTTTCTAAGACATCATCTGCATAGAGCAGCCGCGTTTTGCGGTTGGCCTGAGTGTTCATAATGCGCTTGATCTCTTCTGTATTCAAACCGCTTCTTTGCTGAACGCGAAGAATTTGGGTTGCTTCAGAAACGTCGATAACCAACACTCTATCGACAGCCGCTAAAAATTCCGGGTTTTCAATCAGCAAAGGTACATCGATGATGCCGTATGCTGCGTTAGGATAGCGGGTTTTTGCCGATTTGATTTCATTTAAAATCAAAGGCAGCAACACCTCCTCCAATTCTTTTTTGGCTTGAGGTCGTCTAAAAACCAGATCCCTCAAAGCAGCACGGTTCAGACTGTTTTGGGTATGAAAAACCTTGTCGCCAAAAAGACGGCGGATAGCCGGTAATACTATACCGTTATCCGCCGTCAGGTTTCGGCTCAGGGCGTCGGCATCAATGTGCGGGACACCCAAATCAGAAAAGATTTTTGCTGCTTGAGATTTCCCGCTGCCGATACCACCCGTCAAACCTATCCATAAAGTCATATTAAAACCCTGATTTGGTCAGCCACCAAGTGACGGCACGATGTACCGGCTCGTTAGCTACCAGAATAATCCAGCCGGCAATAGCCAAACTCGGACCGAAAGCAAAATATTGTCCTTTGGCAACCCGTCTGATAATCGCTCCAATCAGACCAATTAACGCTGCCATAAAGACCAATACAGGTAAAATGCCGACACCAAGCCATGCACCTAGTGCGGCCAGCAATTTAAAATCGCCGTTACCCATACCGATTTTTCCAGTCAAAAGCTTATAGATAAAACACAACAGCCATAAGCTCATATAGCCGAAAACCGCGCCTAAAACGGCAGATTTCAATGGAACAAAAGTACCGCTTAAATTAAACAGTAAGCCTAACCATATCAACGGCAGGGTCAGGCTGTCAGGTAAATATTGAGTATCCGCATCGATAAAGGTCAATGCAATCAATATTGCAGTCAATATCAACCCACCGAATGCCGCCATCGTCCAGCCATATTGCCACGCCACTACGCCAAACAATATACCGGCCAATAATTCGATTAAGGGATAACGGATGCTGATGGGCGTTTTACACGAGCCACATTTACCACCAAGCATCAGATAACTGACAATCGGAATATTTTGCCAAGCCTTTACCGGAGCATGACACTTGGGGCAGCGGGAATCCGGCTTCATCAAATTGAATGGTTGCTGTTCTTCTTCCGTTAATTCAAGTTGCAAATGCTCTTTCGCAAACTGAGTCCAGCCGCGTTCCATCATGACAGGAACGCGGTAAATGACAACATTAAGAAAACTTCCGATTAACAAACCAACAATGACAGCTAATGGAATAGCAAATGGCGCTAATGTATCCAAAGATTCCAACATATCAACCTACTACGTTACCGAGGTTAAACAGCGGCAGATACATTGCTACCAGGATTGTACCGATAATGGAGCCCAAAACCACCATAATAATCGGCTCCATCAGAGAAGATAGTTGTGATACAGAGTTATCAACTTCTTCCTCATAAAATTCAGCAGCCTTATTCAGCATATCATCAAGGGATCCAGATTCTTCACCAATAGCGGCCATTTGAATAACCATATTCGGAAACATATCCGTACTTTGCATACTTGAAGTCAAAGAGAGACCTTGAGTAACTTTTGCACGGATGTCTTGCGTTGCTTCTTCATAGAGTATATTGCCAGCAGCACCTGATACAGAATCTAAAACTTCTACTAAAGGGACACCTGCGGCAAATAAGGTAGAAGTAGTACGAGCCCAACGTGCAATAGTTGCTTTACGAATGATAGAGCCAAAAATAGGCATACGTAAAACCATGGCATCTACACGTTTTTGAAATTCAGGAGATTTCTGATGCAATTTATATACACCAAATCCAATGCCAATTGCTGCAATAATCATGATCCAGCCATATTCCACAAAAAAGTCGGAAATACTCATGACTGTTTGTGTCATACCTGGTAATTCTGCTCCCATATTGGAGTAAACCTCTTTAAATGCAGGCAAAACCCAGCGCATCATTACGAAAATCAGTACAACCGCAACAACCACAATAGAAATTGGGTACGTCAATGCAGTTTTTACTTTTTTCTTAATGGCTTGTGTTTTCTCTTTATATACAGCAAGTTTATCCAACAGGCTTTCTAAAACACCACCGGTCTCGCCAGCCGCAATCAGATTGCAATAAAAACGGTCGAAATATTTTGGGTATTTGGCAAATGATTTACCTAATGCACTACCTTGTTCCACATCTGCACGGACTTGCATCAACATTTCAGTCATGGATGGGTTGGAGTGTCCGCGTGCGACAATTTCAAAAGCCTGCATTAAAGGCAGACCTGCTTTCATCATGGTGGCGAGTTGACGGGTGAAAACTGTAATGTCTTCCTGAGTAATACGACGCTTTTTGGTTGCCTTTACTTTACTGATACGTAAAGGGCGTATCCCGCGGCGTTGGAGCTTTTTACGCGCTTCTTCTTCGTCTTTGGCGACTACTTCGCCTCGGACTAATTGATCCGTATTGGTATTTTTACCTTCAAACGTAAAACGTTTGCCTTTATTTTTTTGAGCGAATAAGCCTCTTTTTTGCTCTGCTTGAGCCATTTTGTTACCCCTTGGTTTAATGTTTAAGAATGAAGAAAACAAAAGTCCCCGTATTTCTTCGATTCAATGGTTTAATCGTTAGTGTGAGCAATAACTTCTTCTAATGAAGTCAAACCTTGCATAGCTTTTAACAAACCTGCGCGGCGTAAATCGACCATGCCTTCTTTATAGGCCATGTTCATAATATCAACTTCCGTACCATTATTCATAATGACACGTTGCATTTCCTCGGTAATCGGCATCACTTCGTAGACGCCGACACGGCCTTTGAAGCCTTTACCACGGCAACTATCGCAGCCGACAGGACGGTAGAGTTTCCAATCCTTTGCTAAATCTTCATCTGTAAATCCTGCTTTTTTTAATGCGGGAACTGGAGGACGCTCAACCTCACGCTTACAGCTCGAACACAGACGACGCAATAGTCGTTGCGCCATAATTAAGCTGACGGAACTGGCAATGTTGAATGGAGCGACCCCCATGTTCAACATACGGGATAGGGTCGCAGGCGCGTTATTGGTATGCAACGTTGAAAACACCATATGTCCGGTTTGTGCCGCTTTGATGGCAATATCCGCGGTTTCCAAGTCCCGAATCTCACCTACCATGATAATGTCAGGGTCTTGTCGCAAGAAAGATTTCAACGCCGCAGCAAAAGTCAAACCTTGTTTGTCATTGACGTTGACTTGGTTGATGCCGGGTAAATTAATCTCGGCCGGGTCTTCTGCAGTGGAAATATTGACGTCTTCTGTATTTAAAATATTCAAGCAAGTATAAAGTGATACGGTTTTACCGGAGCCTGTCGGACCTGTTACCAATACCATGCCATAAGGCCGATGAATGGCCTCAAGCAGCATTTCTTTTTGGAAGGGTTCGAATCCCAGTTGGTCAATATTTAAAGTTGCTGCATCAGAATTCAGAATACGCATTACCACTTTTTCGCCAAAAAGCGTAGGTAACGTACTTACACGAAAATCAATGGGGCGACCGTGTTTATGGAAAGCAATCTGAATACGACCATCTTGCGGTACGCGTTTTTCCGAAATGTCCAAACGCGCCATTACTTTGATGCGTGAAGCCAGCTGTCCGCGTACAGCAACAGGGGGTTGAACCACTTCCCTTAGCTGTCCATCTACACGAAAACGGACACGAGCCATTTGTTCATAAAATTCGAAATGTATATCGGATGCGCCTGCATTTAGCGCATCTGATAAGGTCTTGTGAATAAAACGTGGAATAGGCCCATCTTCAGCCTCTTCGTTGTCTATATAAAGCGCCTGAGAGGGCTGGGCAGCTTCTTGTTCTTCACTAATTTCTTTTAAGATGGTGGTAGAACGTTGTCCTAACCACTCCAGCAAAGAACTCAACTGATCATCCGGGACAACTACTAAATCAACCGTCACTCCCGAAGCAAAAGCTATTTTTTGAAAACTTTGGATTTGAGTAGGATCTGAAACCGCCAAATATACCTTTCGGCCGCGACGAAAAATCGGAACGCAGCGATTTTGAACCATCTGCTCCTCAGTTAAGACATCCATAACAATATTGTTACGTGGATAATAATGCAAATCCAATAGCGGATAACTAAAAACTCGCGCAACCAACTCGCCCAAAGACCTTGGGCTGATAATCTTATCCGCAAAAAGCATGGGCAAGATTTCCTGCCCCGTTTTCAATATATTATTGTAATGCTCTGCCTGGGTATTGTTGATTGTCTGGCTTTGAACCAAAACTCGTAATAATCCGATACTCATTATTTGCTATCCGTTCCTTATTTTCTCTTTTTTGCAAAGAGTGTGCTTATTTTATCATTCATTATGCCTAAAACATATCAAGACGTTCTAATATTATTCAACTTTGCTTTTCATTGTGAAAAATATGACACAAACGTCCCTTACCAAATTTTAAGGAATTATTATAAAACAACCGCTGTCCATGCAGAATTCCATTACACTACTATTTAGAAAGGCAAAATAACAAAACCGAGTTTTGCAAAATAACAAAACTCGGTTTTAATTCATAAAATCAAACTATTACTGGCGGATACGTGCAGCAGGAGCAGGAGCCACTTCGCGAATAATCACTTCACGAACTACTTCAGGAGCAGGCTTTTTAGGACCGCAACCTTCTGGCAACCAGAAGAATGATTGGGCATTTTTGTCTTTGTCAAACAAAATCTTGTATTGACAAGTTTTATGCTCACCATTTTCACGGTAATTGAACAAATAATCCCACTCACGAACACCATATAAGCCTTCTTGGAAATGAGGACGACCAATCAATTCGTAAATTTGGTCTTTATTCATACCTGCTTCGATTTGACGGACATTATCCCAATTCGGCCAAGTACCATGCTGAGTACCATCATGACGGAAGGTAGTTCTAGCAGGATCAGGCCATACAGGGTTATCAGTAGTACCTTCTTTGCTGACCTTGCTTAAATTACCACAAGCGGCCAAAGTCAATGCCGCGATAACTGGCAAAATGATTGATAATTTCATGTTTTTTCCTTTATATCGATATCATTCTTTAACTGGGGTCGTCTGAACCGACAAACCCCTTCAGGCCTTACCATTGATAGCCTACGCTACCACCCCAGTTTACGTCTTTACGTGTATTAACACTGACACCGGTTTTAACAGACCATTTGTTGTTATCTGAGTTATGAGCATAACCCACGGCAATAGCCTGTTCATTGCGATAACCACCTACCGCAGCAGAAACCATGCTCTTACCTGCTTCATTCGGACGTTGCAAGAAAGCAATCGCAGTCGCACCGGCAATACCTGCACGCAAATCCTTGTCCATATCATTCAAGCGGTTACCAATACCATTAACTTGATTTTGCAAATTAGTGATTGCAGTAGAGTTACCTTGAGTACGTGCAGCAACTTGATACAGTTGGCTACCGTTAATAGCATCAGTACTGGTTGCATTAATACGTCCAGCAGCAACATTAGTGATAGTGCGCTCGCCACCCGCATAGCCAACACTAACGGTAGAACGAGGATTGGTACCTGCAAAGCCACTATAAGACACACCATTTACAGTTGCACTGTTAGTGCCTACTGCCTCAGCAGTTTCAGAACCTGCACCCAAAGCAACGGAACCTGCATGAGAAGCTGTCGCACGAGAGCCAATAGCCACTGCCGAATTAGCAGAAGCTTTAGACTGCAAGCCATAAGCAACACTTGATTGACCTGACGCAGAAGATGCTGCACCTGTAGCAGTAGAATACATTGCAGAAGCTACAGAACCAGTACCCAAAGCAGTTGCGCCTTGGGCAGTTGCACGAGCTTTTTGACCTGCGGCAGTCGTTATAGTGGATTAACTTTAAACCAGTACGGCGTTGCCTCGCCTTGCCGTACTATCTGTGTGTCTGCGGCTTCGTCGCCTTGTCCTGATTTAAATTTAATCCACTATACATTACCAACTGCTTGCGCACCTTGGCCAAAGGCCGTAGCGGCAATACCGTCTGCATTAGATAGAGTACCAACAGCGGTAGCAGACTCACCCGCAGAAGTGGTGCTGGTACCGATAGCGATACCGCTATGACCTGTTGCCTTTGTATTTACACCGATAGCCATACCAAAACGATCAGTAGCGCCATCGTTGTTGTAGTTAGGACGTTGAACACCAGCATCACTACTGATACTAATGTAATTTTCAGCTGAAGCAGCAGATGCTGCAAACAAACCGAAAGCGGCAAACGATACGGACATTGCCGTATTGAGCGCGGTAAAACGATTCATGTGTGCTTTGTGTTTCATATTTTATCTCCCTGATAAAAACACATAATGATAGTTATCGAAAAGATCGAACCAAAGATAATATATGTTTTGCATATTATGATTGACAAATATTTGCCGCTTATCTAATATACATACCACTTATCCAATACTTACAAAAAAATGTACCCGATTCAATCCATCTAAAACAAATAAATAAGTACAATCAAGATAATGGATTGACTTACAATCCAATCAATCTATACATGATTGTATTATATTGGACCACCTGTCTTCTCATTTATTATTTTTTTTTATCATGGCTTAACACGTTCTCTATATTATTAATTATTAACCGTATTGTTTGTCATGAATATATAACTCAAAATATATTAACAACTGGAACAAATAGAAAAATATATAACACTCTGCAATTTTATGTCTAATTTTTATATAAAAAGCAATTTAAATTTAAAATAAACTAAAAATTTACCAATAAATTTTTTAGAGGCTATTTTTATCTACAAGAATGTTTTCCATACATATATCCACAAATTCCCATCTCTTACCTCTATACCCCAACTTTCACGCATCTTTCTACAACTGAAACATGTTAAAAAAGTGTTGTATTTAGACAAAAATCATCTATCCTCATAGATGATGATCTTTCTAATTTCGTCAATCTTATCTAACAACACCTATTTCCCACTCACTCCAAAATTAAGTATTTCAAAATCACTGGCTTCCCTATTCAGCTATTCTCATTAGCTTTGGATCTGCTCATCTCGTCCCGTTTTAGATTGAATCGTCTATAATCCCCTCCTGATACCTTTTTTATACGCCCATCACATCTTGGAATATCATTATGATACGTTGGTTATACAATCAACTTTGGCATATCGCTCCTTTGTTTATCCGCCGTTATCTAAAAAAGAGAGCTAAAAAATCAACATCCTATTTGGAACACTGGGATGAAAGATTCGGCAAAAAAATGAGCAAGCCCGTGCGTCATCCGATTTGGATTCACGCCGTTTCTGTCGGGGAAACCCGTGCTGCGCAGCCACTCATCGAAGCATTACAGAACTATTTCCCAGATGTCCCTTTATTACTGACTCAAATGACACCGACCGGAAGGCATACGGCGCAAACCCTATATCCCAATGCGCAATGCCGCTATATTCCCTACGACAAACCAGAATGGGTTGGGCAATTTTTAACCGACCATGCCCCTCGTTTCGGTATTTTGATGGAAACAGAAATTTGGCCGAACCTGATGCATATGTGTGCTGAAAAACAGGTGCCGCTTTTTCTTGCTAACGCCCGCCTGTCTGAAAAATCGCAACGGGGATATTTGAAAATACGCGGCTTGGTTGAGCCTGCTATGCGCACCCTGAGCGGATGCTTTGCCCAAACTGCCGAAGATGCAGAACGATTGCACTTGATTGGGGCTTCTAATGTCCACGTTTGCGGCAACACCAAATATGATGTATCGCTTCCCGAAGGGATGAAAGCACTTGCAGCCGCATTTAAAGAACGGATCGGCAACCGCCCTGTCGTCGTGTGTGCCAGCACCCGTTTCTATAAAGGTCAGGACGAAGCGGAAATGTTGCTTGAAGCATGGAAACGCTATAAAGGGGATGCACTGCTGGTGATTATCCCTCGACACCCCGAGCGTTTTCAGACGACCTTTTCCCTTGCAGAAGATATGGGCTACCGTGTGCAATATCGCAGTGATAACCTTCCTGTCAACAAAGAAACGCAAATATGGGTCGGAGACAGCATGGGAGAACTGTTTGCCTATTATTTGGCTGCGGATATTGCCTTCGTCGGCGGCAGTCTTGTGGATGCGGGCTGTCAGAATGTTATCGAACCGATTTCCTGCGGCATACCGACCTTATTCGGTTGTTCAACCTACAATTTCTCCGCTGTATGCCAAGATGCCATCCATGCAGGGGCGGCAGAGCAGGTTGGTTCTGCTGAAAGATGGTATGAAAAAACCACATCATGGCTTGCCAATCCATCGGAAAAAGAACGTTTCTCCCAAAAAGCCCTTGAGTTTATCGGCAAGCACCAAGGAGCAAGCAAACGCATGGCGGATCAAATCGCCAAAGCAGTCATCCGCCAATAAATCATCCATCCCACTTATTACTATAGTGGATTAACTTTAAACCAGTACGGCGTTACCTCGCCTTGCCGTACTATCTGTACTGTCTGCGGCTTCGTCGCCTTGTCCTGATTTAAATTTAATCCACTATAAAAGGTCGTCTGAAACACGATGCCCTCGTTTCAGACGACCTTTTCTCATGGCCACCCCATCAAACAAAAACCGTTCCGACAAATGAAACGATCGGAACGGTTTGCATAATGATATTAATGAACTACTTAACGATAGCGATGTCCGTGATGAACTTGGCTGCCGATAACGCCGCCCAATGCTGCACCACCCAAAGTAGATCCGGTATCGCCGCCAATCAGGTTACCTGCTACACCACCCAATACTGCGCCGGTAGCGGTATTGCGTTGGGTTTGGTTCATACCTGCACATGCGCTCAAAGAAGCAGCGATAGCAATCAAGGTAACGGTTTTAGTCAAAGCCTTTTTCATGTTGTATTCTCCATCAGTGGGTTAAACAATACGCAGGCAGTATCTCACAAGGTTTCATTAATATGTCTTCTGATAAGTAAAGACTGTTTAAACTACGATAATTTACCCGGAGACTACCCTGAAGCCCTTGTATAGTGGATTAAATTTAAATCAGGACAAGGCGACGAAGCCGCAGACAGTACAAATAGTACGGCAAGGCGAGGCAACGCCGTACTGGTTTAAATTTAATCCACTATAAATAAACAATTTATACAAAACAAAAACAAAAGGTCATCTGAAAAACTGTCTGTTTTTGTTCACACACAGTCTTTTCAGACGACCTCTTTTTTGCCGTTCAAACCGGCTTAAGGCGCGACCCGTTTACGGTTTGCCGCAGCCAAAAGCGCGAGCATTTCTTCGGTGGTATCCCAGCCGATGCAGGCATCGGTAATGCTTTGCCCGTAAACCTCAGGCTTGTCCTGTCTGCCTTCGACTAAATGACTTTCCACCATCACGCCCATAATGTTGTCTTCGCCGTTTTCCAGTTGCGCGGCAACGTCTTGGGCAACTTCCATCTGCCGTCTGTAATCTTTACGGCTGTTTGCGTGGCTGCAATCGACCATCAGCTTGGGCGACAAACCGGCTTTTATTAATTGCTCCGCCGCCGATTTGACGTGTTCGGTGCTGTAATTCGGTTCTTTGCCACCGCGCAGGATAACGTGGCAGTCGGGATTGCCGCCGGTATGCACAATGGCGGAATGCCCCGCTTTGGTTACAGACAGGAAGTGATGCGGATGACTTGCCGCGCCAATCGCGTCGATGGCGATTTTCAGATTGCCGTCCGTACCGTTTTTGAAACCGACCGGACAAGACAGGCCGCTGGCGAGTTCGCGGTGTACCTGGCTCTCCGTCGTCCGCGCACCGATCGCGCCCCAAGAAATCAAGTCCGCGTAATATTGCGGCGTAATCATGTCGAGGAACTCTGTCGAAGCGGGCATGCCCATATTGTTCAGCGTCAGCAGCAAGCTGCGCGCCTGACGCAGACCGTAGTTGATGTCGAACGTACCGTCCAAGTGCGGATCGTTAATCAGACCTTTCCAACCCACCGTTGTACGCGGTTTTTCAAAATACACGCGCATCACAATCAGCAATTCTTTTTCATATTTCTTGCGCAACACCAGCAAACGTTCGGCGTATTCCAATGCGGCTTTGGTGTCGTGGATGGAACACGGGCCGATAATCACCAACAGGCGGTTGTCCTTGCCGTGAACCAAATCGGCGATTTCATGCCGCGTGCGGTGTACCAGCCCCGCCGCTTCCTCGGAAATCGGCAGCTCGTACAAATGGGCAATCGGCGGCAGCAGCTCTTTGACTTCTCTAATCTTAATATCGTCGGTAGGGTATTGTTTGGTCATTTTTATTGCTTTCAAATTCAGATAAATTAAGGCATAGATTACCTTCTTTACCTGTTTTAAACAAGACTTTTTCCAATTATTCAGCAATTTTATTTCAAAAAAATATTTTTTTTGTATTTTAAAGCATTAAAAATCATAAAATATAAAAATATAAGCAACAATATTTCTATTAATTAAATTCAAAAATCAAAATAGCCGACAACCCTTCGACTCAACGTACAGCCCATATACCTAATACAATTAAATTTGAACAACAAAAGCTCAGACAATAAAAATGCTCGGTATAACCGGATAGCAAACCCAACTCCGTATCATATATATATATATATGATATAGCCTCTACCACTGCATATTCCCTAACCGCAAGCAAGCCAAGCCCACCTGAAATCCGTTAAAATACCGCATCCTTATTTTCAGACGACCTCAAACCATGTTGGTACTCGGAATCGAATCATCCTGCGATGAAACAGGCGTTGCGCTGTATGACACCGAACGCGGCCTGTTGGCGCACCATCTTCACACCCAAATGGCGATGCACGCCGAATACGGCGGCGTTGTCCCCGAACTTGCCAGCCGCGACCATATCCGCCGCGTCGTGCCGCTGACGCAGGGCTGTTTGCAGGAAGCGGGCGTTTCCTATGACGACATCGATGCCGTCGCCTACACCCAAGGGCCGGGTTTGGGCGGCGCGCTTCTGGCGGGTTCGGGCTATGCCAACGCCTTGGCGTTTGCCTTGAACAAACCCGTCATTCCCGTCCACCATCTCGAAGGCCATTTGCTCTCCCCGCTTTTGGCGGACGACAAACCCGAATTTCCGTTCGTCGCCCTGCTGGTTTCGGGCGGGCATACGCAGTTTATGGCGGTGCGCGGCATCGGCGACTACACGCTGCTGGGCGAAAGCGTCGATGACGCGGCAGGCGAGGCGTTCGACAAAACCGCCAAACTCTTAGGTTTGCCGTATCCCGGCGGCGCGAAGTTGTCCGAACTGGCGAAGCTGGGCAACCCCGATGCCTTCTCGTTCCCGCGCCCCATGCTCCATTCGCACGATTTACAGATGAGCTTCTCCGGTTTGAAAACCGCCGTGCTGACCGCCGTCGAAAAAGTCCGCGCCGAAAACGGCGGCGAAATTCCCGAGCAAACGCGCAACGACATCTGCCGCGCGTTTCAAGACGCGGTGATTGACGTCCTCGCCGCCAAAGCCAAAAAAGCCTTGTTGGATACCGGTTTCAGAACTTTGGTCGTCGCGGGCGGCGTCGGTGCAAACTGGAAGCTGCGCGACGAATTTTCCCGCTTGAGCGTCAAAAAGCCGTCTGAAAAAGGCAAACCCAAACCTAAGGAAGAAAAAATCAAAGTCTGCTTCCCACCCATGGAATACTGCACCGACAACGGCGCGATGATTGCCTTCGCCGGCGCGATGAGGTTGCAGGAGCGGCAGCCCGCCGGTGCGTTCAACGTCAAACCGCGCTGGCCGCTGTCGGAAATTGTGAAATAGTGTGCGGCAAAGAAAAAAGGTCGTCTGAAAACTTGGATTGGGGTTTTCAGACGACTTTTTTAGAGTATCTCTATTACTCGGTATTTTTTTGTCCTTGCGGCAACTCCTGTTTTTCAACTGTCCACTGACCTTCTGCCGTCTCCTGCTCTTTGAATACATCCTGTCCTCCTTGTTCTTTAAATATTTCCTGTACGTTTAACAACTCTGGTTCTCCACCTGATTTCCGTTGCAGCAATAACTCCTGCTCTTTCAACAATTCCTGTCGGCGTAAAAGTTCTTGTTCCTTCAACAACTCCTGCCGATGCAAAGACTCTTGCTCTTTCAGTAATTTTTGTTGACTCAAAGATTGTCGCTCTTGAGGCTGCTCCTGACCTTCAGTCTGTTCACTTTCTTGCTGCCGCTTGAATATTTCACCTTTTTTATATACCTGCCCTTTTCCATATGGACGATAGTATTCAACTAACTCACCATTCCATCTGACGAAATAGCCCCTGTCTTGTTCATATTTCGGACAAGGCGTATACCAAGAATTATCTCCTTCCGAACAGTAACTCAAATACAGTTTTCCGCCTTTTTTCACATATCCCTTTACCTTACCACTGCCACCGGGACCGTCTGAACGCCCTTCATGCCATTCGCCCGTAATTATATATTTTGATGATTGTTTAATATTGAAATACTTACCGTAAACACCATCCGGAATATCACGAACATACCCCCAACTACCTGTAAAATCGGCAGATATTACATTACCCACGAGCAAAGCAGCATACACCCCAAAAATATATTTTTTCATCGTAACCTTTTTATTCGATAAATAATAAACGTTTGGAATTTTATGACGTTACAGATTTTATGTCTATGCCATTCAAGATGAAATTCGGCAGGGCATTTTCACAATCATAAAAAAGTCGTCTGAAACATTTTTCAGACGACCTTTTGACAAACAGGGAACGCGGATTATGCGTTGCCTTCTTGTTGTTGCTGGTACATAGCTTCGAAGTTGATCGGAGCAAGCAGTACGGGCGGGAAGCCGGCGCGGGTTACGCTGGTGGAAATGGCTTCGCGTGCGTAAGGGAAGAGGATGTTCGGGCAGGCTACGCCTAAGAGCAGTTGAACGTCTTCTTCAGGGATGTTTTCCAGACGGAAGATGCCGCTTTGGGTTACTTCGTTTAGGAACATGGTGCGTTCGGCGTTGAGTTTGGCGGTTACGGTAACGGTTACGTCAACGTTGTAGTAGCCGTCTTCCAGCTTCTCGCTGTTGGTGGAAACGCGCATATCGACTTCAGGCTCGCCTTGTTCCAAGAAGATTTGGGGGGCATTGGGCACTTCCAAAGACAGGTCTTTGACGAACAGGCGTTCGATGCTGAATACGGGTTGCAATTCTTCGCTCATTTTGTTTTCCTAGTTGGGTTTAAAGTTACGGGTTTAATAAAGAATCCAGCCTGCCTTCGCGGTGCAGGCCGTACAAATCGGTAAAACCGCCGACGTGGGTATCGCCGATGAAAATTTGCGGTATGCTGCGCTGGCCTGAAAGCTGCTGCATTTCGGCAAAGGCTTCGGGGCTGCGGTCGACGCGGATTTCGTTGATTTCGGCGACGCCCAGCGAATGCAGCAGCTTTTTAGCCATGGTGCAGTAGGGGCAGAACGCGCCTGTGTACATCGTAACGGTTTGCATGATTGTTTTCAGAGTTCTAATAGGGTTCACTATATGGGCATATGGTTTATTTTACAATACTTGAAATTGGCTATTTTGCCTGAATCTTTGTTTTCGGGGCGTGAGGGCTGCCTGCCGCCCATGTGCCAAAACGCCGTTTTTAAAGTATGATAAACGGCAATCCAAACCGCTTTTGCCATTTATAGTGGATTAAATTTAAATCAGGACAAGGCAACGAAGCCGCAGACAGTACAGATAGTACGGCAAGGCGAGGCAACGCCGTACTGGTTTAAAGTTAATCCACTATATTTTCCACAAAACCGATGGCAAGCGGATGGTAGATTAAATTTGAGTCAGAACAGCAACACAATCAGCCGATCATTTTCAGGTTTGGGCAACATCAGTCTGGTTCAAATTTAATCTACTATATTTCTTATTAAAAATCAGGAACTAAAACCATGCTTTCAGGAATCCCCATCCCGAAGGACGCCGTCCGTCCGCCCGAAACCGTGCTCGTCAACATTACGCCGCAGGAAACGCGCGTGGCGGTGTTGGAAGAAAACAATATCTGCGAGCTGCACATCGAACGCAACAGCGGCCATAGTCTGGTCGGCAATATTTATCTGGGCATGGTGCGCCGCGTGCTGCCCGGCATGCAGAGTGCGTTCATCGACATCGGTTTGGAGCGTGCGGCGTTTCTGCACATCGTCGATGTCCTCGAACAACGCCGTAACCCCGAAGAAACCCAGCGCATCGAGCATATGTTGTTTGAAGGGCAGTCGGTTTTGGTGCAGGTCATCAAAGACCCGATTAACACCAAAGGCGCGCGCCTTTCCACTCAAATCTCGCTGGCCGGGCGTTTCCTCGTCCACCTTCCGCAGGAAGACCACATCGGCATTTCCCAGCGCATCGAAGACGATGCCGAACGCAACAGCCTGCGCGAACGCCTGACTAATCTATTGCCCGAAGACGCGTGCCACGGCTACATCATCCGCACCAACGCCGAAAACGCCACCGACGAGCAGCTTCTATCCGATATCCACTACCTGACCAAAGTGTGGGAACACATTCAAGAACAAGCGAAAACCCAGCCGCCGGAAACCCTGCTGTATCAGGATTTGCCTTTGAGCCTGCGCGTGTTGCGCGATATGTTCAGCCTCGACACGCAAAAAATCCTGGTCGATTCAACCGAAAACCACCGCCGCATGACCCGTTTCGCCGAGCAATACGTCCACGGCGCATTGGGCAAGATAGAGCTGTTTAAAGGCGAACGCCCGCTGTTTGAAACCCACAACGTCGAACAGGAAATCAGCCGCGCCCTACAACCGCGCGTCAACCTCAACTTCGGCAGCTACCTGATCATCGAGTCCACCGAAGCCATGACCACGATAGACGTGAACACCGGCGGCTTCGTCGGCGCGCGCAACTTCGACGAAACTATCTTCCGCACCAACCTCGAAGCCTGCCACACCATCGCCCGCGAATTACGGTTGCGCAACCTTGGCGGCATCATCATCATCGACTTCATCGACATGGCGCAGGAAGCGCACCGCGAAGCCGTGTTGCAAGAACTTGCCAAAGCCCTCGCCTTCGACCGCACCCGCGTCACCCTCAACGGCTTCACCAGCTTAGGTTTAGTCGAGCTGACGCGCAAACGTTCGCGCGAAAACCTCAGCCAAATCCTCTGCGAACCCTGCCCGTCCTGTCAAGGCAGGGGTCGTCTGAAAACGCCGCAGACCATTTGCTACGAAATCCAGCGCGAAATCGTCCGCGAAGCCCGCCGTTACGACGTGCAGTCCTTCCGCATCCTCGCCGCGCCCAACGTCATCGACCTCTTCCTCGACGAAGAATCGCAATCGCTGGCGATGCTCATCGACTTTATCGGCAAACCGATTTCGCTGGCAGTCGAAACCGCCTACACGCAGGAACAGTACGATATTGTGTTGCTGTAAAGACAAAAGGTCGTCTGAAAACTGAACTGCACCCCAAAAGTTGGACATCCCCTCCAACTCACAAGGTGCAGTTTTTTTATGAGCAAATATACATTACACTTCAAATACCAAGCCGTACTCCACTATCTGCATATACGCAGCCAACAGCGTACCGCAGACCACTACGGCATTTCCCGAACCCACCTGAGACGATGGATACGCGCCTATCAAGAAGGCGGTATCGGCGCACTCGAACATCCCCAATCCAAAACCATGCCCCAACATCGAAAAAACCCCTTCATCGCAGATAAACCCGACCAAGAAAAAACACAGGCAGAGCTTATCGAAGAGTTGTGCTATATGCGCGCAGAGGTCGCCTACCTAAAGGAGTTAAAAGCCCTCAGCCAAAAGCAGACCGAAAAGGACAAAGCCAAACCGTCCAAACACTGAGGGCGCAACACCCGCTCAAATACCTACTGCACATCGCAAACCTGCCCAAAAGCAGCTTTTACTACCATCACCAAGACCGACCCGATCCCGACGAAGCCGACAAAGCCCTCCTTGTCGAAACCTACCGGCGGCATAAAGGACGCTACGGACAAAGGCGCATTGCCGCAGCATTGGGTTGGAACCGCAAAAAAGCGGCGCGGTTAATGAAGCAGTTGGAACTGAAAGCCCTCATACGGGCGAAAAAAGCCTACCGCCATCCCGCTATGGGCGAAATATCGGAAAACCTCCTCAAACGCCGGTTCAAAGCCCGAAAGCCCAACGAAAAATGGCTGACCGACGTTACCGAACTCAAAGGAAAAGACGGCAAATTGTACCTCTCGCCAATCTTGGACTTGTTCAACCGGGAAATCGTCGCCTACGCCATGAGCCGCAATGCCAACAGCGAAATGGTGAAGGAAATGCTCGAAAAAGCCGCACCCCGTCTGACTGATAAAGGAACGATGCTGCATTCGGACCAAGGTGTGCTGTACCGTACGGCGGGGTATAGGGAATTGCTTGCGGAGCATTCCATGGTTCAAAGCATGTCGCGAAAGGCGAACTGTTGGGACAATGCGCCGATGGAAAGCTTCTTTGCGGTGTTGAAGACGGAGTGTTTCTATAACGCAGGTGAATTGACGGTAGATGAATTGATGAAGCAGATAGATGACTATATGGATTACTACAACCGGGAGCGTTGCAGTTTGAAATTGAAAAAGCTGAGTCCTGTCGCATACAGAACCCAGCTTGCACAGAGCGCCTGAATAGGCTTTTATGAGTGTCCAAGATTTGGGGGCCAGTTCAAACGGAATCGTGGTTTTCAGACGACCTTTTGGCAAAATCGGCAGACTATTCAAGTGCAGTATTCCTTTAGAAGAAAATGTCCACCATACCCGGCAGAACCCACGCCGAAGGAAACCCAATCAAGTACGGAAAAGCAACAAAAGGTCGTCTGAAAACCAGCCGCCCCTTTCAGACGACCTCCCGCTAAACCCCTCCTAATTTTCCCCTGCTATCCTTCCCGCTGATTAAGGAGAACACCATGCGCGTATTGCTTGCAGAAGACGACAACATGATTGCACAAGCCGTAGCCGCCAACCTCAAAGACAGCGGCTATGCCGTCGATTGGGTCAAAAACGGCAGCCAAGTTTCTACCGCCCTTCAGGCGCAGAACTATGATTTGCTGCTGCTCGACCTCGGACTGCCCGGCAAAGACGGGTTGGACGTCCTCACCCAAATCCGACACGAAGGCAGCAAAACCCCCGTCCTCATCGTTACCGCCCGCGACGACCTCCACAGCCGCCTCAACGGACTGGACGGCGGCGCCGACGACTACATCGTCAAACCCTTCGACATGGCGGAGCTGCAAGCCCGTATGCGCGCCGTCCTGCGCCGCCACAGCGGCCACAGCCAAACCCTGCTGACCAACGGCGCGCTCACCCTCAACCCCGCCACCTACCAAGTCGAAGTCAAAGGACAAGACAAACTCGTCCTCCTGAGCAACAAAGAATTTGCCGTCCTCCAAGCCCTGATGATGCGTCCCGGCATCATCCTCTCCCGCAGCGACCTTGAAGACAAAATCTACGGCTGGGGCGAAGAAGTCGAGAGCAACGCCGTTGATTTCCTCATCCACGCCATACGCAAAAAGCTCGGCAAAGAACACATCCAAAACGTACGCGGCGTAGGCTGGCTGGTCGCCAAAGAGGTCGTCTGAAACCCCAATCCGCGCATCCATACCCGCCCATGCCATAATCAATATAGTGGATTAACTTTAAATCAGGACAAGGCGACGAAGCCGCAGACAGTACAGATAGTACGGAACCGATTCACTTGGTGCTTCAGCACCTTAGAGAATCGTTCTCTTTGAGCTAAGGCGAGGCAACGCCGTACTGGTTTAAAGTTAATCAACTATAGCAAAACCTAAAACAGCCCCACCAAACACACTATGCATCACTTTATCCAGACCCTCAAACAATCCCTGCAAGTCCGTATCAGCATCGCCCTGATACTGATGTTCCTGCCTTTGTCCATCATCGCAGGCGCATTCTCCTATTACCAAACCTACCATGAAGCCGAAGAGCTTCAGGACGACCTGTTGCGCCAAACCGCCGCCTACATCAACCCCAAAACCACCGACTACACACAAATAGGCAGCGAAAACCACATCCTTATCCAAACCTTCGGACAAGAAGACACCGTCCCTTTGTCCGACACACTCGGCGAAGGATTCCACACCATCAAAGGCAGCGTTGATGACGACGACGACGATGACGACGACGAATACCGCGCCTACATCCGCCAAACCCCGCAAGGCAAAATCGCCGTACTCCAAGAAACCGAATACCGCGACGACCTCGCAGCCACCGCCGCCTACCAAAGCGTCCTCCCGCTGCTCATCGCCCTGCCCCTCATGATCCTGCTGACCGTATGGATCACCTACCGCGCCATGCGCCCCGTCAAAACCCTTTCCGCCTCACTCGGCAAACGCCGTTCAGACGACCTCTCGCCGCTGGACGGAGAAGGCGTGCCCAGCGAAATACAAGGCTTCGTTACCGCCATCAACCAACTGCTGCAACGCACAGGCGAAAACATCCGCCGCCAGCAACGCTTCATCGCCGATGCCGCCCACGAACTGCGCAGCCCACTGACCGCCCTCTCCCTTCAGGCAGAACGGCTCACCAAGCTGCCCCAATCGGACGAAGCCCGCGAACAGACCGGACTCATCCTCCAAAGCATACAGCGCAACCGCCACCTGCTCGAGCAGCTCCTGACCCACGCCCGCGCCCAAGGCTCCGAAACCCAACGCAACCTGACCGACATCAGCCTGCAAGCCCAGTTCCGCCGTGTGTTGCAAGAACTCATGCCCCTCGCCCTCAACAAACAGCAAGACATCGGCGTCGCCGTTGAAAACGACCTCCGCATCCGTGCCGACGACACCGAAATCTACACCCTCATCAAAACCTTCACCGACAACGCCATCCGCTACACCCCCGCAGGCGGCCGCATTGACATAGGTTTCAGCGAGACCCCGACCACCCTCACCATCTGGGTGGAAGACGACGGCCCCGGTATCCCCGCCGCCGAACGCAGCCGCGTAACCGACGCCTTCTACCGCATACTCGGCACGGAACAGCAAGGCACCGGACTCGGACTCTCCATCGCCGATGCCATCGCCAAACGCTACGGCGGCAAACTCATCCTCGCCGACAGCCGCAACTTCGCCCACGGCCTGCTGATACAGGCGGAACTCAACAAGCAACTGCTGCAAGCAGACTAAACAAAACAAAAAGGTCGTCTGAAATCCGTTTTCAGACGACCTTCCTTATTTTCCAAGCCGAATCAAGGCATCAACATACCGCCGTTGACGTGCAGCGTTTGACCGGTAATGTATTTTGCTTGGTCGGAAGCGAGGAACAATACCGCATCGGCAATGTCCTGCGCTTCGCCGAATTTGCCCAGCGAAGTTTGCGCTTCGAAGGTTTTTTGGGTTTCTTCAGGCAGGGCGCGGGTCATATCGGTGTCGATAAAGCCTGGGGCGACGCAGTTGACGGTAATGCCGCGGCTGCCGACTTCGCGCGCCATGGATTTGGAGAAACCGATCAAGCCTGCTTTTGCCGCGGCATAGTTGGTCTGACCGGCATTGCCCATCACGCCGACGACGGATGTGATGTTGATGATGCGACCGGCGCGCTGCTTCATCATGCCGCGCAATACGGCTTTAGAGGCGCGGAACACGGATTTGAGGTTAACCTGCATGATGTCGTCCCACTCTTCTTCTTTCATACGCATCAGGAGGTTGTCGCGGGTGATGCCGGCGTTGTTGACCAGAATGTCCAGCTTGCCGAACGCTTTTTCGATGTCGGCAATCAGGTTTTCGATGGTTTCGGGTTCGGCGGAATTCAATGCACGGCCTTCGCCGCCCCATTGCGCCAGACGCTCGCTAATCGCCGCCGCGCCGCTTTCGCTGGTCGCCGTACCGATGACCTTGGCACCTGCCGCCGCCAGCGTGTCGGCAATCGCCGCGCCAATACCGCGCGATGCGCCTGTTACCAATGCGATTTTGCCGCTTAAATCTTGTGTACTCATGTTTACTTCCTTGTTTCGAGAATAGAGTCTGTTTATTTCAGACGACCTTATAGCATAAATAGTGTGATGAATCTAATTTTTGAGGCCGTCTGAAACAAAATAAGAAGCCTCCGTATTGTCATTCCCGCGTAGGCGGGAATCCCGATCTTAATCTTTCAGAGATGTTTAGAGATTACCGTAATCTCAAATCTCTGGATTCCCGCCTGCACGGGAATGACGGTGCTGGAATTGCCTATTTCAATCTGCTATATCGGCAAATTTCAGACGACCTCTCCGTTTATTCGGGCAGAGTTATTTTTTGATGGGGCGGTATGTCTAGAATATAGCGCAACCAGTTGCTGAAACTGTATTTTTGGTAGATTTCGGGCGACAGTTCGCAGTAGGGTTTGGCGACAAATTCTGCCAAACCGTCCAAACTTTTACCATCCCAAACGAAGATGTTGTCGGGGTGGTAGAAATCGTATTTTTTGATTTCGGCGTTGGTGGTAATCAGTTTTTTGCGGTAACCGAGGGCTTCGAAGGGGCGGAACGAGAGGCCGTTGTGAACGGGTGTTTTGAAATCTATCAGGATTTTTGCCTGTTTGGCGGCTTCGATGTTGTCGGCGAAACTTCTAATGCCGATGAAGACTTTGATGTTTTCCGTAGGATAAAAACGGCGGAGGGTATCGACGTCGGTATTCAAACAGCCGATATTGAAGTCAAGCTTCCAGCCCAGCGTTTCGGCCGCTTTGCCGAACGCGGAAATAATCGGGGCGCGGTCGGGTATATGCCAGCCGATGAAATAGAAATCGTTGGGCGGGTTTTCGGGCAGGTTGACATCGTGGTCGAAATAGAAGTTGGTGGTCGGCAGGAAGGGATGTTTCGGATTTCGCATATCGGCGGGATCAAAAACGTAAATACGGTCGAACCGGTCGGCGCAATCCCAAATGGCGGGGAAACGGTCGATGCCGTCCCATTGGTAGTTGACTATATTGCCGGGACGGGTATGGCGTTTAATCATATCCAGAAACTCGGGCGAGTAAATATCGCCGCGGATAAACAGGGCATAATCCGCCTTGCCGTGCGCTGCCAGTTTATTTTCGACGTCTCGGATCAATTGGGCGGATTTAAAGTCTTTTTTGGCGTTTTTGTCCCGCAGCACCAGTTGTCTGAATTTGACTTTCAGACGACTGGAAAGGGAAGGATAGCGGAAATTCAGGTTGTCCATGACGACGCTGACGACGTTGAAGCCGTGATGATTTAAGGCGGCTTCGATGACGCGGTAGATTTGGTTGTCGGCAGGCATCCCCAAGATAATCGTTTTTTGTTCGGTCGGCATGGTGTCTGTTTATGCTTTGTCTGATATGTCGAGGATTCGGCGAACCCAGTTGCCGAAGGCGTATTTGTTTTTTATTTCTTCGGAAACGGGATGGTAAGGTCGTCTGAAAAAGTCTTCCAATCCATCAAGGCTTTCTCCGTTCCAAATGAAGATGTTGTCGGGATGGTAGAAGTCGCATTCCGCTACGGCCTGATTGGTGGTAATCAGTTTTTTGTCGAAACACAGGGCGTCGAATACGCGGAAAGACAGGCCGTAATTTTCAAATTGGACAAAATCGACGATTGCCAGGCAGTTTTTGACCTTTTGCAGGTTTTGCTCGAAGCTCAGGATGCTTTGTCTGTCCAAATAGGTAATGCCGTCGTTGCCGAAAATTTTGCTTGCGCGGTCGTCTTTGCAGTAGATGTGGAAATCCAAAGACAGCCCCAGTCTGCGTGCTTCATCGAGAAAAACGGAGGTTTGATGTTCTCTTCGTTCTTCATAACCTCCTAAAAAATAAAGACCTTCCACCCTCCCCTCTCTTTCAATCGGGAAATCGAAATAGAAATTGGTGGTTGCTTTAAAATGATATTGGGGGTATTTCTCCACATCGTTTTTATTGAACACCCAGCAGCAGTCGAAATAAGGCAAATATTCGATGATGTCGGGAAAACGGTCGATACCGTCATATTGATAGTTAACGCATATCTTGCTGTGCTCTCGGATAGCGGCGATGATTTCTTTGGGATAAATATTGGCGCGGAGGCAGAGGGCATAGTCTGCTTTGCCGCCTTCCAAGGAAGCCAGTTTTTCGGTTATCTGCTTGCGGTAGCGGGAATATTTCAGTTTTTTCTTGTAATCGCCGTCTTTTTTAATGTGTTTATGATACAAACCGAGAATACGGCAGCCTATGTGCGGATAGTATGAGTCCCTGTCGTCGTAACAGAGATTGATGATATTGAAGCCGTGGAAGCGCAGGTTTTTCTCTATGCACTTGTCCAACCCGTACATATAGGGAACGGCTAGGATGATGGTTTTATTCATGATTTAGGTGTGGTGTGGTTAATTGTAGGTGCTTTAATGCAGTGAAAATTAGTTTCGATAAGTCAACACCGTACGGGATTAAGTTCATTCGCTGTCATTTTCAGACGACCCTTTGCTGCCATCGAAAGGGTCGTCTGAAAACATCAATCTGCTTGGTTCGACAGTATTTCTTGATATAGGCCTGCCAATTCGTCTTTTTGTTCCGCAAAAGTCCGAATATGGCTTTTCGGCAGTTCAATGACTGCGCCGTCGTCCATTGCTTGATAGCGTTCGCAAACTTCGGCAATGGCGCGGCTCAATTCTTCCACGCCGCTGTCAAACGGAATGACCGTGCCGTTTTCGCCGTCGATAATGTCTTCGGACACACCGCCTGCATCCGTGGCGATTACCCAAACATCACGCAACACTGCTTCCCTGACCGTCAAACCGAAACTTTCTTTCCATTGGGTCGGGAACAGCAAAACATCGATTTCCGAGAAGAAATAGTCGATGGTGTCTTGGCTGTAAGCAGGTTCGATACGGAAGCGTTCCACGCCGTCGAAATCGCTATCAAAGAACGAACGTGCGCCGACGTTGAGCATATTGTCCACGACAACCAGTTCGGTATTGGGGAAACGGTATTTCCTGAAAGCTTCCAAAATCAGATGAACGCCTTTGATTTTGGTTTTTCCGCCGACATAGCCGAAGCGGATAACGTCTTTTTTCCGTTTGGATATTTGACCCAAGGGGCGGGTAACACCGTTTTTGTTGACGAGGACGTTCCTGCCCAAGGTTTTTTCATGCAGTTCGGCAAAATATTTGCTGGGCGCAAGCAACATATCGATTTTTGCCAAGGCGCGGGCTATGGTTTTGCTCCGTTCGTCTTCGGTATTCCATTGCTCGCGGAAGACTTCATTTTCGTCAAGCATGAACTGGTTCGGACAAATCCACCATGCGTCATGCAGGGTAACGAGGGTTTTGACACCAGCTTCCCGACAAATATCGACCATACCGACGCCCATGCTTTGAATGCAGTGGATATGAGCGATGTCGGGCTGTACGAGTTCGATGATGTCTTTGACAGCTGCATCAAAACGCGGGTTTTCGTGGGCGGCTGCATCTTCTGAAGGAACGGCAACGCCAAACACGGTCACTTTGCCGTATTCATAACGGATAACGCTGTACGGCGGCAGCCAGCTCTTCATCGGCAAAGTCGTTACCGCATATATTTCGTAGGCTTCTTCATCGGCAAGCAGTTTGTTCAGTTGCTCGGCAACGATGGTCGCCCCACCAAACGATTGCGGATGATAATAAACATTAAACGATAAGACTTTGGTTTTCCCTTTTGCTGCAGATTCAAAACGGACGGCGGATGCAAGCTGCGTGCTGCCGATGGCTTGCGGGCTGTATGTTTCCGTGACCGTACGGTATGCCGCCTGCGCCATACTGTCGCGCAACTCGGAATTTTGAATCAGGGTGTCGAACGCTTCATGCCATTGCTGTTCGTTGTCTGCCAGAAAGCCGTTTTCGCCGTTAACAATCACATCGGCGAAAGCCGCCCTTGGCGAACATATGGACGCCACTTTGGTAATCGATGCTTCAAGGTATTTGATGTTGCTCTTGGCATCGTTGAAAACGAAGTTTTCCAAAGGCGCGATGCTGATGTCGCATTCGGACAAATAAGTCAGGTATTCCGTATAGTTGCAAAATGGGATGCGCTCGATTTGGCTTTGTACTTCATCGAAATATTCGGGCAGCTCCAAATAGCCGATGATCCTGAACCTGACATTCGGATTTTCTTTCAATATGTTGGCAAGTGCGGGAGCGGCTTCCAAAAAGTCGATGTTGTGCGTTTTGGTGCCCGACCCGTAAATAATCCGAATCAAACCGTCTTCTTGTTTTTTCAGACGACCCTCAATGCTGCGTGCCGCTGCCAGCGTTTCATCATCCAACGCGTTTTCAACCACATAAATGGTTTCCAAACCTGCTTCCTTCATGGCTTTTGCCAGCCCGGAAGTCGAAGCGATGCCTTCGTTGCACGCCAACATGGCTTGCCGGTAAAGTTTCGCGCCGTTGATTACGCCTTCTTTTTCAGCCGGTTCAAGCGAGTTGATGGTGCTGCTGGTTTTCAGGACATCTTCGTCAAAAATCAAATCATCAACATCCCATAATGTTTTGATGTTCAGACGACGGCATTCCGCAATTAAATCCATTACGCTGTCAAAACCGGGAACGCGGTAGAAAATCACCAAACTTGCCAAAGAAATCTGTTTCTTGGCTTCGTTGCTGTCCGTCCATGAAGTCACGGAACAAGGAATACCCAGCTCTTCAAGCATTTCCTGCTTTTGGATAACGCGGTATTTTTTGCATTGCGGAATACTAAGTTCGGCAATGATGGCAACTTTAGGCGCAAGCGTGTCGGCAGCGTGTTTGGTCAGCCGATGGATAAACGTTTGCGGAATTGAGTCTGCCTGAATCGAATGCTCAAAAGCCGATGCAGAACTGACGGCTTTCAATATCTGTTTCACGCTTTTAATCGAATGGGTTTGCTTGTAATGGCGGCGTAAAAACTGATATGCCTTGCCGATACTGCCCTTCTCGCGTACCAAAAAACGGAAGCCTTTGCGGTAGCGGTTGGCAGAGCTGATGGCCTGTTCGGTTTTAACGAAAGGCTTGAATACCTTAACCGTCCACAACCCTTTGTATTTTGCCAATCTCCGGTTTTCTTTATGAATACTTTGCTCCAGCGATTGCTTTTCCTGCTGCAAGGTATCAATTTGTTTTTTCAGCAGTTTGATTTGTTTTTCTTGTTCTTCTAATTGCTCTTCTACGGTACTGTTACGCAACAGCATTTCAATTTGCTGTTGCAGAAATTCAGTCTGTTCGACAGACAGTTCGGTTTGTTGCAGCAGTTTTGCCATTACATGCTGTAATTCTTGGTTTTGATTTTGCATATTGGTATTGTCTTCTCGCAATTGAAGGTTTAATTCTGATAAAGATTGGATTTGTTGTTCTAATAAGGATATTTTTTGAATACAGTCGGAATATCCCAAATGATATTGCATAAACAGAACGCGGTTTTTTTCGTAGACTTTTTGCCAGTCTTCGCGGTTTAAATCAGGATTTTGTTCCAAGCGGTTAATCAGCGATGACCCGTCACGGCGTTTGCGGTAGCGGAACAATACTTCCGGAATACGGATAACGGTTCCGCCGTTGCTTAAGAGGCGTATCCAAAGATCCCAATCTTCATGTGTTGTCAGGTTTTCATCAAACCCACCCAAAGAGACGAAATCCTCGGCACGATGCATAGAAATGATAGGGATACGGTTCCCCTTCAACAGACTTTCCAAACCGTCATAATCCGGCAGATTCCATAAGCCTTCTTGCGCATCGAAATATTCCGCCAACGGATACACCAGCTTGCAGTCGGGATTGTTTTCCAAAACCGTGACGCATTTTTCGATGTAATCCGGCAGGATGAGGTCGTCTGAATCGAGAAACAGGAAGTATTTGCCCCCCGCCAGCCGCGCGGCATGGTTTCGGGCGGCAGCAACGCCTTGATTGTTTTGTACGGCGTAACGTATTGCGGGCTTGTCCGCCAGAAACCCCTTCAAATAATCGGCGTGTTCCGGGTCGGAGCCGTCGTCAACAATGATGATTTCAAAATTCTGATGGCTTTGGCTAAGGACGGACTGGATGGTTTCTACAATGTATTCCTTACAGTTGTAGTAAGGAATCATCACGGAGACGGTGGGGGACTGGGCTTGACGATTCATGCGGATAGTTCCTTTCTGTCTGTTCGGCAGCCTTCCTTGTCTTGCGATTCGGTGTTTTCAGACGACCTTTTAGACAAATCGTCCTTCAACTGACCGACGGGTCGTCTGAAAATCAACCTGCTGCCTGCTTTGGCATATTACGCAGCATGGCATAGTAACCGTTTTGCGCCATCAGCTCACCATGCGTGCCTTGTTCGACAATATGGCCTTCATCCATAACAATAATGCGGTCGGCTTGTTCGACAGTGGTCAGTCGGTGGGCGACGATGATGCTGGTGCGGTTTTCCATCAGGCGTTCGAGGGCTTGCTGCACAAGGCGTTCGGATTCGTTGTCCAGCGCGCTGGTGGCTTCATCCAAAAGCAGGATGGGGGCGTCTTTCAGAATGGCGCGAGCGATGGCGACACGTTGACGCTGACCGCCGGAGAGCTGATTGCCGTTTGCACCTATCTGTTGGTTCAAACCATGCGGCGAGCTTTCAACCAAATCTTGCAAATTCGCGGCTTTGAGGGCTGCCAATACTTCTTCTTCAGTGGCATCGGGACGGCTGTAACGGACGTTTTCCCAAAGCGTGCCTTCAAACAAAAAGACATCTTGCGAAACAAGGGCGAACTGGGAGCGCAGGTTGTCGAGTTTGATGTCTTCGATATTTACATCATCCAAATAAACCGCGCCCGAGCTCGGTTCGACGAAACGCGGAAGCAGGTTGACGGCAGTAGATTTACCGCTGCCTGAGCGGCCGACCAGGGCTACGCGTTCGCCTTTGCGGATATCGAGATTAAAGCTGTCCAAGGCTTTTTTACCGTCTGTGTGGTAGCGGACATCGACGTTATCAAATTTCAGACGACCTTCGACATTGGTCAGGATTTTTGTACCGTTATCTTTTTCAGGCTCGGTATCGAGGAATTGGCAAACGGCATCAGAAGCAATAAACATGGTCTGCATGGGGATGCTGATGTTCGCCAAGTTTTTAATCGGACTGAGCATTTGCAGCATGGCAACGATAAACGCCATAAATTCGCCGATGGTGGTATGTCCTTGTTGGCTCTGCCAAAGGGCGATAAAGATGACAATAGCCAAAGCAAACGACGCAATCAGTTCGCTGAATGGAGAACGCGCGGCAGTGGCTTGGGTGATTTTTTTACCGAGACGGACGATGGTGTCATTGACAGCGGTGAAGCGTTCGGCAGCCTGACGTTGGCCGCCGAAGAGTTTGACTACACGATGTCCTTGATGGACTTCGTTGACGACATTGTTCATGGTACCGATACTGAGTTGCGCTCCCGCAATAATGTCTTTCAGACGATTACGGTAATAGCGGGACAACAAAGACAGCAGCGGGAACATCAGGGCGACGACCAAGCTGAGCTGCCAGTTCAAATAAAGCAGGACGCAGACCAAACCGATGACAATCATGGTGTCGCGGGTCAGCACGATAAATACATTGCTGGCGTTGCTGATGGATTGTTCCGCCATTTGCACCATATTCATCAAAACCGTACCGGACGGGGTTTCCTGATGGAATTTGGAAGAAAGTTGCAGCATCTTGGCAAACATATCGCGGCGCAGATGGCTGATTGCCATAACGGAGACCCAAGTCAGCAGATATGTGCTGACATAGCGGCTGATGCCTCGAATGATGACCAAAAAGATAAAAAATACCGGCACGACCCAGACTTTATTGGGCGTCCCCCAAATCAGGTAAGTAAATTGGTCTTTCCAATTTTGCAGCGTGGCGACGATGCCGCCTGCGGTATTGAGTTCGGGCGGCGCGGAAGGCGGGGCGAAGCCTTGGTTGACCAAGGGTGCAATGAAGGCGGCGAGGTAGCTTTCGGTGGCGGCAACGCCGAAGATAGCAATTAAAGCAAAGATGATGCGTGTTTTATAAGGGCGGATATAAGCCATCAAGCGCATGAAGCTGCGCGAATCTTCTTGGGTAAACAGGCCGAAGGTCAGTTTTTCTATCATTGGCTCGGTGTTCCGGAATGATGCAGATTGAATGTTTTGTCAATCTATCGGATTGGTAAAGCTTATGATTATATCGCAACGAAGATGCTGACGCGACGAAATTGCTGTTTTTAAATGAATAACAATTTTTATTTCTGTAAAGTTTTTTCAGACGACCTTAAATGTTCAAAATAAATTGATAGTGAACTGGAATGTATAGTGGATTAACTTTAAATCAGGACAAGGCGACGAAGCCGCAGACAGTACAGACAGTACGGCAAGGCGAGGCAACGCCGTACTGGTTTAAAGTTAATCCACTATAAAACATCCCCCTGTTGCTATTCCCTCCCCTATCCGAACACAACCGACAGACATTAAAAAACGACCTTTCATTAAGAAAGGTCGTCTGAAACATAACAAGCGGCAAACTTAATGCGCTTCGATAAAGGCAGCAACTTGTTCGGAATTGGTCAAAGCGCTGCACACGGCTTCTTTGTTGATACGTTTTGCCAAACCTGCCAACACTTTGCCCGGTCCGCATTCGGCGGATTCGGCAATGCCTTCAGCAACCAGCGCATTGACGGTTTCCGTCCAGCGCACAGGGCTGTAAAGTTGGCGGACAAGCGCGTCTTTGATTTTCTCTGCATCGTCGTAAGCGGCAACATCGGCATTATGGATGACGCGGATTTGCGGTTGTTTGATTTCAACGGTTTTGAGCGCTTCGGCAAGTTTTTCCGCAGCAGGCTTCATCAGGCTGCAATGTGAAGGAACGGATACAGGCAGCGGCAGCGCGCGTTTGGCTCCCGCTTCTTTGGCGGCGTTCATGGCGCGCTCGACGGCGGCGGCATTGCCCGCGATCACGACTTGTCCGGGCGAATTGAAGTTGACGGCTTCGACCACTTCGCCTTGCGCGGCTTCTGCACAAATGGCTTTAACCTGTTCATCTTCCAAGCCGAGGATTGCCGCCATCGCACCTACGCCCTGCGGCACGGCAGACTGCATCAGTTCGGCGCGCAGGCGGACGAGTTTGACTGCATCCGCAAAATCCAATGCACCGGCGGCAACGAGTGCAGTGTATTCGCCGAGGCTGTGGCCGGCAACGACGGCAGGCGTTTTGCCGCCCGCTTCAAGATAAGCACGGTAAACGGCAACACCGGCAGCCAGCATAATGGGCTGCGTATTCACGGTCTGCCCGATGAGGTCGGCGTCCGTACCGTTAATCATCACCCACAAATCTTGACCCAATACGGCGGAAGCTTCGTCGAAGGTGTTTTTTACGACCGATTGTCCTGCGAAACCGTCCATCATATTGAGGCTTTGCGAACCCTGACCGGGGAAGAAAAATGCAAAAGACATGATATTCCTTTGTTTCAGTTTAGTTTTTCAGAAAATTCGTCAGAGGATTATCGGCGTAATGTATCAGCAGGGCATAGGTAATGGCAACATTTATTGCCACTGTCAGCCAGAAAATCTGAACAAAAGGAACTTTCTTGGTTTTGTGGCGGAACGCGGCGCGCGCAACCAATGCACCGGGCCAGCCGCCCAGCAGGCTGAATGCGTGCAGTTTATTTTCTGGGATACGGTTTTGGTATTCGTTTTTACGTCTGATTTTGCGCGCGGACTCCATCGCCGTCTGCTTGTCCTGTTGATAGAGGATGAAGGCGGCGATACTGATAAGGACGTAAATGAAAAACAGTTTATTGGAAAGCACGGCGACAACGGTCAGGAAAACGACGGCGATGACGCTGTTGATCAGGAGTGCCTGCATATCGATATTGAGCCTGTTGTAGTCGGGTGGCAATTCGTCAAACAGGAATGCTTCGTCGCCCAGTCGGACAACCTTGACGGCTTGTTGGCGGTTGCCTTCCATCGGGCGGTTGCAGTAGAAACTGACGCGCTGCCCTGTTTGCGGACGGCAGGTATTGTAATGGTACGCGCTGATGTGGAAGAAAATATTTTGGGATTCGTCGCCGAAACGGATAAAGCCGTAGCCTTTGGCATCATCCCATGTGGTAATCGTACCGCTCATAACCTGATTGGGTGGCAGCAGATTTCTTTGGGCGGATTTCGGAGCGGGATAGCGGGTTTCAGCAACCAACGGCTGCTCAATTTTGACTTCAACTTTAGGACCGTGTTCCGGACGGAAAAAGTGTACGGTTTGACCTTGCGCTTTTTGGGCGGGCGCAGCGTGTATCGATTCAGGCTCGGGTTCGGACTCAGGCGTACTGCGGATAACGGCATTGACCAGTAGCCATTGTCCGTTGGGATGGCGGCGGAGCGTGCCTTCAAGGCGGTCGCCCGCCCTAGGCGTACGGGTTTGGTCGGCAAGAAACTGTCCCAGCACAAAGACCGGCTGCCCTTCATTTGAAACATCCATTCCATAACCACCATTCTTCGACCAATCCCAGTCGGTCAGCGTAATGACCGCGCTGTCATTGTTTTTATAACCCGGATTGACGCGCTCGACACCCCTTGCGACGGCGCGGTTGTTTTCCGTTTCTATTTGAAAGCTGACACGGTGTCCGGTTTCAGGTTCTTGATAATCGGGGTGGAGGGATTGGCGGTTGGCAAAGATGCGTTGCGAAGACTCGTCGCAAATAATGGAGCCGCGGCTCATTTCCCCGAACCAATGGGCGATTGTCCCGTAATGTTTATTATGGTTCATTTTATTTTTATATTAAGGAAAAAATGTATTGGATAATAACCAGCTTTCCAATTATACCGATTTATCATAATTTATGCAGAATTTAACCATAATGAATAAAAGGTCGTCTGAAACGGTGTCGGTTTGAAGCAACTACACGTTTTCAGACAACCTTTTTTGCGTGAAAAGAATTAGGAGGTATCTACAAGCATTGAGTTGTGCATTTGAAAAATAAATTGACGCATACAAAAAGCTTCCCCCCTCCCTGTTTCAATGTAATTAAATGAAAAACTCCCTCTTAACCCCCTATCAAAAAACTGACCAAAGTCTAAAATAACTTCTTGAAAAATTATAAAAAACATAAGAGAATGAACATCTTCGCACCCGAAGAAAATCTTTACATTATCCTTTACATTGTCCATAAACGAGCTTAGGGAAATATCATGACATACCTATCACGCGCCTTCTCTTTGTCTATCCTCGCAGTCGCACTTGCCGCCTGTGGCAGCAGCGGTGGAGACTCTCCCTCAACCCAAGCAGCAAATAACGCCAAGCCGCAAACGCCTGCAACCACACCGGCCGCAGATCAATCAGGTGGCAGCAGCGGCGATTCACCTACAACCCAAGCAGCAGACAACACCAAACCGCAAACGCCTGCAACCCAACCGCCAACAGACCAGACAGCAGGCAACGCTCCCAAAGAGCCGAAGCTGACGCTGGCAACCATGCCGGATAAAAGTGCCAAGCGGATTTACGAACTGCCTTACTCGACAGTTACAGGCATTACGCAAACGAAGCTGCAAGCTAACGGCTACACTGGAGAGGTTACAGATATCCAAATCAGCGGCACCCCGACACTTGAGTCAGCCTTGCCTAAAATGGGCAAGGTGGTTTATCACGGCGATGCTTTTAACGATCGAACCGATCCTGTAGAAGGTACTATTGGCTACGGCACAAGTCCCGGTTCTTTGGAATACACCATAGATTTCGACGAACGTACCGGCCATGGAAAAATTTCCTCGCTTCAATTAGATTTTGGAGACATCATGCTGAGACAGGGCAAGCTCGAAAAAATCAATCTGGACGGACAGGAAGTCATGGGTGTACGAAGCAATGTCGATGTTGCCAGGTCGGGCGATCCTTATAATCCGGACTATATACCGGCAGGCAATTACGAATTGGGCATCTTTGGTCCGAATGCCGACTCGATTGCAGGTAAACTCAAATCGTTTTTCAATATCGGTTTCGGTGGTACGCGGGACGGTAAATAAATACTTTGTACGAAGCAGGAAAATCATATGGCAAATGCCATCTGTGTCTGATCGAACAGCGCATTTTTTGGACTTTCATAAGGTCTGAATGATGAAAGGTCGTATGAAAACCCAAAGCATCAGGTTTTCAGACGACCTTTCATATTTTAAGCGGATATAGGGCTGGTCATCTTCTTTTGATATGACACTTGCCGTCTGCCTTCCCACACAGGCAGGAATTCATCGGTAAGCTCAAGAAATCTTTGTTTGAAAAGAAATTGCTGCAATTCAAAATTGGATTCCCGCCTGCGCGGGAATAACGACATAGATAACCCCTGCTTGAATTCACTATACGGACACGCATCCATCAAAAAGGTCGTCTGAAACCGCTCCGGCGCAGTTTCAGACGACCTTTTAAGTTTCAAACGGACAAAAAATCAGTATTTCACCAATACCGCGCCCCAAGCGAAGCCGCCGCCTATGCCTTCGAGCAGCAGGTTTTGTCCGCGCTTGATTTGACCGTTTTGAATGCCGACATCAAGCGCGAGCGGGATGGAAGCGGCGGATGTGTTGCCGTGTTCCTGTACCGTCAAGATAACTTTGTCCATACTCAAACCCAAGTGTTTGGCGGTGGCGTCGATGATGCGTTTGTTGGCTTGGTGCGGCACGAGCCAGTCGATTTGATCGGGGGTATAACCTGCTTCGCTGATGACTTCGTCGGCGATTTTTGCGAGCATTTTGACCGCGAATTTAAACACGCCCGGCCCGTCCATCGTAATGTAGGGCGAGCCGCAAACTTGTCCGTTGGCGATTTGACCGGGTACGTTGAGCAGGTCGAGGTAGTTGCCGTCTGCTTTGAGTTTGCTGTGGATGATGCCCGCTTCGTCGGACGCGCCCAACACTACCGCGCCTGCGCCATCACCAAACAAAACGCAGGTCGTGCGGTCGTTCCAATCCACGATGCGGCTGAACGTTTCCGCGCCGATGACCAAAGCCTTTTTCGCCATGCTGCTTTTAATGTAGGCGTTGGCAGTGGACAGGGCGTACATAAAGCCCGCGCAGACCGCCTGTACGTCAAATGCGGGGCAGCCGTTTGCTATGCCGAGCTTTTGCTGGACGATGGTCGCGGTGGACGGGAACTGCATATCGGGGGTGGCGGTCGCCACGATAATCAAATCGATTTCATCGGCAGCGACACCCGCTGCAACCAGCGCGCGGCGTGATGCTTCGGCGGCGAGGTCGCTGGTTTTTTCGGCTTCGTCTGCAATATGGCGGAACTTGATACCGGTACGGGCGGTAATCCACTCGTCGGACGTATCGACTTTTTTCGCCAAATCGTCGTTGCTGACGCGGTTGGCGGGAAGATAGCTGCCGGTACCTAAAATTTTGGCGTATTGCATGTGAAGGCCTTTGAGCGTTGATTCGGATAATCGGCTATTGTAAGCGAAAACGGATGAATTGCCCAACGCCGCGAGGGCGTAAAACAGGTAAAGCGGGCAACGGCTTGAAAAACAAATATAAGCATATGATTTCAATAAAACTTACTTTTCAAACCATCTAAAAATTTACGTTTCCATATCCCGTTTTCAGACGACCTCGGTTACACAAAATCCCCCCAAAGCGTCTGCATCGCCGCAATCGCCGCCAGAGAAGCGGTTTCCGTCCGCAACACCCGTTTGCCCAGCGTTACCGACTGGAATCCCGCATCAAACGCCATTCTCTCCTCCTCGTCCGTCCAGCCGCCTTCCGGCCCCACCATAAAAATCAGGTCGTCTGAAAACGGCTTGACGGCACGCAAACTTTGGGCGCGGTTCAAACTCATCAACAGCTTGGTTGTTTCAGACGACATCTGTTTCAAAGCCTCGCGGTAAGGCAGCAGCGGCCGCACCTCCGGCACGATATTCCTGCCGCTTTGTTCGCAGGCAGACACCACAATTTCCTGCCAACGCGCCACCCGTTTATCCGCCCGCTCGCCACTCAGGCGCACGACGCAGCGTTCGCTGATTACCGGCTGAATAGCCACCACGCCCAGCTCCACGCTTTTCTGCAAAGTAAAATCCATACGTTCGCCACTCGATACCGACTGCACCAGCGTGATTTTCAGTGGCGACTCATTGTCCGCCTCCTCCTCGCGCAACACTTCCGCGCAGGCACGGCGTTTCTCCAAAACATCCAAGCGCGCGGGATACGCCTTGCCGTTGCCGTTAAACAAAACGACCTCCTCCCCGCAGCGCACGCGCAAAACATTTAAATGACGCACAACATTATCAGGCAGTTCAACGACTTGCCCCGCATATAAAGCATCAGGCAGATAAAATCTGGACATGGTTCTTCAAGTGAAAACGGATATAATAACGCGATTATACGATTTCGCACCCCAACCGCAAAAACAAGGACAAAAAGTGTTACACCGATTGCAAAAAGTCGTCCGGCACATCGCGCAAACCGAAGTCATGCCGCGCTTCCTGAATACCCCGTCGCACCGCAAAGAAGACGGCTCCATGCTCAGCGAAGCCGACCTTGCCGCCCAAACCGCCTTCGCCGCCGCCCTGCCCTTGTTGATCGACAGCCCCATGCTCGGCGAAGAAATGAGCGTTCAAGAACAAACCACCCTTTGGAAACTGCATGCGCATACCGACGGGCTGTGGGTCGTCGACCCCATAGACGGCACCAACAACTTCGTCAACGGACTGCCCCATTTCGCCGTTTCCGTCGCCTTCGTCAAAAACGGCCGCGCCGAACTCGGCATCATCTACAACCCCGTCAGCGGCGAATGTTTCTACGCCGAACGCGGCAAAGGCGCATATCTCAACGGCACACCACTGCCCCTGCGCACCGTCGACAAAAAACTCAGCGAAGCCATCGCAGGCGTTGAAATCAAATACCTGCGTTCCGGCAAACTCACCAGCCGCATGAGCACGCTCGCCCCCTTCGGCACCATCCGAAGCATGGGCAGCAGCACGCTCGACTGGTGCTACCTCGCCAGCGGACGCTACGACGTTTACGTCCACGGCGGACAAAAACTGTGGGACTACGCCGCCGGCGCGCTGATTTTCGAAGAAGCAGGCGGCAACCTGTCCACTTTGGAAGGCGACGACTTTTGGAGCGGCGAACACGTTTTCAAACGTTCCGTCATCGCCGCCCTGCAACCCACCCTGTTCGAGCGTTGGGAAAAATGGATACGGGAGAACCAATAAACCCGTTTTAACAAATACAGCGGCAGATTGAACAAAGCAAAGATAGAAATCATGAAAAGGTTTTTCAGACGACTTTTTTCAGACGACCCTATTTGAATTATCTACCCATTTCGAAACAATCAAACCGATGAGCAGACCTTCCGTTATTTTCATTGATGTGGACGACACCCTCGTCCGAAGCGTAGGCAGTACACGCATTCCCATGCCCGAAGTCATCCGCCAAGTTCGCCGCCTGCATGAAAACGGGCATATGCTTTACCTTTGGAGCAGCGGAGGAGCCAACTACGCCCGTCGCAGCGCAGAAGAATTGGGCATATCGGAATGTTTCCAAGCATTTTTACCCAAACCGAGTGCCTATATCGATGATCAAGCGGTACACGAATGGCGGTTTTGCACCCACTTCCTTCCTATTAACAGCGGGCAAATCGACGGATAACTGCAAAGCGATATTTTGCCCGATGGAATTTAAATATATTCAATTAAAAACAAAATAGTACAATACTCAACTTTGAAGGTCTAACCATGGCATACTCTGCGGACTTAAGAAACAAAGCTTTAAACTATTACGAACAATGCAAAAATATCAGCCAAACCGCAGCAACGTTTAACTTGTCAAGAAACACGCTTTACCTGTGGATTCGCCTTAAAAAACAAACAGGCAGCCTAAAACATCAAGTTACCGGTCTAAATGCCGTCAAATTGGATAGGCAAAAACTGGCTCAATATGTTGGGCAACACCCGGATGCCTATCTGCATGAAATCGCCAAACATTTTGATTGTACGGCAGCCGCCGTTTGCTATGCACTCAAACAGATGGGGATGACGCGCAAAAAAAGACCACCACTTACAAAGAACAAGACCCGGCCAAAGTAACGCATTATTTGACACAGCTGGCCGAATTTTCTGACTACCAACGTGTTTATTTGGATGAAACAGGATTTGACCGCTACCTGTTCCGTCCCTATGCCCGCAGCCTGAGAGGGCAAATAGTGAAAGCGCAGATAAGTGGAAAAAGATACCGACGCTTATCTCTGGTGTCCGCACAAGTCGGCAACCGGCTGATTGCTCCGATGGTTTATCAAAATACGATGACCAGAGTCTTTTTTGAAGCGTGGTTTCAGCAATGCCTACTGCCCGCATTGACTCAAAAATCGGTGATTATTTTAGATAATGCGCGATTTCACCGTATGGGTGTCTTACGGGAAATGGCGGAAAAATGGGGACATAAGGTATTGCCTCTTGCACCTTATTCACCTGAGCTCAACCCGATTGAGAAGGTGTGGGCGAATATTAAGCGGTATCTGCGAACCGTATTGTCTGATTACGCCCGATTTGACGATGCGCTACTGTCCTATTTTGATTTTAATTGACTATATAGTGGATTAACTTTAAACCAGTACGGCGTTGCCTCGCCTTGCTGTACTGGTTTAAAGTTAATCCACTATATTATCGCCCCCGCTCATCGCGAACGGGACAAATCAACAAATCTCCACTTCCAAATCCAAGCGTTGTGCCGTTACCTGTACTGCTTCGATATCATCCAGCCAAAAAATCGCAAACAGGTAACCATCATCACCGGTCGGTACGTCACACAACACCAAACCATCCCTCTCCAATGCCGCTTGTACATAAGGAAACAGTTCTTCACTATAAGTCTCTTCGGGATATTCCCATTCCCATTCTTCCCAACCTAATAGATTCCGGACAATCGCTTCCATCTCTTCCGGTTCAAATTTCCAATCTGAATACCATGTTGCGCCATATCTTTCCAAGACGCAAAAGATGTCCGCCCACTCTTCCCCGTACCCCAAGTCCTCCATTGACTCTTCATTTTCATCTACACGGATATAAAAATTCTTAACCTGTTCCAGCTCCGCACCGGAACCATCGTCATTCTCCCCGGAAGGCCAACCCCTCTTCCGCAACGTAGCCCAAAGGCTTTCTTGAATCTGATAAACCCATTCGCCCCGCTGCAAAACAGCCAAATCGTCTTCCGTCACTTCCAACCATTTAAACAATGCCCACAAATCCGCTTTTTGTTCAGGCGTAGCAGGATAAAAAATTGCTTCGCTCATGTAGTGTTCCTAACATCAAAATACAAAAACAGGTCGTCTGAAAACGGTTAAACATTTTCAGACGACCTTTGCTTCAATCAAACTTGAATCAATGCCTAAAATGACGTACGCCCGTTACCACCATCGCAATATCGTGTTCGTCCGCCGCGTCGAAGACTTCCTGATCGCGCATCGAGCCTGCGGGGTGGATGATGGCTTTGATGCCTTGTTCGGCGATGACGTCCACGCCGTCGCGGAACGGGAAAAATGCGTCCGAAGCGGCACACGCGCCGTTTAAGTCCAAACCTGCGTCCTGCGCTTTGCGGGCGGCGATGCGGGTGCTGTCCACGCGGCTCATTTGGCCTGCGCCGATGCCGTAGGTTTGACCGCCTTTGCCGAAGACGATGGCGTTGGATTTGACGTATTTTGCGACGTTCCAAACAAACAGCAAATCGTTCCACTCCTGCTCGGTCGGTTGGCGTTTGGAGACGACTTTCAAATCGGCGCGGCTGATGCGGTGGATGTCGGGCGTTTGTACCAACAGTCCGCCGCCGACACGTTTGAGTTCAAAGCGGTTCGCGCCTGCTTCCAGAGGCACTTCTAACACGCGCACGTTTTTCTTGGCGGCGGCGATTTCGAGGGCTTCGGCGGTGAACTTCGGCGCCATGAGGACTTCCATAAACTGATTGTCGGTAATCTGTTTCACGGTTTCGCCGTCCACTTCGCGGTTGAAGGCGATGATGCCGCCGAACGCGCTGGTGGTGTCGGTGGCGTAGGCGAGTTTGTAGGCGGTCAATGTATCGGCTGCAACGGCGACGCCGCACGGATTGGCGTGTTTCACAATCACGCAGGCGGGCGCGTCGAAGGATTTGACGGCTTCCCATGCGGCATCGGCATCGGCGATGTTGTTGTACGACAATTCTTTGCCTTGCAGTTGTTTGTAGGCGGCGAGGCTGCCTGCGGCGGGGTACACATCGCGGTAGAACGCGGCGCGCTGGTGCGGGTTTTCGCCGTAGCGCATGTCTTGCACTTTAATCCAGCTTTGGTTGAACTGGCTGGGGAATTCGCCGATTTCGGGCTGTCCGCTCAAGACGTCGTCTGAAAGCGAAGTCAGGTAGTTGGAAATCATGCCGTCGTATTGGGCGGTGTGGCTGAACGCTTTGCGCGACAGGTTGAAGCGGGTTTTGTCGCTCAACGCGCCGCCGTTGGCTTCCATTTCGGCGGCAATGGCGGGGAAGTCGGCGGTGTCGGTAACGATGGCAACGTGTTTCCAGTTTTTCGCGGCGGAGCGCACCATGGTCGGGCCGCCGATGTCGATGTTTTCAATCGCATCTTCCAGCGTACAGTTTGGCTTGGCGATGGTGGCGGCGAAGGGGTAAAGGTTGACGCACACGAGGTCGATGTTGCCGATGCCGTGCTCTTCCATCTTGGCGACGTGTTCGCCCAAATCGCGCCGCCCCAAAATACCGCCGTGGATTTTCGGATGCAGCGTTTTCACGCGGCCGTCGAGCATTTCTGGGAAACCGGTGTAGTCGGCGACTTCAATCACGGGAACGCCCGCATCGGCAAGCAGCTTCGCCGTGCCGCCGGTGGAGAGGATTTCGACACCGAGTTTGTGCAGGGTTTGGGCAAATTCGACTGCGCCGTTTTTGTCGGACAGGCTGATCAGGGCGCGTTTGATGGAAGGCATGGGGATTCCTTTTAAACAGAGATTTATAACTGGAAACAAACACTTTCAGGGGCGGTATTATCCCCTAGTTTCGGCTTTTTAGCAGCAGTTTTCTGGAAAAATTGTTGACAATTTTTCGATAAAAAAGGTCGTCTGAAAACCGTGTTCATAAGTTTTCAGACGACTTTCGCATATCCAACTACTTAACATTTTTAAATAGTTTCAAAATTTCATACAGTTAAATCTTGCATACATTAACAAACAGCCATAGAATGCAAAATCGGTCGGATTGCATAATCTACCCTACAAAATCCAAATTCCGAGTTACCCAGGAGTAATCAAATATGTACAGAAAATTCCTCTGCATTTTCGCAACCGCGGCCTTGGCAGCCGGCTGTGCGACCGAGTCTTCCAAAACCATCGAAGCCGTCAAAGTCAGCAGCTACAATACCCCTTATCACGGTGCGCGCGCGCCTATTTCCATCGGTAGCTTCGACAACCGCTCCACTTACCAGCGCGGCGTATTTTCCGACGGTGAAGACCGTTTGGGCAGTCAGGCGAAAACCATTTTACTGACCCACCTGCAACAGACTAACCGTTTCAACGTACTCAACCGTACACAATTGAGCGCGCTGAAGCAGGAAGCAGGCATCGGCGGCAAAACACAAGCCCTTAAAGGTGCGGATTATGTGATTACCGGCGATGTAACCGAGTTTGGCCGCAAGGATGTCGGCGACCATCAGCTTTTCGGGATTTTAGGACGCGGCAAATCCCAAGTCGCCTATGCCAAAGTAGCGTTGAACGTCGTGGATGTACGCACTTCCGAAGTGGTTTATTCAGCGCAGGGCGCAGGGGAATTTTCATTGTCCAACCGCGAAGTCGTCGGCTTTGGCGGCACTGCGGGCTACGATGCGACGCTGAACGGCAAAGTATTGGACCTGGCCATCCGCGAAGCAGTCAATAATTTGGTTGCCGGCATCGAAAGCGGTGCTTGGACGCCTGCCCGCTGAAAGGTCGTCTGAAATGGACAAACTCATCAAAACAGGCTGCCTAGGCGCATTCTGCCTGCTGCTTGCCGCATGCGGCAACCCTCAGCAGACCCTTTATTATTGGGGAAACAACAATGCCGATGTTTACGAACGCCTCAAAAGCGACGGCAAACCCCTAGGCGAACAAATCGACGCAATGGAAAAATATTTCCAGAAAACCCGGAGCGAAAATAAAAAAGAAGCACCCGGCACACACGCCCATTTGGGAATGCTGTTGAGCGAAGCGGGGCAGGATCAGTCGGCAGCGGAACACTTCGAAACCGAAAAACGCCTGTTCCCCGAATCTTCCGCCTTCATGGACTTCCTGTTGAAAAATAAAGGAGCCCGAAAATGAGCAGCCTGAAAACCGCCCTTTTTGCCTCTGCAACCGCCGTCATACTGTCAGCCTGTTCCGCTACCGCGCCGCAGCCTTTCGACTATTCCGCATTCAGGGAAAGCAAACCCCGCTCCATTTTGGTATTGCCCCCCTTAAACGAATCGCCGGAAGTCAAGGCAAGTGCGGGGATGCTCGCCTCTTCCACGCAACCGTTGGCAGAATCAGGCTATTACGTGTTCCCGGTTGCCGCAGTGGCCGAAACCTTCAAGCAAAACGGTCTGGACAATGCGCACGACATCCATCAAGTCAGCCTTGAAAAACTCAATCGGATTTTCGGCGCGGATGCCGTACTCTATATAAAAATCAACCAATACGGCACCAGCTACCAACTCATCCAAAGCGATACCCGGGTTACGGCGGAAGCCAAACTGGTTGACGCGAAAACCGGAAAAGAGTTGTGGCACGGTTCTGCAACGGCTTCCAGCACCGAGAACAACAATACTGCCGGACAAGGCCTGCTCGGCGCAATGTTGAGCGCAATCGTCCAACAGATTGCAAGCTCCGTCGGTGACAAAGGATTCGATATTGCCCAAGTTGCAGGCACGCGCCTGCTTTCGGCGTCCGCGACGAACGGCATCATGTACGGCCCTTATTCGCCCCACTATGAAGCCCAGCCGGGTAAATAATCCCCAAAGCAAAGGTCGTCTGAAAACAAGTTTTCAGACGACCTTTTTTTCTGCTGCGACATTCTCAATTCCGATCCCGCCATCGTTTACAGCCGATTCACCTTGCTCTCGATATGGCAACCCCGCCATCTACCGCCATTTATCCCTTTCAAACAACTGCTTTTCCCTATCTCTTCTATTCAAACCCCATTTTCCTTGCCGTTGCCACTGCGCCCGCCATCGTGATGCACAAAGGCATCAGCAGGGCGGCGGGGGCGTAGGTGAGCTCGAGGATGAAGACTATGGCGGTCAGGGGCATTTTGAGGGAAACGCCGAGAAATGCCGCCGCGCCGATGACGGCGGCACTTTCAGACGACATGGCGGGGAAGAAGGTGTTCCACGCGGCTGCGGCGGCGAAGGCGATGGTGCTGCCGAGCATCATGGACGGGGTAATCAGCCCGCCGTATGCGCCTGCGGCGAGTGCGAGCAGGACGACGAACCATTTGACGGCGGTCATTTCCAAGCTGTACCGCCAGTCGGTCATGCCGCCGAATGTAAGCTGGTTGCCCGCCTTGCCGTTGCCCAGTATTTCGGGAAACCAAACGGAAACGATGCCGATAAGGGCGAATAAGGCAATCGCCAAAGGAATGATTTTCGGGTCGTTGCGCTTTAAGAAGGGAAATTTTTTGGCACTGCGCTGAAACCATACCGCCGTTGCGCCCAAAACGGGGCCGATGGCGGCGGCAAACCACAGCAGCGGGATGTTCACATCGAGATGGGCGGGATGGTATTGCTGCACGTCGCCCAAGCCGATGCGGGCGACGGCGGTGGCGGTGACGGAAGTCAGCAGTGCGGCGGCCACTGCCTGTTGCGTCCAAATGCCCAACATGGCTTCGAGGATGAAAAGTGTGGAGGCGAGCGGGACGTTATAGACCGCCGCCAAACCTGCACCCGACGCGCAGGCGAGCAGCAGGCGCGTGTCGTCTTCGTCCAAACCCAAACGCCTGCCACCGACGGATGCAAACGCGGCGGTCATTTCACGCGGGGCGACTTCGCGTCCGAGCGGGGAACCGAGTCCAACGGTGATGATTTGCAGCAGCGCATGGGAAACGGTGGTCAAAAACGGCAGCCCCTGCAAGGGCTGCTTCAAGGCTGCCTTGATTTCGATTTGCGGCCTGCCGAAACGTTTGAGCGACCACCAGCCGAACCCTACCGCGACGCCGCACAAAATCAATACGAGGATACGGCGTTCAGACGACGTTTGAACCACGCCTTCCCGAAAGGAAACATGCCCGCCACCCGTGCCGTAACCGTAAGCCGTGTGCTGGATAAAGTGCATAAGCTCCGTTAAGGCAATGCCGACCATGCCGCCGACGATGCCGGCGAGGATGAGGGCTATCCAAAGTTTGTGCGTATGTTTCATGGGGATTTTGTTTTTGAGACAGGGTTCGGCGGTTCGTTAAAAAATCAAACGGCCTCAATTAACATTGAGCGGATAGCTTTTCGGCGCAACGTGTGTCTTGCCGTTGTAAGGAATCGCATATTTCTGATTTTTATAACGTTTTTTGCCATCCACCCCCTTCACCGTTGCGCTTAATGCCCAAACGCCTGAGACTGAAGGACGGCTTTTGTCCAAGGTAATTTTCGCATCGATGCTGGCATAGCTGTTTTCACAATTACGTTTTTCCCGCCCTTTGTATTCATCACAATTGCCATAATATGCGCCATTATCTTTACCGTTGATAATGAAGCTGTTACGGACACGGTTGCTGTTATCGGTAAACAGGAAATTTTCTCCGGTCGTCGTTTCGCCCTGACCCGTATAGCCTGATTCGACAGTGTAGCCCCAGTTTTGCTCACCCATTTGGACAAACCGCCAATCCTTATTCTCCGGCACATCCCCCCATGCGCCGATTTCATCGCTTCCATGTTGTTTGATTGCCCACTTTCCGTCTGTTTTTTCCAAAACAAACAATTCTGCCAAACCCGAAGAAGCATGCGCGTCCCGTTTGACTTTGAGCTTCATATCGTAGGCAAAACCCGTGTACAACACATAGCGCGTAGGCGTACCGTTGCGGGTAACGGCATGGTCGGCAACGGGTTTCATGCAATACATGACGTCGGACATCTGATTACTGTCTTTCGGCAGCTTGGCAAGCTGGCAGTTTTCAGCGGCAAGCGGATGGTTGTAATACCGGGCAATCACTGCTTGGACGGCTGCTTTGTCGTTATTGGGCGCAGCCGATGCCAAAACGGGGCAGGCGGCAAGCAGCAGGGCAATCATATATTTCATCGAAAATCTCCTGATATTTTTAAAACCACATTAAAACAAGATACTCGCGTACCTTCTCAGGTCGTCTGAAAACCTGATTTAGACGTTTTCAGACGACCCCTTACGCATTCTTTCCCCTGTTCGACAGCCATCCTGCGACAAACGTCGAGGCGATGACGATGAACACGCCTAAAGCGGACACGGCGGACAAATGTTCGCCCAGAATCCATACCGCCATGATGACGCCGACGACAGGTTCGAGCGAAATCAAGAGGCCGGAGACATTGGCAGGGACTTTGTTCATGCCTTTGTTCCATAAGAGATAGGCAAGCCAACTGCATCCCACCCCCAAATACAAAACCGACAGCACGCCGCCCCACGACCAGTGGACTTCATAGCTCTGAGCCAACACCAGCGAAAACGGCAGGCACAACACCGCCGCCGCCGCCATGGAAGCAGAAGTAAATGCGGGCGCACCGATGCGGGCAATCATCTGCTGGCTCGGCCGTATCACGCCGGCGAAACCGAATCCCGCAAGCAGAATCAGCAAACAGCCGAACCAATCGACCGCGCCGCCCTCTTCCGCACCGCCCAGCACCATCATCCCGATGCCGGCAAACGCCGCCGCCCCGCAAATCCAGTGGTAAATCTTGGCTTTATCGTTAAAAACGAAATGACCGACAAACACTACTAACAAGGGTTCCAGCCCGACCATGGTAATCGCGCTGGCGGCGGACGTGTATTTCAAGCCGATAAACTGAAGCAGCAACACCACGACGTAGTTGATAAAGGCAATACACAACAAAGGCTTCCACTCGCGGCGCGGAATCTTGCCGAAATGGCGGTAACAGGAAGGCAGCACCATCAACGCGGCAATCAACAGCCGCGCCTCGACCATCAGCGCGGCATCAAGCATCTCGTAAGTATATTTGGCGGCGATAAACGAGCTGCCCCAAATCAATAAGGAGAGTATTTGGTAAATCATGGCTCAAGTCGTCGGATAAAAGGATGCACTGATGAAAGGCAGGACATCACGCCCCACCCTGCCCCGATTCGGTCAACGAATCCAAAAAGACAAAGAGTTTCGCGTTCATCTGCGTAAAATCGAAACGCTCGATTTCATCGGGATGCTGCACATAAGCCTGCGTCCTGCTTTGCGCCGCCAAGTTTTCGCGCCCGTCGGCGGCAATCAAGAGACCGACGGCGGCGCGGTCGAATTCCAAATGCGCCTGAAACGCATAATGCTTGGGTGAGAAGAGGACAATCTGGCGCGGACAACCTTTGCTCGCCGCCAATACTGCCGCCTCATCCGTCAGTCCGGGCATATCCCCGTGCCAATGCCCCGCAAGGAAAGACGCTCCCAACAAGGCGGTATGCGGATCGTTCAAACCTTCCTGCGTCAACTCGACCGGATACACGCCGATTTCGCGATGCGGGCTGCGCTCGTGCCGTGCGCCGTAGGCGACGGACAAAAGCTGCGCGCCCAAGCACACGCCGACAATGTACTTGTCCGCCGCCACTGCCTGACGCATCAGGCGCAGCTCGGCTTCAGGGTCGTAATACGGAAAAGCCTGCCTGTCTTCATCGGGCGACTGCGGTCCGCCCATGACAATCAGAAAATCGATACCGTCCGCATTTTCGGGCAACGCTTCCGACTCATAAACCTTAGTCGACGCCGTACGATGCCCGCGCGACCGCGCCCAATCCCAATACGCGCCCGGCACTTCAAAATCCTCGTGCAGGATGAAATGGACGTTCAGCGTTTTCCCCCGCGTACCGCCGTCATGGCGAAGTTCCTGCTTCATCAGTTTTCTCCCTTTGCAACAAGACCGATATTTACAGCAAACCGTGCTGCAACAGTTTCTTACGCAGCGTATTGCGGTTCAATCCCAAAATCACCGCTGCTTTGGACTGATTGCCGCCGCATTGTTCCATCACACACGCAAGCATCGGCTTTTCCACTTGGTGCAACACCATATCGTACACACCGCAAGGCTCCGTACCGTTCAAGTCTTTGAAATACTGTTGCAAATTCTGTTCAACGCATTGCGCAATATCGGGGATGGGTTGTTTCATAACATATCCTCCTTCGTTGTTTTTAAAGATGACAGGTCGTCTGAAACGGGGTTCAGACGACGTTTGTTGAGTTTGAATTAAATAGATTGTTTTTTATTTCGATAAAACTGTGTTTTCAGACGACCTGATATTGCCGCCATTTCCGGATAAGAATCATCCTGTTGGCCCGACGACCCAAGCTACCCGCTGATAACCTTAATCCCCAGCAAAGCCAACGCCCCGCCGCAAAATCGGTCTATCCAATGACCGAAACGCTGAAAACGTTTGCTCACGGCAGGGGCGGACAACATCAGCGCGACAAGGCTGAACCAAACGAACAGCATCAGCACCATCCACACGCCGTAAACCCCCATCTGCCACATCGGCGTATCCGGCGACAATACGACGGTAAACAGCGACAGCATATACACGACCGCCTTCGGGTTCAGCACATTGCACAACACCCCACGCCATATCGTTTTCCATGTCGGTTCATCCGCCATATGGTCCTTACGGATTTCGACCGTCCCGCCCGCAGCTTTCGCGCGCAAACCTTTATAGCCGATATACAGCAGATACAGGCCGCCGACGATTTTGACCGCGGTCAGAAGCGGGGCGGACTGAGCCACCAGCGTGACCAAGCCGAGTACGGAATAAATAATGTGGATACCGAATCCCAACGCAATGCCCAGCGCGGTCAACATTCCGGCAGCCCGCCCCCGGCTCAACGCCTGCTGCGAAACGAGTACAAAATCAGGGCCGGGCGACATGCACGCCAAAAAATGTACGCCGGTGATAATCCAAAAGCCACGCCAAAAAGTCATACTGAAGCCTTTTGTATTAAAGGAGGTTGGCTGTAGAAAGGCACATCAGCCTTTAAGAATGAAGATTAACCATCAAGCCTTCACCATGCCGGATTACAGTCCACGCAACCTACTCCCCCAAGCAGGTAATCTTGCCAACCTTTTCTCCGTCCGGTTCGATTTCTGCTACATGACCTCCATATTTATCATCCCAAAAGAAACGCCCGTTTTTCTCATACCAAGGTTCGCCCAGTACATACCAAGCCTTGTCCAAACTGTCACCGGGGCGGATGGTTTCGCATGTTGCTTTACTCTTAAACGCACTCAACATACACGCATCATGTTGACGGCAATCGGGATTCATGCACCTGCCCTTGTCTTCATTCCAAGAGCGATCCATTAATTTACAAGCTATCAGATTGTAGTCATAAGCGTAAATGCCGAATCCTGTCAGCAACAGCGCGGCTATACCGAAGCGTTTGAGACGTGGGGTCAATTTCATATTAATTCCCAAAATAAACAGGTCGTCTGAAACACCCCTACCCTTCACGATATGCACACACCCAGCGGTCGGTTTTCTCCGAAAGCGTCTCAAGATAGGCAGCTAGGGTATCGTATTGTGCCGCTGCGCTGTCCAAGCGGTTGATGTCCCGGCGTGTCTGCTCGCCGTCGGGCATTTCGTCGATGTACCAGCCTATGTGTTTGCGGGCGATGCGTACGCCGGCGGCTTCGCCATAAAACGCGTGCATGGCGCGGATGTGGTTCAAAATGGTGGCGTTACATTCTGCCAAGCTCAAGGCAGGCGGCAAAACGCCGTGTTCGGCGTAATATTTCAAATCGCGAAAGAGCCACGGCCTGCCTTGTGCGCCGCGCCCTATCATGATGCCGTCGGCAGCGGTTTGTTTGAGCACGGCGGCGGCTTTTTGCGGCGAAGTGATGTCGCCGTTGACCCAGACGGGGATGTTCAGACGACCTTTGGTTTCGGCAATCAGATCATAAGCCGCTTCGCCTTTGTACATTTGCGTGCGTGTGCGTCCGTGGACGGCAAGGGCGGCGATGCCGCAATCTTCGGCGATGCGGGCGATGGCAGGCAGGTTTTTGTGGTCGTCGTGCCAGCCCAAACGGGTTTTGAGGGTAACGGGAACGTCCACCGCGCGGACGACGGCTTCGAGAATGGCGGCAACCAGCGGCTCGTTTTGCATCAGCGCGCTGCCGGCTTGAACATTGCAGACTTTTTTGGCGGGACAGCCCATGTTGATGTCGATAACCTGCGCCCCGAGGCTGACGTTGTAACGCGCGGCATCCGCCATCTGCTGCGGATCACTGCCGGCAATCTGGACGGCAACGATGCCGCCTTCATCGGCAAAATCACTGCGGCGCAGGGTCTTTTTGGTATTTCTAAGCGTCGGGTCGCTGGTCAGCATTTCGCACACCGCCCAACCTGCGCCAAAATCTCGGCAAAGTTGGCGGAACGGTTTGTCCGTAATGCCCGCCATCGGGGCGAGTGCAATGGGATTGTCGATAATGTAGCCGCCGATGCGCATGGTCAAACCGCCGTATGGAAAGGGCTGCCATTGTACAATTTTTAAGCAGGGTTTCCAATGAGATTTACTTTGGAAACAGGTAAAACAAAGGGCGCAATCATGCGCCCTGCGGGTGTGTTTAAGGTTTCAGACAACCTCTTTACTGTCTTGCAGACGATTCAGATTAACAAGGTCATAAAGAGGTACACAGCCGTCTGTATCAGTGCAACGATAGGCAGGATGATTTTTGCCAACAGCCCTGTGAACATCAATATTAGGACAATCCACATTCCGTAAGGTTCGATTTTGCGAAACTGCATGGACTGTTTGGCAGACAGGAAAGTATCGATAAAGATGCCGCCGTCCCAAGGCAGGATGGGAATCAGGCTGAAAGCGACCCAAATCGCGTTCACGATAACGCCGTATTGCGCCATTCGGACCAACGGTTCCTGATAGGATTCGGGCGCGTAAACGGCAAAGGCGGCGACAAAGCCCCAGAAGAACGCCAAAATCAGATTGGCAATCGGACCGGAAATGGAAACCCAACGCCAAGCGCGGCGCGGATCGCGGAAATTGCGCGGGTCGATGGGCATCGGGCGCGCCCAACCGAAGACGAACGGGGTCAGCAGCAGGCTGATTATGGGGACGACGATCGTACCTACCGGATCGATATGCGGCAGGGGATTGAGCGTCAGCCGCCCGTATTGTTGGGCGGTACTGTCGCCCCAACGGCGGGCGGTATAACCACGCGCGACTTCGCGTATGGTCAGGGCAAGGAGGACGGGCGGAATCGCGAGCAGGACAGTGCCCAGGTCAAAGTTTTGAAACATGGTTTTCCTTTGAAAGGTCGTCTGAAAACGACGGTGTATGTGCGGATGGCCGATTTATCGGAAACAGGAAGATTTCTGCCTCATTCAATATGTTCTTTTTTGTCGGGTTTTCAACCCCTCCCCGGTCTTCATCATGCCGGGCAGGCTCTAATAACAGGATGTGCTCGCCGCAAGCAACCCGGATATATACACCTTCACACCGCCAACCCCGTCACCAACTGCTTGAACTCCGTCCACGCGTCGCCGTCTTCCGCGCCTTTGATGATGCGGTCGATTTTGGCGCAGGTTTTCAGCGCTTCGATCAGGCGGACGGCGGGAATGCGTTTGACGGCAATCGGCGCGAGGGTTTGTTTGTCGCCCCACAGGCGCAGGCTGTTGCGGACGGATTGTACGCTCTGCCCTTGTTTGAGCGCGGCAGTCAGGCGGATGAGGGTGCGGATGTCTTCGGCAACCGCCCACAGCAGCAAGACAGGTTCTTCGCCTTCTTCTTCGAGTCCGTCCAGAAGGCGGGCGACGCGTAGGGCATCGCCTTTCATCCATGCGCCGGAAAGCTGGAACACGTCGAAACGGGCGACGTTGGCGACGGCGGCTTCGGCATCGGCGATGTTGACGGTATGGTTTTGCGGGTGCAGCAGCGCGAGTTTGTCGATTTCTTGGCGGGCGGCGAGCAGGTTGCCTTCGACGCGTTCGGCAAACAGGGCAAGCGCGTCGGGTTCGATGTCGAGTCCGACCTTGTTCAGACGACCCTTTATCCACTGCGGCAGGACTTGCGCGCTAATGGCTTTGGCTTCGAGTACCGTGCCTTTGGCAGCAAGCGCGGTGAACCATTTTGCCTGCGTTTGGGCTTTTTCGAGCTTGGGCAGCAGAATCAGGGTAACGGTGTCTTCAGGCAGGCGTTCGGCGAAGGTTTGCAGCGCGTCGCCGCCGGTTTTGCCGGGCTTGCCGTTCGGAATGTGGATTTCCAAAAGTTTCAAGTCGGCGAAAAGCCCCGCGCTGCCTGCGCTTTGCAGGAGTTCGTCCCAGTCGGCGCCGTTGTCCGCCGTAAAGACTTCGCGGTTGAGGTAGCCTTGTTTTTTGGCGGCGGCGCGCAGGGTGTCGAGGGCTTCGATGCGCAACAGGTCTTCTTCGCCGTGAATGATGTACAGTGGCGAAAGCGGCATATCCGCGTTGACCTGCTCGATATTCATGACCGCCATCAATACGCTTTCAGGAACGTCAGGCGGCGGACGATTTGGTCGGCGGCGTCGGCGCGCATTTCCGCCCAGATGGTTTCGCTTTCTTCCTGTTTGCCCAACACTTCGCTGTCGTTGTAGTCCATCGTGCGGTTGACGAGGACGGTAATCGGTTCGCCCACTGGCTCGCCGTTGCGCATGGCTTGGGCTTCGACGCGCAGCGTCAGCAGGTATTCGTTGACCAACGCGGCGCGGGTGATGGTGTAGATGTCCTGACGGGTTTCGATGCCCTTGATGTTCAACGTCATTTGCGCTTCGGCGGCGGAAACGGGTTTGCCGTCAACGCGGCGCAGGGCGTTTTCCAAAGCCTTCTGCATCACGGAGGCGTTTTGGATGTGCCAAGCGGGATACGGCAGCGTGCGTGCGGTGCCGCCCATGCCTTTGAGGTGGAAGCCGCAGGCGGACAGAAGCAGCACGGCGGCGGTCATCAGGATTTTGTTCATTTCATTCTTTCGGTTGCGCGGGTATCGGGGAATTATAGCGGATAGTCGGGCGGTCGGGAAACGCGGCGGCGCAAGGGGATTTCAGACGACCCCTTGCCGTTTGTCGTTTGCCTGCCCGATGGGTACAATCCCAACGTCAGACAACAGGAGAAACACCATGTACCCCATCCGCGAACCCATCCGCAGCGGCCTGCTGCAAGTATCGGACATCCATCAAATCTATTGGGAAGAATCCGGCAATCCCGACGGACTGCCCGTCATCTTCCTGCACGGCGGACCCGGCGCGGGCGCATCGCCTGCCTGCCGCGGCTTTTTCAATCCCGACGTGTTCCGCATCGTCATCATCGACCAGCGCGGCTGCGGCCGCTCGCTGCCTTACGCCTGCACCGACGACAACACGACTTGGGATTTGGTTGCCGACATCGAAAAAGTCCGCGAAATGCTGGGCATTCAAAAATGGCTGGTGTTCGGCGGCTCATGGGGCAGCACCTTGTCGCTGGCGTATGCCGAAACCCATCCCGAACGCGTTGCCGGACTCGTCTTGCGCGGGATATTCCTGTGCCGCCCGTCCGAAATGGCGTGGCTGGACGAAGCAGGTGGCGTCAGCCAGATTTATCCCGCGCAATGGCAGAAATTCCTCGCGCCCGTCGCCGAAGAAAAACGCGGCAGCCTGATTGCGGCGTATCACGAAATGCTGTTCGGCGAAGACGAAGCAGGTCGTCTGAAAGCCGCCAAAGCCTGGGCGGATTGGGAAAGCTACCTGATCCGCTTCGAGCCGCAAGACGTCGATGAAGACGCCTACCAATCGCTCGCCATCGCCCGCTTGGAAAACCATTATTTCGTCAACGAAGGCTGGCTGAAGGGCGACAAAGCGATTTTGGCGAACACGGACAAAATCCGCCATATCCCGACCATCATCGTGCAAGGACGTTACGACTTATGCACCCCCATGCAAAGCGCGTGGGAACTGTCGCAGGCGCTGCTCGAAGCCGAACTGCGCGTGATTCAGGCGGGACACTCGTCTTTTGATCCGCCCTTGGCGGCGGCGTTGGTGGAAGCGGTGGAAGATATGAGGGAACGTGCGGTGTGGTAATAATAAGGAATTGAAATCATAAAAGCATGGTTTGCCGTTATTTCTGTTCGAATGGGAATAACGGCAAACAAACAATATTGTTTTCTTTGACTTTGCGGCAGGAAACTCCACCTGCTGCCACCTTCCCACCACATTCCGAAAATACTGTAAAATAGCGTTAATTACGAGATTCAAGGTCGTCTGAAAACCGACGCGGCAGGTTCTCCGAAACCAGCCTCCGTTTTTCAGACGACCTCCCACCCTTAATAAGGAACCACAACTTCATGGACAACCAAACCAAACTCCGCATCGGCGGCCTGCTCGTGCTGACCACCGCCGTTTTAAGCCTGATCATCGTCTTAATCGTCGATTCGTGGCCGCTTGCCATCCTGCTTGCCGTCATCATCGTCGCCGCAGCCGCCGGCGGCTTTGTCTGGACTTCGCGCCGCCAGCAGCGCCAGTTTCTCGAACGCCTGAAAAAATTCGACATCGACCCCGAAAAAGGCCGCATCAACGAAGCCAACCTGCGCCGTATGTACCACAGCGGCGGCCAGCACCAAAAAGACGCGATAACGTTGGTCTGCCTGTCGCAAAAATGTTCGGCCGATGAAGCGCACGCCATGTTCAAAAAACGCCCGACCCGTCAGGAAATGAACCAAATGGCAGCCCAGCAGGCGCGCGGACAAAAACGCCCCCACCGCTGATTCCTCCCACACAAAGGTCGTCTGAAAACGGATGCGGCAGTTTCGCCCAAACCAAACATTCCGTTTTTCAGACGACCTTTTTACCGAGCAGACCGTCATGACCGCCTTTCCCCCCGCCCCCGTCAAACGCCGCCTTGCCGCCCTGATGTATGAATTGCTGCTGACCGGCGCCGTGACCGCCATCGCCGCCATCCTTGCCGGCATCGCCGCGATTTCCCTCAACCCCGTCTCCCAGCTCCTTTCCAGCTTGGTTACCTGCGTTATCTTTGTAGGCAGCTGGTGGCTCTACTTCAAAACCAACTGGACGAAAACCGGCCGCACCCTCGCCATGCAGACGTGGAAAATCGGGCTGCACGGCAGAAACGGTACGCTGCCGCCATTGTCGCAACTGCGCATCCGCTTTATTTGGGCATGTATCTTCGTCGTTTTCATCCCCCTGCTCGCTTACGCAGGCTTGCGCCACCTGCTCGCCATCCCACCTGTGCCCGCCTTCGGCGCCGCCCTGATCTGGCTCATCCTGCCGTGGGGCTTCGCCCTGCTGAACCCCGACCGGCAGTTTCTATATGATTTCTTGGCGGGAACGCGATTGGTCGATTTGAAACAGGAAATATCCGAAAGCTGATTGTTTCGCTGTTGTTCAACCACATAAAAAGGTCGTCTGAAAACCAAACCAAACAGGTTTTCAGACGACCTTTTTATTCATTTCAAAACAACCGCCGCATCAGATGCGCATCGGCATAACGATGTATTTGAAGTTCGGGTTATTCGGCACGGTAAACAAGGTCGAGCGGTTGGCATCGCCGAAGGCAAGCTGCATATCGTCGGAATGGATGTTGCGCAATACGTCCATCAGATAGCCGATATTGAAGCCGACTTCGAGTTCGCCGCCTTGGTAGGCGATTTCGAGTTCTTCGCGGGCTTCTTCCTGCTCGTTGTTGCTGCACACGACGCTCAAAAGGCCGGGCTGCAGGAACAGGCGCGCGCCGCGGAATTTTTCGTTGGCAAGGATGGCGGCACGTTCAAGCGCGCCCAAAAGTTGGGTACGGGAAACGAGGAAGATTTTGTCGTTGTCCAGCGGGATGACGCGGTTGAAGTCGGGGAATTTGCCGTCGATGACTTTGCTGACGATGGTCGTGCCGTTGCATTGGAAGCGTACTTGGTTGTTGAGCAGCTCGACGCTGATGGGTTCGGACGGGTTGTTCAGCAGTTTGAAGAGTTCCAAAACGGTTTTGCGCGGCAGGATGACTTCGGTTTTGGGCAATTCGGCTTCGATTTGGCTGGCGGCGTAGGCAAGGCGGTGGCCGTCGGTGGCGACGAGGCGCAGTTGGTTGCCTTCAACCTGCATCAGCAAGCCGTTGAGGTAGTAGCGGATGTCTTGTACTGCCATGCTGTATTGGACTTGTGAAAGCATGGTTTTGAAAGTCTCCTGCGACAGGGAAAACGCTGCGCTGATGTCTTCGCCGACGCTCATCAGCGGGAAGTCTTCGGCAGGCAGGGTTTGCAGGGCGAAGCGTGATTTGCCTGCACGCAGGGTCAGACGGTTGTCCGCCCAGTCGAGCGAAACGATGGCGCTGTCGGGCAAGGCGCGCAGGATGTCTTGGAATTTTTTGGCGTTGGTGGTGATGCGGAAGTCGCCCGCCTGACTTTCCGGACCGGCTGTGTTGATTTGGATTTCCAAGTCGGTCGCCAGAAGTTTGGTTTGACCGTCTTTGCTTTCGAGCAGGACGTTGGAGAGGATGGGCAGGGTATGGCGGCGTTCGACGATACCGGTAACGGCTTGCAGCGGCTTGAGCAGACTGTCGCGGTCGGCTTGTAAAATCAGCATGGTCAATTCCTTTTGAATCGGTTATTTCGGGTGTTTTTGAATCGGGTTCGGCGGACGAGATGGTTGATTCGCCGCCGTTAAAATCAAAGTGTATTTGTGTTTTCAGACGACCTTTTAAGAGAGGGGTCGTCTGAAAGCCGGTTCTGACTCAGTTTTGAATCAGAATCAGGAGTTTTTCGTAATCTTGCGCCAACTCGGGATCTTCTTCGCGCAGTTTTGCTACGGCTTTCACGCCGTGCATGACGGTCGTGTGGTCGCGTCCACCGAAAGCGTCGCCGATGGACGGCAGGCTGAGGGTGGTTAGCTCTTTGGTCAGGCTCATGGCGACCTGACGCGGACGGGCAATGTTACGCGTGCGTTTTTTACCGAGTATATCGCTGATTTTAATGCGGTAATATTTGGCAGTCGCGTCGATAATGGTGTCGGCGGTAATGATTTTGTGTTTTTCGGCAATGATGTCCTGCAAAGCCGTACGCGCCAAATCCATGTCGATAACGGGACGGTTCATGAAGCGGCTGCTGGCGCTGACGCGGTTGAACGCGCCTTCCAGTTCGCGCACGTTGGAACGAATCAGGTTGGCGACAAACAATGCGGCTTCGTCTTCAATGCTGATGCCTGCCGCTTCTGCCTTTTTCTGCAAAATCGCCACGCGCATTTCCAGCTCGGGCGGCTCGAGTTCCAAAGTCAAACCCCATGAAAAACGCGATTTGAGGCGGTCGTCCATGCCTTCGATTTTGGCAGGCAATACGTCGCAAGTGAGGATGAGCTGTTTTTTCTCGTTATGAAAATGGTTGTACAGATAGAAGAATTCTTCCATCGTACGGTCTTTGCCTTTGATGAACTGGATGTCGTCGATAATCAGCAGATCGTATTGTTTGTATTGCTGCTTGAACACATCATAAGTATTGTTGCGCACCGCCTTCATAAAGCTGCGGATATAGTCGTCTGAATGCATATAGCGTACTTTGGCGTCAGGGCGGTTTTTCAGCAGTTCGTTGCCGATGGCCTGCACCAAGTGGGTTTTACCCAAACCCGTGCTGCCGTACAGGAAAAACGGGTTGTAGCCCTGCCCCGGATTCTCGGCAATGGCTTGAGCGGCGGCGGCGGCAAGGCGGTTGCCCTTACCTTCCACCAAGGTATCGAATGTGTAGTCGCGCGACAGATTGGTCTGTTCATAACGCGCTTCTTCCGCATCGCGCTGCGCTTCCGTTTTGGCTTTGGCAACGGCTTTGGATTCTGCGGGCGCGGCGGCAGGCTGCTTGTTTTCGTGCGGCAGGTTTTTCATGCGCTGCGCCAAAATATCCGCCGCTGTTTTCGCAACGGAAGATCTGTCTGAGTTTTCAGACGACGTCCCGTCCGAAAAAGATTCTTGCGCGTCCGCTTTCGGCATTTCTTCCGTCAACGCGGCTTGTTCAGGCGCAACCGTCCCTGCATTTTCCGCCATTTCATAATGCTGCCCCACGCCCGCTTTAAACGCAAAAGCCGCCTGTTGCGGGGCCAATTCCGCACGCACCACTTCGATTTTGGCGGCAAACTGGCTTTTGAGCATATTGCAGGCAAACTGGTTTTTACCGTAAACCACCCACACGCCGTTTTCCTCGCCCACGGTCAAGGGCGCAATCCATTGCGCGAACTGCCCGGCAGGCAA